>SDNX01000080.1 GCA_004524545.1 Promethearchaeota archaeon
TAATTGCGGAGTTAAACGCGATTTATATTTCTTCCAGTATTTTCTTTTTCTTCTCGTCGTAATCTTCCTGGGAAATTATCCCCTCATCGAGTAACTCTTTTAACAACTTGATTTTATCAATTGGGGCTCGAACTTTAGCTCGTTCACTTTCATCGGTTCGAAAACTCTCTGAATCTGACGACCAAACATCAGGAGCGCGTGGTGGACGAGGGGGTCGAGGTGGTTGAACATGAGGGAAATCGCGTTCCAGATTTTTCATAGCTTTGTCCACAGATTTTTTTACCTTCTCTTCTATCTTTTTTCCAAATTCAGCCATTTTCTCCCCGAATTCCTCCATTTTCTGCTCGAACTCTTCAGTATCCAAATCATCTATATCCAAATCTAAATCTTTCAATTTTTCTAATTCCTTCAGCCCTTTCAAGCCTTCTAGTCCTTTCAATCCTTCTTCTAAACCTTCTTTTAACTCATCTTCAAAATCTTTCAATTCTTCTAATTCCTCTTTAAAATTTATTTAAAATTGATAAAAAAAAATCGAACTTCGAATCAATTAGAGTTCTTCGAGAATTTTCTTCTTTTTCTCGTCGTAATCTTGTTGAGTAATCATTCCTTCGTCGAGAAGTTCCTTTAACATCTTAATTTTTTCCAAGGGTGCACGTGCTTTAGCCCGTTCTTTTTCTTGCTCTTTATATTCCTCTCTTGGGTAAAATTCAGGACTTTGAGGAGCGTAAGGTGCTCTTGGAGGTTTTGGAGGTCGAACATGTCTAATTCTGCGAATATGGGGGTATTCCATCTCCAAATGAGCTAAATTCTTTTCTACAATCTTTTGGGCTTTCTCTCCCATTTTCTTTCCGTATTCTTCCATTTTCTTCCCGTATTCTTCCATTTTTTTGTTGAATTCTTCCATTTTTTGTTCATACTCCTCATCATTAAAATCCAAGTCTATATGAAGATCTTCTAAATCTTTGAATTTCTCCAGGTCTAATTCCTTTAGACCTTCTTCTAAGCCTTTCAAACCTTCCTTTAAACCATGTTCTATCTCTTTTCCCAACTCAACACCGGCTTCACTTAATGCCATTATTCCATCAAGCGAACCTCGAACTAACTCGGATACTGTCAAATTTAAATCGTGTGCGAACTTTTTCACTTTTTTACGCATATTTTTGGGAATAGTAAAACTGATTCGTTCATATTCCTCTTGTTCTTCCGGTTCCTCATCTTCCTCATCATCTTCTTCTTCTTCTTCGTCATCAAACTCATCATCTTCGACATCGAGGAAGTCTGGTTCTTTATCTTCTCTGTCATAATCCCACATTATGTTTACCTCACTTAATTCTCCTTATTTGCTTAAAGAGCGTATTTTTTTAAAACCATTTTTCAAATTTGCCATATAACTTGATTCATTTTTTGATAGATACAGATTGTGTAATTTTTCCATTTTTTTCACTGTTTTTTAGTATTATTCAGTATTATAGTAATACCTAATAATATTCAGTAATACTGAGAATATAAATGTTTGGGTCAAGTCGGTAAAAATAAGAAAAAGGTAATATTTGGTGACTTCCTCAATATTATTGAATATTACTAAAGACAAAATTGTAATATTAAAAACATTTCAACTCGCTAAAAACGGATAAAACTCAACTTAAAGTGATTTTAATTTGAATTGGTTCTAAAATCTCGAATCTCAACCGAATTACAACAAAAATGATACCTATCAAAATAAGCATAAATTCTATTTATCTTATTCATGAGAAAAAAAATGAACCCGCGGAATCATATCCAAAATCTTGAGCGAAAAATTAAGAATTTCTTTTTAAAACGCTGTCACGATGACAGAACGAGAGATTTATTCACGATATTATCGTACGGAAGCGCTCAAGCTGTAGAGATCAAAAAATATAATCCAAATTAATGAATTTCGCCATAATAATTCCGTTTATTCCAAAGAATAATCCCTACTAGAGTAATTTTCTTTAATACGAACTTTCCCATTCACAAACTCCGAGGCGAGTTGCCCACAGTTGGAACCGATTAGATTTTCCTCTAATTCTCCTACACTCACTATTGTGGTGAATCCCAGATTCCGAAATCGCTTCGCTAATTCGAGGTCCTCAGAAATTCTCGAATTCAGTTTGTACATAACTGCTTTGTTGGTCGGGTTTACAGGTGTTAATTTAATCAAAAATTTATTAGGGGTGAAATATTCCGCGATCTTTATCGGATCGATAATAGAGTCTTCCGAAACCGCAAAATTCAACGTGATTTTTCGATCTCCTTCGACAAACCAGCGCTCTCCAAACGCTGCAATTTGCTCAAATCCCCAGATTTCTTTAGGGATCCATTTTTTCCGCTCAGCTGGATCCGAACTATGTAGGGAGAATTGGAGTTGAAACCTCCCATTGGAATAAAGATTGTTCTTGACTTTGAGTAATTGGTCAAAAAATTCACTCGCTTGGACAGGAGCTACTGTGCTTATGCAAGGAAGCAACCCATGAACCTCATATAAATACGGTAATTCGCTCAGTAATGGAATCACATCAGGGTTTAGCGACGGTTCCCCCATACGAGCAAATTGGATCTTGAATTTTTTAACACCGATTTTGCCATCTGGAAATCGTTTTCGGATCATATGATCCAATTGAGCCACCATTACCTCTTTAGATACATATCCATGATAATGCGTTCCAGAATCACACATTAAACATCCCATTGGACAACCATACAGTGTGGATAAAATTAGCACCCACTTTTCCTCACGTGGAACGGGGGGTTGGACACTCTCGACAAACTCTAAGATTTTTTCTTGATATTTTGCAACGTATAATATCGCAATCTCTTCCTTTCCATAGGTTCCGAGAATTTCTAATGAGTCTGATGACATGGTTCTATTCCTAGTATATCCATAAGATGTTTTTATTTATGAAGCATTGCAGTTATGTCCATCGCGGCTTTAATTCCATCTCCCATTGCTATCGCTAGTTGTCGACGGTTTTTGTTTTTTATATCCCCGATGAACCAAATTTTTGCATTAACTAAATCGCTTGCACTTCCTTCCAGGAACAATTCTTTCAATTCGGGTGATAAAAATGACATATTGGGGGATCTCCCAATTGTAACAAAAAGGAAGTCATACGTTTTTAAAATCAGACCTGTGGGAGTATCCATCTCTAGTTCTAACCTTTCTTCTCCTACGATGATGGTCTTTACAACAATTTCGAATGTCACTCCGATGTTTTGCTTTTCCTGAACACGGTTGATCAATATGGGTAGTGCAGAACTCTCCTTTCTTCTTTGGAGAATCTCGATTGTGTTTGTAGAGTTCCCCAAGTTTAAAGCATAATCGTAGGCCGCATCTCCTCCTCCAACTATCCCAATACGTAATCCCTCTCTCTTGTCTTTAAATCTATACAGTTCATAAAAAAGTAGATATTTAGAAAATGCTTCAATCTCTCCGGGGATTTGAAGAAGATTAGGGATTGTACCGGTGCCTATTATCAAGTAATCGCAATTAAATATCAGATGTTGATAAGAGGTGACCCAAAATTGCTTTTTCTCCATTCTCACATCAATAACCTTGGAATAAAGAACGGGAACTTGATAGGTCTCGATGAACTTTTCCATAATTGCAGCAAACTTCTTGCCAGAGATACCACCCGGGAATCCTAAGAGGTTCTCTATCAAGTTTGCATTTCGAACTAACCCTCCCATCTCGTCTGCAATCAGGAGAAACGGAATATTCGCTCTTTTCAACTGAATTGCAGCTGAAAGAGAACTGGGACCACAACCAAGAATAATGATTTGGTGATACTCTGAATCAGATGTGGGTATTGTCATATTTTCATCATTACTATACAATTATCAAAGCAAATTTTTGGTGGATACGCAAATTCCAAACCCATGTGCAATTGAGCGAATCGCTCCTAAATGGAGTATCTCATTATAAGTTGCAGTTGCATCAAACGGGAAAAATACCTGATATCCACGCATAAATGCTTCTCTAGCAGTGGATTCACAGCATAAATGTGTCAAAACTCCCGTAATTACCACCTGTGATACTCCTTTTTTACGTAAGGTGGCATCTAATTCGGAACCATGAAATGCACTATATTGATGTTTGACAATAATTTTACCCAATGAAGTATCTAAATCCTCGGTGATCTCTGATTTCTTATCTTCCAATCGAATGAGATCACTCCACCATTCATTCATCAAATTTCCCGGTGAAGCGTCCATGATATGGCGTGAAAATAGTATCGGGCGATTTTTTGACGCGAATTTTTCCATTAACATATGAATATTTAGAATGATATAGGGGGATGAGGGGATAAATGCATGAGAATCTTGAGATAAAAAAATATTTTGCATATCAATTACGAGCAATGCTGCATTATTGAGGGAAAATTCGAATGGTTTACGTCGTTTGATTTCCTTACATACTTCTTCCCATTCAGCGATTTTCTGAGTAGCGTTTTTTTTTGAGTAATAGATTTCCTTACGCATTTTCTAGATATTCTGATATCTCGTATAATTAAGTTTACGAATGGGAAAATAGAAAGAGGTTAAAAATTCCATAAACCTAGTATTTCCAAAATTATTGGAATTCCCATTAAAATCGCAATAATAGCCAGCATTTTCTTTAAAACTCCTCCTTTTACACGCCTGGACAGGATAGTCCCTGCAAAAGCGCCAATTAAAGACGCAATTCCCATAGGTAGGATGAAATTCCATAAAATTGGCGCAGTTTCAGTTCCAAAACCTGGAAAATCCCATGGAATCAACGGAAATATTGCTGCTGAGAAGAATCCAAAGGTGTTTGTAAATATCATTGAAAATTCTGCAGTTGCGACTGATATAAGTGGAGTTAATCCTAAAAGAATCATTGTTGAAGTATATACCGTACCTCCTCCCATCCCTACACATCCAGTCACAAAACCTCCGAAGAATGAAGAGATTAGCGAGAACACCCATTTTTTCGACTGGGATAATTGAATATGATGTTCTTCATCCATAAACGATACTTTAACGATACTATGATCTTTGTCGTCTACTCCCTTCTTTGTTTTCCTAATGAGAATCAGGCTTGCTAATGTCCATAATGCAACTACAACTACGATTAGTCGGATAATTTCATAAAGAATATCAGCAATCCATTTTCCTAACAAGACTCCGGGAATAGCAAAAATATCATAAATTAACCCTAATTTCCAGTCAATTACATTATGCCGAAAATACCCAATTGTTGCAGAAAGTGTCACAAAAATCATACAGAATAAGGAAATGGTTCTTGCTTCTGGTACATCTAATCCAAAGAATGCAACCAGGATTGGAACAAATAAGACTCCTCCGCCGATTCCGACCATCGAGGCTAAAAAACTACCTGCTAAGGTTATAGAAAATAATAAAATAAACGACCCCGCAGTTAACACCATAGGAAATCAATCCCTTTAATCTAAAAATATGACTTTCCCACTATCAAGATCGTATAGAGCAGGAATGATACATGGGATATGACACTCATCAATCAGTTCTGATAATATTTCTCTTATGTAATTTACTTGAGTGTGAACATTGTCTACCCATTTGCCTTCTGGGAAAAATTTAAACCATTTCAAAGGATCTTCACCCATTTTAACTTTCAATTTATCAAGAGTATCACCTAATTCATTTGATAAATGCTCGATTTTTTCTTCATTTCCCAGAATTGACATACCACATCGTTTATGTCCCAGAACTATGAAAAATTTTGCTTTCAATTCAAAGATTGCAACGATTAAGGAACGTAAAATATCTTCAGTGATCACATTTCCTGCGTTTTTTAAAACTAGTAATTCTCCCGGTTTCGCATTAAAAATTTTTTCCACTGGTACACGGGAATCCACGCAAGATAGAACAATGGTTTTCAAGGAATCGTTTATTGAATTTGAACCGTTTTTAACCTTTATCCATTCTTTATTTCGAGATAGAAGTATCTGCTTCAATTCTTCTACATCAGTATCATCGTCGCAAAAACAAATGTTTTTATCCGTCATAACATCACATCAAACGCTTATATTGACGAAATTATGAAACAATAAAGACTTTATCAAGAAATCAATCGAAAAAAAAGAAATTAAAAGAAGTGAACTTAGTCATGTTTTGGAGGTCTTAAGAAATACGCCATTACGATTGCTCCCATTGAGAATACTCCCATGATGATGAATACTCCCAGGAAACCAATTGATGCACGCAAAGCAGTTGCTAACAACGCACCTGATATTCCTGCAATACCATAGGCTGTAAATACGATTCCGTAATTAGGACCCAAATTCTTCACACCAAATGTATCTGCAGTAGCCGTTGGATATAATGAGAAATTCCCACCGAAGCAGAAGTAGATTAAGTTCACAACAATGAAGAACAATGTTGCGGATCCACCTACAAAAGGCAACAATATCATCAAAACTGCTTGAGTTCCAAACATAGCATACATGGTTTTCTTATACCCGATTTTATCAGCTAAGAAACCCCAAGCTACTCGACCTAAGCCATTGAATAATGCTGCTATTGATCCTATTAGTACCAGGAAACTTTCTTTATCTGCAATACCGCCCAGTGTTGAAGTTTGTCCAAATACTTTGTAATTGCCAATTGTGAATAGTCCGGCAGCTGCCGTGAGAATAAACATACCCCAAAGCATCCAGAATTGTGGTTTCTTAATGGTTTCTGCTCGCGTAAATTCAGTTTCAACCGTTAATCCGTCTACAGTCTTCACTACAGGTGGCGTATATCCTTCGGGTAAGTATCCTTCAGGAGGATTCTGTAACAATAATGAACCTCCAGCTGTCATAACTAAGTAGATTAACCCAATCAACAAAAATACCCATGGAACTCGTGCAATGATTGCTGGATTATTGAAATACAATTTTTCATCTATTAAATTGAAAAAGGTTGGCTGTAAATTAGATGGGTTGATGAATGCTTTTATGATCAAATTGAAGATAAATGCTCCTGCACCAAAACCAGCAACTGCAATCCCGTTGATAAGTCCTTTTTTATCTGGGAACCATTTAGCTGCACAGGCTATCGGGCATACGTATCCAAACCCAATTCCTATTCCAAAAAGAACTCCATAAGAAATAAATGCACCTGCAAAAGTTTTCATGAAAATGGTAAGAATTACTCCCAAACTCATTAAAACTGCTCCAACTAAACCAATAAGCATAGGTCCATATTTTTGTTGTAATTTACCACTAAAAATCATGGTAACAGCAAACGCAAATAACCCTACTGCAAAAATATATTGAGTATGCTCGTAGCGAATATTAGCATTGAATGCTTGTAAATACGAAGTAAAATATGGAGTTAACACTCCCCATGAATAGATAGTGCCCAGTGCTAATTGAATCAATACAGCACCAATTACTACAATCCATCGGTTCGTAATTTTTATTTTGAACATTTTAATCAACTTTGTTAATATCTAATGCTGAGATATTGAATACATGTCTATGGGATGATAAAAAAACATTTCTCCTCGACATAATCATCCACTTAACTAATAAAGCAGATAAAAAAAAACGATCATGCTTTTTTATCCAATTTCTGAATAACCCTCTTAATTAATTCGACCGCACCAGCCATTTTCTCTGGGTTTACAATATCCAAGGTATCTTGATCACAGTGAATCTTCTTCACATCCTTTTTCGAGAGAAATGTGGCAACTTCCAATTTGATTTTTTTGAATGGTGCATGATCACTACTTCCAGCCATCATCGATTTAAATCCACGAACTTCAATCTCTTTTTCTTCAGCAGATTCCTTAATTAACTTATTCAAGGTTTTATTTAAAGGAGTTGTCTTAAATACTCCTTTCTTTTCCATATACGCAATTTCCTGACCCACCATATCCACATTGATGTTGTAAAATCGGTCTTTCATCGCCATCAGTTCCTCTTTATGCCGTTTCACATACGCTTTTGAACCGTATAATCCCCATTCTTCTGCAGCGCACCAAATGAATGTTAAATTGACATTTTTTAAGGGATTCTTCCCAAAGAACGCAGCAAGATCTAATAAAACTGCACTCCCACTCCCATTGTCACATGCGCCATCACTGTCATTTGTGCGTTTACTGAAGAATGAGATGAAGATGAGAATTAATGAAAAAGTAGTTAATCCCAGAATTATCCATCGCAAAATCACAATAGTGGTCTCCAATTTTAAAGAGTGTGTGTAGAATCTAATAAGAAACAAAATCCCCGTGGTTAATGTGAGTAATAAAGTGAATAATAGAGATAGGGCTTTTCCTGCTATACTTATTTTTCCAAATTTCGGCATAGATGAAGCTACGGTGTCATAATGAGCCGTGAGAAATATTTCTTTTTTTAAGTTCTCGTCTTCAGAAGTAAGAATGCGGTCTTTCCCTACGGTGGCTATGATATTGTACCCTTTAGCTTTCTTGCCCAGAAATTCAAACTTATCCTTTGTCAATAATGTCACAAATACTACCATAAACCCTAGAAATCCGATTATACCTGCTATTGGGAGATATCCATTATACGGGGGTTCAAGATACAAGCTGATCGTGAAGAATACCATAAATAACCCTATAAAAACTTCCATTACTTTTCTTCCTCGTACCAATCCATTAGACCAAATAATTTCTTCCTTTTGGGGTTGAAGTGAATTTTGAGTAAGAAAATTAGTAATATAATTAATTGTGTCTTTTTCGCCATGAGTTCCCATCATACGTGGCTTGCTTAGAGGACTGTTCTCAAGAATATCCATAGCTGAATCTGTCATAAACACTATGTTGTTTAATTCTCAATTAAAGGTTCCTCAATCTGATATTTTGAAAATTATAAGAAAAAAAGAAACTTCCTAGGTAGCTAACGCTACCTCGGAGAATATCAATTTTTTCTTTAGGGGAAAATTCTGATATCTAAATGCGTTATGTGTGCAGTGCTTCCGTCTCAATCCATAATTTGTGTAGTATTGAATAGACTTTGGCACGTGCTTGAGCAGAAGCTTGCTCTGACACACTATTCACATATTTCAGATATCGACGAGTTCGCTTTCGGAGTTCTTTAAGCTGGATAGTAGATGTCCTCTCAGAATTGACTGTACAAACCTTTTGATCGTTCTGTGATTCGTAGAATGGCACGTATTCTGCCTCAGTTTTCAATATTTTATACATAATTCGGGCAGCTTTAATTCCCGTCTTCATCCACGCGAGTTTCTTGGCATTCCAGTAACGATTGAGTTGTTTTCGGCCGTATTCTTTCAGATCACTATCCTGTTTGACGATTGAACAGATAACCTTACCTATATTAAAAAATGCCCGTTTCGCAAAATGGTTGACCCGTTTATTAAGATGTCCTCCATGTTCGATGGTTCCCGATTGGTAAATTGTCGGAGAACAGCCCACATACTGCAAAAATTGTTTTTGTGTCGGAAAACGCTGCACCTCCCCAATTTCACTCAAGAGAATGGCTGCAGTCTTCTCATCCACACCCGGTAGCGCAGTTAACCGTTGTACAGAGTCACGCAAACTAGCGGTCTCGTTTAGTATATGTTCAATCTCAGTTCCGAGAATTCCCAACATGCCTTCTTGAACGGAAAGATCGGCAAGATACATCTCCAAACACTTCAGTGCGGACCTAGGCAATGTTATTGGAAAATATGGTGTGAAATCAGCCACTCGTCTCTTCAGTGCAGTCTGGGTACTCTTTTTCGTAGAGATTGTACCCCGCATCACTGCGTGATACGAATTTCCGAAATTACCTTTCACGGACGGAGTGATAAGCACTCTCAAGAGTTCCAGCACCCATTGACTGTTCAGATCCAGCCCTGGAAGCGAAAGACCAAAAAAATCCAGGTTCTGTTTGATGCGATTCTTCGCTCGTGTGCTATCCTTCATTACATAGTGCACTTGTCGAGTCACTCGTCGTAATTCTCGTAGTTTGTCGTGCGGAAGATGGGAATGACGAGCTAGACCCAAGAGTCCGAGACGAGCCAACTCGACCGCGTCCACTGTATCCGCATGGATTTCCCCCGGAAACTTTCGTAGCAATGACGGGTTGATCACGATAATCTCGGGAGAATTTGGCTTCCAATGCTGAAAATTCTGTAGGAAATCCCTTACTTGAGGGGTGTATACGCCTGTACTTTCCATTACGATGGTTTTGATCAAGTGTTTTGATAAAAATTTGCACATTTCCCCCAATCCTTGAGGTGTACGGCGGAATTGTTGCACCGCTAGCTTTTTGAACATACTAGGGCTTTGAGCGCATACGGCTGCGACAATGGTGGCTTTGTGGATGTCCAACCCGGCACCATACTGATATCTTGTTCGCAAATGCGAATCTTTTTTTAGTCGGATTACTTTCATAGTATCACCGTCCCTTTGCTCCGCTAATCCCGTCGAATGAGTTCGAGGTGGTGCTTGAACTTTTACCTTCTATGAGTGATGACTCGGTTGGAATCATCGGAGCGAGGACCTTATCTTTCTATTGTGGAAAGAGATTGGAGGGACGGATTGAGCGCCTGCATCCGGTGGATCGTGTCCCAAACTGGACGTATCCAAGTTTTATCAGTAGGATCACCGCGTAGGTGTCTCTAATTCTCTATGAGATGGACGCAATAGACGTGACGGGCTTCGTCCACCATACCGGCGCCATCCAAGTTTCTTTTGATAGATCTATTTACACAGGTAGCATATGCTCCTAAATAGTGCCAAAAATGAAGAAATGGCTTAACAATCCATACTCCAATCGTCCTTCCATATGATTCAGCAATGATAAAGGTTTCGTCGGACGTTCCGCCTATCGGCGTCACTTATTATTGATCACACAAAAGAAAAAATGATAAAA
>SDNX01000081.1 GCA_004524545.1 Promethearchaeota archaeon
AAAAATGGTATTTTGAGAATGACATCGATTTTTACAACAACATAGAAATTTCAAAAGTCGATTTAAAGAATAACCTTGTATATCCAAAGAAAAGTAAACCGTTTTCCTATGATAAACTAGTGCTGGCTGTAGGTAGTTCAGCGAGAAAATTATCCTTTGGAAATCCGAATGTTGAAGGTAATTTTGCACTACGAACAATTGCAGACGCTCAAAAAATTCAAAAATTCATTCAAGAAAACCAAGTTAAACGCGTGTTTATTATCGGTGGGGGTCTTTTAGGTATAGAACTTGGATTTCATCTAAGAAAAATCGTATCAGAAGTAAAAATTTGCGAGATTGCACCTCATCTATTACCGCGTCAACTGGACGAGGAGACCTCTGAAGTTCTTCAAACTTACCTAAAAAGTCAAGGATTAGAGTTTATCTTAGGTCAATCAGTAAGTAAAATTTTTGGTGAAAAGAAAGTTGAATGGGTAGAATCACAAAACGGAATTAAAATTGAGACTGATATGGTATTACAACAACTTGGAATAATTCCGAACACGGATTTAGCTAAAAATAGTGGTTTGGAAACAGACAAGGGGATTATCGTGAATGAATTTATGCAAACTTCGAACCCCGATGTATATGCAGTCGGGGATTGCATCCAATTTGAGGATAAAATATGGGGAATTATTCCAGCTAGCATGGAACAAGCAAACCAAGCGGTAGATCATATATTAAACAAAAATCCCGAACCCTACAAACCCTCGGTATGGAATACTCGACTGAAAATCGCTGGAATTGATCTCAATTGCATCGGGTTGACCTCTCCGGAAGCTGAACAAGGCGCTACTCTCTTTGAGTATAAGAGACAAGACACTTACACTTGCAGAAAAGTTCTGATCCGAAATAACGTATTAACGAATGCCATACTGCTTGGTCCCGGAGCGGACTCAAAATTTTTCATGAAAAAGGCCGGTCAGGAAGTTGATCCCCAAGAAGTAGATAAAAAAATTCACGAGTAACATGAAATAGATAATATAGTTCATGATCTAATATTATCGTATGATTTTTATTTATTGAGAAATAAATTGTGATACTTTGTCTGAAAAACCCGAAAAGCGGAGTGGATTGTTGGGCTAATTTCTTGGATTTTAAGAACGAAAAAATCGATTTCCCTGTATAAATCTGAACGAATTTACGGTCAGACCAAAATAGATCCTGTAAAAAATTCCGAAGATGCCCCCACACTTACTACTTAACTCAAAAATAATCATGAAGTTATAGAAAAAACTCACCGATCTTGACTTTTTCATCTAAAAAAACAAATAATTCAAAGAAAGCTATAATAACACATAGAAATCTCTATGTACTATCAATTTTCTAATTGAGGTATAAAAATGACAGAAGAATATATAGTAGAGGAGCGAGGGAAGTTCAAACCTCAAATGACTCCTAACAGACCGGGAAAACTAAAATATGGAAGGACCTTTGTGATTGGGCTTGCATTCTTTATGTGTAGTTACGCTTGGTCTTATTACAACAATGTTATGCCTTTAATTTTAAGGGAATACATGGAAGCAATGGGTTTAGGTAATTCAATTGATGTTCTCGTTGGTGTAATAATGGTATTAGATAATATAGTAGCAATTTTCTTATTGCCAGTGTTTGGAAGTCTATCTGATCGAACTAAATCAAAGTTTGGAAAACGAACACCCTATATTGTAATTGGTGTAATTAGTGCAATGACTGCATTCTATGGGATGGGTATTATTTATAATTTTCCAGGAGTTGCTGCATTTTGGGCTCTTATTTTAGTTATCATGTGGTTTAACATCTCAATGGCTTTCTTTAGGAGTCCCGCGGTAGCATTAATGCCTGATATGACAGATCCAAATGTGCGATCCACTGGTAATGCAATTATTAATCTAATGGGGGCAGTAGCAATGGTTTTCGGATTACTAACCCCAACTCTATCCGATTTAATCTTTGGAAAATCACGATCATTAATGGGTGGATTTTTCCTTGTCAGTATTATCACAATACTCGCATTTGTTCTCTTCTACTTAAATATTAAAGAGACGCCTACAGGCGATAAATTCATGAGGATTGGAAGAAATAGCATTGCACTCGATCCTGTAACCTTGGATTATATTGGAGAAAGAAAAACCGAAAAACGAGAGCCATTATTGGAATCTTTGCAAAACGTTTTCGTAAATAAAGACCGAAGTGCCTTATTCATGCTGCTAGTTATCTTCACATGGTTTTTTGGGTATAATGCAATTGGTACTTGGTATTCCACTTATGCTGTAGAATATCTTGGCTGGGAACTAGCAAGTGCTTCCAGAGCGTTATCTCTTGCTCCTATTGCAATGATTGTGACAGCTATTTTTGCAGGAAAAATTGCAGAATGGATAGGTCGCAAAACAACGATCTTAATCGGTTTAATTGGACTTGCAACTGGATTTTCAGCAGTAATGCTTATAGGATATCTAGATCTCGGTGGAATTTATCTTACAATTCTATTTATAATAATCGGGGTTTTCTACGGGCTTGTAAACATTAATACTATTGTAATGGTCTGGGAAATGGCTCCAAAAAATAAAATAGGGTCATATACAGGAACATATTATTTCTTCTCTCAAATGAGTGATACATTGAGTCCTGTAGTTGCAGGAGGATTATTCAGTATAACGAAATGGATGTTCCAAATGCCTCAAGGTCAGCAATATGTGATTTTATTCCCGTATGCAATATTGTGTTTGATAATCGCAATATTATTCTTGCTTCGAGTAAAATCTGGAGAATCTCAAAAATTCCTCGAGAAAAAAGCAAAAAGGTAAGATAGAAACCTAAAATAAATACTTCTTTATTTTTTTTATACGATAACAACAATAAAAAGACCCTAGTTGAATGGAATAATGCTACATTTAATGATGGTGTATTCTTCCTAAAGGAATAAATGTAAAAAATGACTATATTGCTGCACTGGCTGATATAGCGTCCGATTCCATAACCAAATCATCGCTATCTTTAGTAATATTTAATATCATTTCAGCAGCGGCTTTATTGTATACTTTATATTCTTCATTATTCTCGGCACATGTTACGTAGAAGTCTTTTACCTTGATTTTACGTTTGGAGAAATAGTTTTTCACTACGATTTCCCAATTTTGGGCTAATTTAAGACCATCATTCTTATCTACGAGATCAAACTTGTTTAAACACACGTATATTTCACGAGGAATATGGCGAACCGAACTGAAGAACTCTAATTGTTCCTGCAAATTTTGGTTTAAAGAAAACACTGCAACTACTTGTTTCGCAATCCTACTAATAGTTATAATACCCATACGGACAACTGCACGCTCCTTATCTCCTCCTGGGGCGAATAACGTATGATTATGGGTTTCTGTATCTGAAAAGTACACTCGATTAGGATGGATTGTTTTCGTTGTGATTGGAATATCTTGATCATAAGCGGTAGATTCTCCACTAAAATCACTTTTTATAACGGTACAGTTATTTGTTTGGCAGTAATCAACAAATAATCTAAGTAGTGATGTTTTTCCTACGTTAACTGCACCAAGAAAGCCAATGTTAGTCATGTGTTCCTCATCTGTTTATAACTAATGCAATTCAGTTATTTTGAACCTTAAAATCACGATATTATCACGATGTTATGATGAAGTTAATTTTCTTTTAGTGCTTGAACAATTAAATGAGCCGTGGTGTTATTCAGTGCAATGGGCACATTTCGTATTACACAAATTCGAATTAAACTATTTATATCCACTTCATGTCCAAAGGGTGTTTCCATATCTATGAAGAAAAATAATGCTTTGATTTCTCCATCAAGTACTCGGTTAGCTATACGAATATCACCCCCGTTGGGACCATGGTCTAATTTTTCTACGGACAAATTTGTTGCTTCTTCAATAACTCGTCCAGTCCCATCCGTGGCGATAAGGTGATATTTGGATAAAAAAGCCTCATGTTCGCGAGCAAATGCACATATTTCCTCTTTTTTTGCATTGTGTGCGATCAATGCAATTTTTTGTTGACGCATATGGTTGGCTAGGAATGCGGATTTAAAAGTATACGTTAAGAACAAGCATAGAGTTTATCCATTGTAGACATTTTGAACTTCCTTTATAACAAGACCTACCAAATCTTGTATTTTGCTGATTGGGTGGAATATAGCACCTAATCCAATCAGTTCTTGGAAATCAGGAGAGTTTAATAAGGATTTATGTCCACCGATGAAGAATCCAACTAGCTTATTTCCCATGGATAATATTTCAACTATATCTTGAAATGCAATTTCCCAATTTTGGATTTCGAAATCGGTAATCAATAAAACTAAGGAATTTCTCTCTCCTTTCCGGCACATTCTCTTGATATCGTTAGTAGGCAATTCTGTACCTTGACCTTGATAATGAAGTAACACTTTTTCAATTAAGGAGGGATCCGTTGTCCAATCCTGTTTAATCAAAGTCTCACTGAAATTTATTGCCGCAATCTTTACCCCCTTTTTGATACCGTATTGTAGGGCTGCAAATGATGCTATCATGGCTAGATGATATGCACTCTTATTTTTACTTCCTTTACCAAACGTCCAATCCATTGATCCCGAAGAATCCACAACAATCATTAAATCTGGAATACTTTTTTCTACTTCAATTCCAGGACCGTCCTTATAGACCCACTTACGTGTTGTTAGATTAGGGATGATTTTTGGAGATACCAACATAGATTGCAAAATATCGAGTTTTTCTATTTGATCTCCAATTACCCAAGGCTCGATACCAATAGGTATGGAGCCTGATGGGCGTTTACTCATGACCTTGAATTCTACCAAGTTTTTGGAAATACCTCTATAATATGTAGCAAATACTTCTCGTTTAGGTACAAACCCCATTACGTTATTTACCTTAATGAA
This sequence comes from Promethearchaeota archaeon, assembly GCA_004524545.1. Classification (GTDB taxonomy): domain Archaea; phylum Asgardarchaeota; class Lokiarchaeia; order Sigyniarchaeales; family Promethearchaeaceae; genus AMARA-1. The sequence continues at coordinate 4,925 of SDNX01000081.1, forward strand.
ATCTGCTAATGACATTTCATTGGCTAATTCCTCTGCATTCTTCACGTCTTCAACATCTGGATCCTTCCTATTCCATGGATTGGTATTTTGAGGATTTTTTGGACCCATCTTGATTTCTAAGGGATTAACTTGCACAAATTGTACATCCAATGGAATTAAAGAAGGATATTTACTTCCTTCTGCGCCTGGAGCAGTTGTGACACCTTCATATACCTCGGCTTTCTGTTTAATAGTAGCTTTGGGAAAATCTACTTCAATAATTTTTTTGAGGATTTTCGCGATTTGTTTTGTTTTTTTCTTCCAAAGTGTTTCATCCTCAAAATCTTTCATTATAATATCGGAAATTTTCTCAGCATCAAGTGTTATTTCTAAATATTGATCATTAGGTAATTTCAAATCGATATTCCACATCAATTCATAGCATTTAATCAAGATTTTATAGAAATTACTGTGTTCCTTATCTTCTTTGGATTTGCCAATTGATTCACTCATCTTGAGGGTTTCCCTCAATTGGAACTCCATTTCTTTTGGTTTTTTTCTGTAGAGTTTCATATCAACGATTAAATCAGCAAAAAAATTTACCACAATCGGACTTAAGCGTTCATCCACATGTTTTAAGGCAGCTCGGATAAGTCGCGCATTAGTTATTGCGTCATAGGGGCATACTACATAGTGACTTATTTCATGAAGGGAGAGCACATTATAAAAATCGTATAATTTCGGATCCGACAATCCCGTTGGAGCATTCGATAAGTTAAGCATTGTAGCCCATGATTCTAAATCGATGAAAAATCCGATAATTTTTGTTTTATCAAAAGCAAAAGTAGGATCTGGGATAGCAGGGGTGTGAAAATCGTGAAGCGCACCATCCCACGCATCCCTTCCAATCAATAAACAATTTTCATCTGTTTCATTTAACGTGAAATCGAGATTATTGTTGAAGTAATCATCAATTTCTGAGTAATTTATAAAAATCGCATCGTTTCCGAATGGTGATGAAGAGGATTTCTTTCTTCTAAAATAAGGAGGATACCGCCGTTTTTTTGATTTTTTACCACTTTTCGGGAATTGACGCCCTTTTCCTCTTTTAATTTCCTCCATTATTCCTCATCAATCTTCATCATCATTTAAAATGTCATCCGCGATACCATCAGCATACTCCAATTCATCTTGTTCAGTATTTCGGGTTTTTGGTGAATTAGTTTTACTTATGGTGCTTGAAGTCTCTGGTTGACTAAGTGCAGTAACAAATTCTTCATTAGAGAGTGTTACATCATAATTTTCTTTTGGATAATTGTCTTCTAGCAATTTTCTGAGTGTGATAGCTTTTCTCCCACCATGACAATTGATTTGAACTAAAGAATTTGGTTCAATACCCGTTACATTGATTTCCAGGAATAAATCGACTTCTCTTAACTGAATAGTGCTTTGTTTTTTCGTACTTTCTTCTAATGCTTTGGAAAAGCTTACATAATTACTGGAAATGGTATAACGGACGACATCCCAGTGCTGGAATCGAAAATCTCTTGCCCAATATGTTAATTCTCTTAGAGCATTTCCAATTATGTTGATTAACTCTCCACGATTGGGAAATGTAAGATTTTTTTGGAGCATTTCATTAATTTCAACGAGTTTGTCCAAATTTTGGTTATTTCGATATTTATGAATTAACTTGACAGTTCGTTTATAATCAGGATTATTCAGTGACTCTACCAAAGGAATTAGGTCTATCTTCGTGATTAAATCACTAGCTTGAAAATTTTTGAGGTATTCCCAATCTGCTTCAGTTCCTCTTCCTTCTCTGAATTGGTTCAAAATTTCATAGCATTTTTCCCGATTGATAAATCTAATTTTCGCTTTTTCAATGAGGTCTATTGTAAACTTCAGACGATTCCCCCAATATGGTTTTTCGTTTAATTCACGGTTAACAAACTTCACACGATGCGAGATCACATACGGAGCAAGAGCAGCGATTGTTTCAATTCTTACTTCATTGAATCCTAATAGCCAAGAGAGTGCTTTTGAATAACGTAGTAAATCTTTAGCTACTCGAACGGATAAAATTGACACCACCTTATTGCACACTAACTTACCTAAATTGAAATGACATCCCGCACATAGTCCAGTTTCAGGAGTTAAGTATTCAGAATTTCCCTTGTCTAACCTATCGCATAACGTGAATTCTCGAACAATAGAATGAATAAAGTTTTCAGACTCAGGTGTTACATTAATTTTATCTACGAGAAACCAGATACTTAAAAGCTGCTCTTTTGTGAGAATAGCAGGGACTTGAATAAGTTCGTCATATCCTAATAGCTTATCGTCTTTACTCTCTAAAATTATAGACAGATCATGAGTTGTTGGCATGCTTATGTAAACAGCAATTGAAAATCGGTCTAAGAATGGTGAGGACATTTCAAAAGTTCCAATACCACCAGGATTCAAAGTCGCATATAGGACATATTTATCCGTTGGGTATACTTTGTCATAATATTTTACCTTACCTTCCGCCAGCATTGATAGAAGCATATTTTGTGCATAAGGTGATAAACGGTTGACCTCATCTAAAATTTTCCAGAAAGAGGTGGTAAATGTTCTCCACAGTACTTCTTCTTCTCCAGATTGCATTAGTTTTGCAATATTTAGAGTAGCTATCATCTTTTCCTCAGTCAACTGGGGATGAGCACGAATAATACATTCTTCTATGTTACTCATTGAGAGTCCGGTGAACATACGCCCCAGGTGCTTTACTAATGTAGATTTACCCCCACCATGTCCTCCAATGAGTAACATGCCTGAATTTGGAACTATTGCATTGAGAATCGTGATGGTTAAAATTTCGGGGAGATCTAATGTGATTATTTTTGGATTTCGGGTCGATTTGTCTTTAGAATTCTTCCCAGCGTTCAGGGATTCCTCCTCTTCTTCGTCTATCGATAACTTATTTGATTTGAAATACTTTCGAATCTTGCTAATAAAGTCTTCATTTTGAGAAAGTACTGGTGTGGCTTCTGCATCCATTCCAGTTGTATTTATCTTAAAACTCAAAACTGAAGAGTGAACATATAGTTGATTTGCTTGGATAGTGTTAAGTATCTCCCAAACCTTTGCTCTAAGAATTACTTCATTATTCATTAAAAAAAACCTAATTTTACTACTACAATTACATTGAAAGTCACATATTTTAAATTTTCTAAGGAGTATGAGAGATTTATTTCATTATTTCCTTTCCGACAAAATTCCTCTTCTCTTAGATTTTAACTTCCGATAAAATATAATCTAACAAAGCTTTTGCAGCGCTTTCTAAATCCCCACTGTTGTCAATCACGCAATCTGCCTCTGGAAAAACTTGATTTTTTCGAGCCCGTTCTAATCGAGCCTGCATTGCTTCTTCATTTTCTCTTCCTCTTTCCCGAATTCGCGCTGCGGTAATCTCAAATGGTACTTGAACAAATATTACTCGTAAATTCTCGAAACGTGTTCGTGCAGTTTCGATTATTTTCCGACTAACATTAATTATTACTGGATGACCATCGTTCATCCAATCGAGTATTTCCGTTCGAATTCCATAATGTAATCCGTAAATGAACCATGTAAAAACAAATTTTCCCTCCTTTTCCCATTTCAGAAAAGTTGCTTCGTCAACTGACTCAAAATCTTCCGTTTCTGGGGAGGGTGGTCGGGTTATCACTCTTACAGGAATTTTAATAGCTTTTTGATTAAGAGGGTAGGTATCAATTACTTTTTGCACCAAGGAGTCTTTTCCACTTCCAGAATTTCCCACAATAAAGAAAAGTTTACTCATTTGAGTTACTTCCCTCAGAAACGAGTTCCAATTTTCTCAAAATCAGCCATGATCTGTGAGACGTAATTATCCCATTCTTGTCTTAGAGCATTCATCCCATTAATTGTTTCTCCTCGTTCTTTATATTCCACATAAAGCATGAATTCTCCTAATTTATTGAAATCATGTTTCATTGGCAGGATAAGTTTTTCCAACTCTTTGTGCTGTGATTCCATAACCTTCGAAATTCGAGCAGTGTCTCCTTTCTTGACAAGAGTTTTTACATATGACTCCGTTCCCGTATAGACTTCTTTTATTTTAGCCATTTGCAGTTCCATATTTTTTCGTGTGTATTCCACGAGATTTCCTGAAGGAAGTAATCGAGTCACATCTGCTACAATATTTTTTGCTTCTTCAATAAATTCTGAAGTTATTCTCACATCTTTAATTTCGAAATCTACATCCACATAGGACGCTCTAGTACCCAAATTCGGGTCTTTAAGTCGGAATACCTTGAATCCCACATCGTTTTTTAAAGGTGTGACTGGATCTCCTTTCCGCATTGCTATTTCTACTTGACGTACCAATCGAATATGGTTAAATACAATACCGAATGCTAATGGGTTATTTGTCTGGAAGCCAAGTTGATTTCTAATATCATCGGAACTAAACATAACTTTGATTCCCGGATGGGAGTGAAACCAACCCACTATAAATTGTGGTGGATCTTTTGTATAAGCCTCCTCTTCTATCAGTGCAGCGTCCACATAATCTGGATTATCGTATGAAACTTTTAAAAGATATTGCTTTTCCATTGTATGTGTAATTGGGTACGCTTCTGTTATGATGATGTTTTTCCGTTTATCTATATATCCGATAAGAATTCCGTAGATCTCCCCCCAATCTTCTTCCGGTATACGTGCATTTGCAAATCTAACACATGACGCGACGATCAGTCTATAAGTTGCTTTATCGAGGATTACTTTTCCCATGGGTAATTTCCACCAAAATTATTTTCTTGTGGTACTTTGTTATAATAAATGACACAACTTAACCGTAAATAAACAACGAAGATCGGTGAATAATTAGGTGTGGCATTTCATTTATTAGATAATATTTGTATAAAAAACAAAACAAATGAACTGGTGAGAAAATATGTCAAATGACTTCATACCATTAAGTGCTCCACTGGGGATTCCAGGTTCTTCTTATATGGTGCAACTTGGTAAAGTTGGATCCACATGGGCGGTAAGACTGGCGAAAGGTAACGATGTACTAGATAGTAAAGTATTTCATGATAATACCGGGGATGATCCTCCAAATGCAAATAATTTGGTCGCATGGATTATTTCTGCTTTACCCATTCCAAACTTAAATCCGTATCAAATTGCAAAAAGTGTAGGATTTATTCGTCAGGAATCCATCCGAAGAAATGAGGAAATGAAACGGAAACCTGCGGTTCCGATGAAAGATGTTAAGGAAGTAGAACTAACTAAAGCTCCGATTGAGAAAAAACCTTCCACATCACCGGGATGGGTTCAAGAAGATAATACAGCTGAACAGAAAAAGGCAGCACATAGAATATTACCATCCATTCCAGGTAGTGGTTCAAGTACCCCTAGTGCTATATCAAAAGGGACAGCTTGCCAAAGTTGTGGAACGGAAATCAGGTTCTGTCCTTACTGCGGAAAACCGTTATAAAAACTAAATCGATTTTATTATCGATTCTCTTTTATTTTTACAATCATTGGTTGATGTACAAGATGAAGAACCAAAACGAAAATTTTATTCGTAAATTACCCGAGAAGGACCAAATTATGGTCGGAAAGATTCTCAAATTAAAGAAGGAAAAAAATGTTTTAATTTTAGCTCATAACTATCAACGGGAAGAGGTCCAGCTAGTCGCAGACCTGCTTGGGGACTCTTTAGGGTTAGCAAAAAAGGTGGTGAATGCATCACAACACAATATTATTTTTGCTGGAGTCCGTTTTATGGCAGAAACTGCTAAGGTTTTGAATCCGGATAAGCGTATTCACTTTCCCGCAAAAGGTTCCCTATGCCAAATGGCATCGTATTTGAAAGCAGATAT
>SDNX01000082.1 GCA_004524545.1 Promethearchaeota archaeon
TGGTTGCTTAATTTCCGGAATAATATCCTTCCAAACTTGGCGTTGAAATCAGGAGAATTTTTCATGCATCCGACGGAATTGGCCAACATGGTAAGTATAGTGGGAATAACTGCAGGTGGATTACTAGGATTTCTTGGAATAATAATGATTTTGGTATATCGTAGACGCTAAAAACCAAATTTTTTTCTTAATTTTTTTATCGCACTTCGGAGAAACTATATTTTTATGGATCCCCAAGTTAAATAAAACGTAAAAATTGAAATATCGAAACAATTATAGACAATTATCAATTATGTCTTGTAAGAGCGATATAAATTTACAAAATTAGTACTTTATTCAAACTTAGGTGTTAACATTATGGGAAAAGGAAAACTCGTTGCTGGAATAATCCTATTGATTATTGGAGTCGGATTGATTCCTGCTAGTTTTGGAATGAATAACCTTTTAATACGACGAATGGATGAATCAATAGGAACCTCGTTCTATTCAATTCAAGGAAATCTCCTACCTTATACATTTGAATTGACCTATGCCGAGGCAACTCCACCTGCTTTATTAGCTTTAAAAGCTGTAGCAGAAACTGATATACCTGGAGTGGTTAATGGCTCAGTTACATATTATGCTATTAGAGATGTGATTACCGATCTAGCGACTTATATAGGTGAAACAAATGCTACGGAATTGTTCTTCAATGATCCAGCATGGACCGTTAATACTGATAGTAATTATTCAATTATTGGAATTTCTGAATATAGTGGATTGGGTAATTTGAGTTTCACAAAATTAGCAATATCCCGAACTTATGCTAAATTTAAAGAATCTGGGCATTTAGGAATTGGCGTATTGGACTACTTATCGGATTACGAAGACGCTATTAGTAGTATCCCAACAAGAGATGCATTAACATTATATTTCAATTCAACTTGGGAACAAATTTCTAACGTTTCCGCTTATATCTATGATTATATATTCCCTCAAATTCCAACTCTTGGGGGATTTCCATATGCAGCTACACCAGCTACTGCGGAAGATTTCTTTTTTATGCAATGGGTTAATTCTTCAATTGTTCCAGGCACATGGAGAATATCGGTTTTAGGAACAAACTACAACATTTGGGAATACAAACAATATGATCTGAGATTAAATGAAACACGAGATCTATGGGATCCCTTGAATACATCTGCCCCATTAAATGATGAAGGAATCTTTGAGTGGTATTACTCAAGTAACAACGCTACACTCGCAAATGAGCTCACCACAAAGTTCAATCTTAACCAAACCCAATACGAAAATTTAATGCGTTATTTCTTCACTAGATCAAACAAAGAAAAAATATTTGGTCCGATATATGCAGGTCTCCAACCTTATTCCATTTCTACCTTAGCTAGTGATAAGGTATACTTGCAATGGGCAAATGGGGAATATTTTCCAAATGGTATCGCGTTCATCAACCTGTTTTACGAAGGATTTGAAGTGAGTTTTCCACCTGAATCAGTCGGTATTGATGTAGCCACTGCCAGATTATTATGGAATGGAAACACGTTACATGGGTTGGCCAACACAACAGGAGTACACCTTTGGTTTGAATTAGCAAGATCTACTGAACCTGATACAACGGTATATAATATGCTACGCACTGAATTTGGATTGACTACTACTCAAATGGATGAAATATTGACATGGCTCATCGTATTTGAACCAAATTCTTTGGATATACTCAATGAAGACCAAGACTTGGATTATCATCCAGAAGTAATGGCTCAGTATTTAACAACTGGCTCATATATTACTGCCGGAATAATTGGGTTTATAGGATTGATGTTCACATTGACATCCTTCAAGAAAGAACGATAAATTACCTCTCTTCTCATTTTTTTTTTAGAATTCTCCATAATTTAGTTTAGTAGGAACTATTCAGTTCTAAATGCATTGTATTGTAATTTTTCACTTTTTTATGCAGTTTTTCTCTATAGAAAACGATTATTTAAGCGTAAAAGTTCCTAAAACCTAATAAAACAAGTTAATTTTGATTTTCGGAGGATTTTTTTGGAAAATAAAGAGGATGAACTCAAGAGGATATTGCTTTTTTCATTTCATCCTTTTGTTTCATACGGTCTAATCCAAATTGCTTTAGATCCTTAGCTCGCATACGTAAGGTTACTTCAGTTATATGTGAAAGTTTAGCAATCTCGTTTTGGGTGCGATTCTCTCCCAGTAATTTAGAAGCGGTATAAATTGCAGCTGCAGCAAGACCTTTTGGGTCCTTACCTTCTGTTGGCATTCCATTCTCCTTTGCAAGTTTCAGTATTTCAATCGCTTTATTACGTGTATCCATGCTGAGCTTTAATTCTTCAATGAATTTATCTATATATCTAATTGCGCCAAAATGTTTTATCTTAACCCCCATTTCGGGCAAAATTTTTAACAATATAAGCCGATAACTTTTTATCACATTTTTCTTTGGCAATTCTGCAATATCTAAAATTTCTTCAATTGTGCGAGGAATTTCATGAATTCTTAACGCAGCAAATATGGAAGCAGCGAGTAATGTATCAATGCTTCTCCCCATAGTGAGTTTCTTTTTTACTGCATTTGTGTAGATTCTCAGAGCATCTTCCTCCACTGCATCAGGAAGGTTCAGCCGTTCTTTTAATCGTTGAAGGTTTGGCAAAGCAATCCAAAGATTTCGTTCATAAGAAGTAGTCAGAGAACGGTGTATTTTTGCCAAACGATGATATTTTTGTTTGCCTTTTGGAGATAATAATGAACCTTTTGCATCTGTATTACCTTGAATGACCGTTCGAGGTCCGATTGGACTATATACGGGTTCTGCAGATTTCCGTTTGGCAATCTCATCTTGTGTAAATGCTCTGCGTGGAGATGCATCTAAAACTTGTTCATCATACACCATTCCACAATTTAAGCATACAAAAAATCCATCTTGTTCTTTGATAAGAGGTTCATCGCAACAAGGATGTTCAATAATATAATTATTTTCCTTCCTGCTCTGCACTACAGATTTTTTTATGGATTTTTCGGGTTTTGGACTATCTTTCATATTGCTTTCCCTACACAGAGTGAAATATACTGAAATTGCATGCGCGAATTTTAAAGTTTTGTTGAAACACACTTCTTTGTTTGTTATTCTTGATTATTATGGAATTTTGCTACTTAAAAAGGGTTCCCTAATTAATATCTATAGTTTAATATATTGTAAAGTTCGGGGTAGACACCTATTCTCTTCTCATAATGGAAATTGAGAAATAATGAAAGGGTTATTTTGGTTGGTATTTTTTTGCGGATCTTCGCCAGTAATCCGCGAACATGGAAGACATATGAGTGACCATTGGAGAAATCTCTGAAACGATTGAAGTAGTCTCGTCTTCTTTTGGAGAGATAGCTGCAAGTAGGATTTCTTCATTATCATGATATGCTGCAATGAAGTCTTTTTCAGTATATGAATACAATTCAATTCCACTTTCGAAGGCTTGATTCACTAAATTTAGATCCTTTGCAGTTTCTAAATTCGAGCATATGATGAACTTTCTCCCCTTTTTGCGAATATCTAATATCAATTTCCAGTCGAGGTCATCAAATTTTGGGACTAAAAGGAAAACAGAAGCCTTAGATCGTCCAATCATTTCATGAACATATTCCAAAATAGTCTCATAACCTGATATAATCCATGTTTTTTCGCTATCAAACATTTTACTATCAATGAAATTCTTCCAGACATCCTTGATCATTTGTTTTGGAAGTTCTAATGTACTTGCCGCGGCAATAAAATTCGTTTCTACATCTGAGCTGAGTTGAGTTAAATTAGTGAATAATTCTCCTTGGATACTTTTTCCTGTTTCCATTATTGTTTTTTCAATTTCTTTGGACATAGTATCTGAAGTTTCGGTTACGTTGTGAAATGCAGATTCTATTTTTGATTTTACATTTGCAATCATTTCATTTGCTTTTGAGTTGTGCACTTGAATTATATTTTGAAGTTCTCCGGTGGAAGATTCTAAAGAAGAATTAAAAGTGCTTTGTATTGTTGTTGCACTTTCGGAAAAATCTGATTTTAATTTTTCCATCAATTGTAACAGTTCTTGTTTTGTTGTATTTATCGCAGTTTTACTCTCTTCGAGGATGGTCATGATATTCGGATTTAATCCCATTTCGAATTGAGTAATGGTATTTTTCATTGCTTCACTTGCTTTATCCAAGGAAAAATTTGCATTTTGTGCGAGAATTTCCAAAATTTGTTTATTCTTCTTCACACTTTCATTTATTATCATATCTTGGTTCTCGATTGTTTGGTGTGCTAATTCCCTTATCTTATTAACTCGTTCATCAACTGTATCTAAAAGTTTCCCGGATTCTGTTTTTAAGCCCTCATCAATAAGTTTTGCCACTTCATCAATATCTAGCAACAATAATTTACTATTTTGTTTTAAAATATCCAAGGTCGAATTAATGGAACTTTCTGCTTGCCCTGAGTTTTCTGTGTAAATATTGCCTATGGCTTTTAACGCATTTTCGTATCCTGTCTGTAATATTGAACGAAAATCTTTGTTGATCTGTTCTCCAGTGCTGGAAATTGATGATTTAATTTTCGTATTAAATTCGGTGTATAATGAAGTTTGAGTAGAGGTGAGCTCTGTGTTTTTCTGTTTCAAAAGTTCTAAGTTTTTCTTAAGTGAATTTTGAAAATTGACTAATTTATCGTTTATATTGTTTTTAAAAGCAGTTTCATATGATTTACCAGTTTTTTCCACTCGTTTGACGTACTCATCTTGAATTTTAGCTAATTCTGTGACAACTTCTCCTTTAAATTTCGCTATTTCCTCTTGAATGGATTTAGAAATTATCGATTTCAGTTGAGTGCTGCCTTCATTAACCGTATTTATTGTATCCGTTAAGACATTACTTAATGAATTTTCCCACTCTTTGTGAGAAGTTTGAAATTCAGTTATAGAATTATTAACTAGAGCGTCAGAATTGGATAATAAATCCGATTCAACTTTGGTCATTTGGTTGGTAGTTGTGCTCATTAAATCGGTAACTTGGGATCGGATTTTTACTTTCAATTCATTTTGCTGAGCTCCTAATGCATTAATTAATTGGTCTTCGGTATTTTGTACCTCAGTGTACGTGTTATCAAATGTTTTTTTGACTTCATTACTTGAATTGGATAGCATTGTATTGGAATTCTTAATCACACTATCAAGCGTGTTTTTTGAAATATCTTCTGCATTCCGGATGGCTTGAGCGATGGTTTCTGCAGAGTTTTCTACATTTTCTTTTAAAACTTGCTGAGACTCAACGCTGATCTTTTCCATTTTTTCATCCATGCGCTCAGCTTGTTCTGAAACGAGGCTTTTCGTTTTATTGAGAGAGCCATCTATGACTTCTTGTTGATTTGTAAAAAATTTGCTCAATTCTTCCTTATGAAGCGCAATTTTCTCTTCAAATGATTTAATGGTGGTGTCTGTTTTCATGGTGTACTCCCCATGAAAATTAGTAGTTTTTTGAGTGAAATCTTCAGATTTAGATGCAATCTCATCAGCAAACATATTACTTGTTCTTTTGGATGTTTCTTGTAACTCTTCCTCAATGGATTTTGTCAAAGCTTGAAGAGCGGTATCAATTTCTTCTAAATATTTATCTGCTTGCTTAGAAGAATCTGTTTTTAATTCCCCTATTTTTTGTGTCAAATTGGCAATCGAGGATGATATGGCTGATTGAGTATTTGCGGATATTTTTTTTGCCACATTCTGTTGATTATTTCTGAGTTCTTGCAGTTTTTTTATAATTACTGTTTTCTCAGAATCAAATTGATCCAAGTAGTTCAGATAATCCTTGATTGGAGTCAGAGGAATATATCGAGGGACAATTCCAGGCAGAATCTTTAACAATTTTTTTTGTACCAGCTTCTTAAAGTGATCCTCAATTTTCTTGACGGGAATTTTAATTTTGAGATTGTTTACCATTGAAGTGGTTATATATCCTCTTAGCAACGCTAATTCATATATTTGAATTTCCTCATCGCTTAAATCCTTAAATACGGATTCGAGATCCTTTTTCATTGAATCTGACATTTTCACTAGTTCACTTAAATGTGTAATATAAACATGAGGTTTAATTATTTACCCTATGATTCTTTCATAAAAAAAAAATTAATTCTATTTTTTCAATACAAAAATCTAAATTAGCAAAACGATGGCTTAGTAAATACAAAATGAGCAGATTATAAGCGTTCGTAATCTAATAGTGACAATTTTTAAATGTAATGATAATTAATCTAAATTAGCATTCATTTTATGTTATTTTATTGGATCAATTTATATATGAATTTAACAAATATATACTGGGAGATAAATGGAAAACAAATTGAGTATTTTTATTCGAAGATTTTGTGAGAATGTTAAGGATTTCTACAATGTGTCTGATATTGTAAAATTCCTAAAAACAGAAATCGAACGAAAACGAAAAATTTACCCATTTTGGAGAAAAAAAGTGAGATTTTCCTATGCTTCATTTAAAAAAAGATATCCATCCATCTACAAAAAATTCCCTTCCGTAGTACCAAATAAAAACATTTTACAATTTTTTTATCACGATGATCATTTATCAAAGAATAAACAAATATCTGATGAAAATTTAAGTAAAATTATACCATTTGAGGATGAATTTATCTCTACAAAATATTTTAAAAAGAAATTCCTGGATTTATTTTCCTTTTTCTTGACAGAAATCCTACCATTTGAAAAAAAATCTCTAGTGTATGCAAATAATCCAGTAAATATTTATCAAGACATTTACTTTGATTTTTCTTATAGATTTATCAAGTCCGAGATTTCAGCATTTAGTCTAATAAAAACCCAATATAAACTTGAAGAAAAACTGGAAAAGATAATTGAATATCTTTTTTCGTCAATATCGCATGTATTTGGCATGATACTGAGTGAAGTTATTCCTGAGAACTTTCAAGTGGAACTTATATCAGCGCTGGCAAGTATCAACAATCCAAAAAAGATAGATTTTGTGATAACAATCCGGCAACGGGAACGATATCTAAAAGAATTTTTTCTAAATTCACACATCTTTCAATTCTCTGAATTCCTTCCTCAAATACCTGACTCTGTTAGAAATAAACTCAAGATGCAAAAAGATTTACTGTATTTATTAGCATTGGATCGATATTATGGATTACAACCCAACATTATTTCCGTATTGACACGAATACAAAAGAAATGCATTTCATTGGGGCATATAACTCCTCTTCTTGACATGTTGAACTTCATGTTCTCACGTGTTGAAGACTCAAATTATGAAACAGAAGAAATTCTTGATACCGTATCAAAGAAATTTACACGTTCTCCTGATAAGAGATCGAAATTGTTGAATTTATTCAACTTCTGTAATAAGAATGCTGTCTTGTTTGGAACATTTCAATCAAATAACAGATCTCAACTGCAAGAACAATATCGATTGTTCTTTCTATTTAATTTACAGTATTTTGGGGAAGGTCTACAACAAACATTCAAATCAGATAATATTCTACTTCCTGGTGTATTTAAGAACCAAATTCGGATTTTAGAAGATAAGTACCCCAATTTCTCACGGTATTTCCTATTGTTTGAGCGATTCTTACACGCAGCATTCGAACTTTCAACAAATTCCGCATTTAAAAATGTATTCACCCATATTTTCAAGTATAGTATTGATGAACTGAATGAGTTTTTCTCCTCTGCATTTCTTACTTCCCTTAATGAACGGTTAATGAATGAAATAGAATCTTATAATCAAGTTACATCTGAAAGACTAACATATTCAGAAGTGGTAGAATTCATAATAAAAACAATTTATAACTCAATAACGACGATTTTTCTGGCAGAAAACCCTCTTAAAGCAAGTGCAAACTTTAAAGATTCAATTAGTCGATATTCACCTAAGAATGTTGCATTGCGAGCACTGGAAATCCTATTTTTTAAAGAAATCCCCCTATCAGATAACAATTGGATGAATTTTAACCTAAGTAGGAATAAAGAGAAAGTCATTAAGCAATTTCAAGAGTTCTTCAAAATACCTAAAGACTATTTTTTCACGGATAAGAAACTCCTTCATATTAGTATGAAACAATTATATTCCTTAGAATCCGAGTTCTTATTGGAAGAATGGCTTGTTATATACATTATTGAGCCATTTATTAGTTTTATCGATAAAATTTGGAAAATAATAGAAAAAAAAGAGGAACCCATTACTCTTAACACCATTTTCTTGGAGTTTAACCATCAGCTATCTTGGAGTGTCATCAATCCTAACATATTGGATAATTTGGAATTAATTTGTGAAAAAATGGCTGGACCTTTTTTAGAGGTTTTTCTGAACCACTGAAAATGACTCATAAATTTCTAATAGATTTTCTGGATTTTTCGTGATATCCAGAATTGGAAGTCTCTCTAAATACATTTTTAATTCTAAATTTATCGTGCCTTGCTCATACAGGGCTGTAAACCTATCTATTAAATCTGAATTTCGATAAATCGGACTCGTAAAATATACTCCGCTTAAACAAAAAGTAGCCAATAAAACCTCATTACCATAAGAAAGTTGGAGAATTTGCGATATAAGCTGTTCAACTTCATCTAATTTTTTAAAGAATAAAATTTTCGGATACACATTGTCCCAAAACCCTTCTAAAAAAATGTAGTCTAAATCATCTCGAAATTTGAGTAGTAATTGGATCATTTGATGAACATCTAATCTCTTATTTGTTAGAAATGCAATTTCGTCATTACAATAAGAAACAATTGGGTCTCCTCCCACTTGTCTCATTTTCCAAGTATCTTTGCCCTTCTCATCGATAGAAAAATTATCATGATGAATGTATTTTATGAATGCCGATTTCTTACCAATCCTCGTAAGGTAACTAACAACCGATTCCAGAGCGCTGGTTTTACCTGTATTGGAATAACCTTTTAGTGCAATAATTTGAGGTGGTATGTTCATCATATATAGTAATATAGGAATATATTTAATGGGAAAGGTTCTTCTTTTTGATTATCCACTTAGGTTAAAACAGAATGATTAAATCCAAAGCTAAACGAGAGCATTTACTTGATTGCCCGAAGAATGTAAATATAGGAATCATAATTGTATCTACTTCACGAACTAATGAAATTCGAAATGATCTTCCTTGTACGGAAGAAAACATACCATTGATGAAAGAAATTCTCGCTCGCCCCTTGCAATTAGAAGTGGACAGTCAGTATTTAATTTCCTTCACCACCATAATTCCTGATGAACAAGACGAAATCACTAAAATTCTTGATGAATATACTTGCTCTACTTCGGAGATTCATGTATTGATTTTTTCAGGCGGTACAGGCATCACCAAGAAGGATATTACAATTGAAACGGTTGTGCCTTATTTTGACAAGGAGATTCCTGGGTTCGGAGAAATCTTTCGTTTTTTAAGCTATAAAGAAATTGGTAACTCGACAATCTTATCCCGAGCAACTGCTGGCGTCATTAATAATATTATCGCGTTTCTTATACCGGGTTCAAAGAATGCTGTAAAAATTGCCCTAGAACAAATAATTGCTCCGGAACTACCCCATGTATTATCTGAAATATATCGAGAAATACGAAAAGAAAAAGAGGCGGTTTAGATTTCGACCATAAAAGTGATGTTCTTTGCTGGTTTGCGAGAGATAACCAAAACTAAAGAGGTTATTCTTCCTTTTGGGTCTCCAGATATACTCTTACGTGATGTTATTAAGAATTTGATTGAAAAATATCCGAAATTAACGGATGTGCTATTTCAAAATGTTCCTCCGAATCAAATTGATGAATATTTAGGTAATGAAATGAATTTCGAATTGACGAAAGTAAAATTTGCGAAGAATCGAAAGATCATTGCACACGCCACCCAAGATGTTATTTTTGGTGATGGGGATACTTTAGCAATTTTCCTACCATTAATGGGAGGATAAAACAAGATGCTGAGTATTAATCGAGGAATCTTTATGAGTAAAACAAAATCTTCAATTAACGCATTCATATTTGATGCGAATTTTTTCATCACACTTAAACACATTAAAGCAAAGAGCTATATTGACAGGTTGTTGGAAGTTCGAGATGAATTGAATCTTCGGTTCTATACCTCAAAGCAAGTGTTTGAGGAAATGTTTTTCTTGCATAAAGAACCTGAAAAATCGAAATTCAAAAACCTTGTGAATGTGAACAATGTTTCAGATGAAGAAATTCAATTAGTAAAAAATGATATATCTAATTTGGGTATTAATGAAAACCGACATGCACAAGATCCCGATCTTTCTTTGGTAAGTTTATCTCGCAAAATTAGAAATCCTAAAACGAAAGTATGTATTGTTAGTGATGATTTTAAGCTCTCTGATAATGTGAAACTGCTAGAAAGTATTGGATCTCGAAGTTATGATATGGAATTTTGGCCTCTTTCTGCCTTTTTATTATTTTTGACACGGGCAACCAAACGTCCAGATCTTCAAAACTACTTTAAAAATTCTCGGGATAAAACTTTAAAAAACCGTTTGTCATACATGCTAAAAAAACATTCAGAAAAACAATATGATGTTCAAAATAAGTTAATGTGGCTCATTGAAAAAGCTATTTCAGTCACTGAAGATGGGAGCTTCAATCTAACTGGATTAAAACAAGCCGAAATCGTAAAAAAGGACAAAATAATCACTCCGTTAACCGTTAATGAAAATTGTGTAGAAGTAGACGATGCAAGTGAA
>SDNX01000083.1 GCA_004524545.1 Promethearchaeota archaeon
CCATATGGGTGTTGGGTGCACCTACGATAAAAAGCACCTTTTTACGTTCTTCAAAAAGGCTTTTTAGCCTAGAGTTATGAGAAATAGGCAATCCCATGAAGTAGGATGGATCTTGATTATTTAAAAACTTAGTATTTAAATGCATTTTTTTCTGCATTTCTTCCTGTTGTTTTTTATTTACCGTAATTTTCCAAGATCCATTGAGCAAAAGACTAAAAACATAGCCCGTAAACGCAACAATGCAAATCGATTGAATTATATACATTTTTAGAAGGGCAATTGCTAAAAAGGAAGTAATGAGCGCTACTAAGGAATAATCACCAAACTGCACACCAAGAGCACCAAAGCAATCCCAATAGTGCGTAGGTTTTTTTTGATATACAGTATTTCTACTTGAGTATCGTTTAGTTCTGATTCGATTTCCATTTTTTCAATTTTTATTGATTTTCCGGATGATATTGTGATCATGGCTTATGTATAAAAAATCCCTAGAATCGATTTTGTTCTTTCCGAGAAAATAGACATTAATAGGGAACCAAACCCAAGAAAACATATGCGAACAAAAGTCTTGTTGGACGGAATGTGGCACTTCCAAATCGATCCCAACGGCATCGGAACAGACCAACAATGGTTTTTGGAAGATAATTTCCAATACATGGACCCACTTTTTATTGGAGTTGTTCCCGGATGCTGGAATCGGTATGCAGCGGAGTTGCAGAATTATAAAGGTGTGGGTTGGTATTTTAAAAACTTCGAAATCCCTGCTGTGCTAGCTAAGAAGAAAATTGTCCTACATTTCGAAGGGATTCATGGGGATGGATCTTCTGGTGTAGAAGTATATTTAGACGGAAAGAACATCATTTCTCACAAAGGGGCTTATTCCCCATTCAAATATGAACTCAGCGGAATTTCAACAGAGAAACCACATTTTCTTGCAATCCGGATTGATTCTGTACAAGGGGGAGGAATCGATCGAAGTGTATTCCTAGCATTTAGTGATTGGATCTATATTGATGACCATCATCTCAATCAGAAAATTGAATGGGTGTCCCAAAAAAATGCGAAATCTGTAGAATTGACAATAAAATCGTTTCTACGGAATGACACTACTCAGGAATGGAACGGTCGAATAGAATATACGTTCATGCATCAAAAGGCGGTAATTTCCGAAACTCGACGTAATTTTAATATTCAAAATAAAAACTCACGGTTATTAACGACAGTTATTGTAATGGATTCTCCCCAGTTATGGACTCCTGATAACCCCTTTTTGTATGAGCTACATACACGGGTGATAGATTCTCAAGAACATTTAGTGGATGAGGATTTCACATTGATTGGAATTCGAGAGATTTCCACTCAAGACGAAAAACTCATCTTGAATCATGTGGAATTACCTATAAATGGTTTAAAGATCCAGTATACTTCCGCTCAATTCGGTTCCGCAATTCCTACAGTGTACCTTATGTATAAACTTGAACGATTGAAGAACGAGGGAATCAACTTGTTATGTTTGGATCATCTTGTAGACTCAAAATTCTTAACATTGGCGGATCACTATGGATTTTGTATCATACAAAGTGCGGATGTCTTTGAAGTGATCGATTCCCATGCTGAAAATCTCATAAAAACAATGATTTTCCGGGATAGGAATCATCCTTCAGTAATAAGTTGGAAATATACTCGTGAACTAGATTTAAGTCGTTCTATTAATGAGGAAATAGTCACTCGATGGATGAATTCTTTCGATAAACGAACTTTGTAAGATTGGCGTAGAGATTTTACTATAAAAAATGGGCTCCAAATCCCACAAATATCTTTTTTCGTTTTGTAAGATATGAAAAAAATTCAATCTCAAAAACAAGAAAAAGGATTTGATTTTTCGATTTTTATGAAAGACGAGAGAATGCTGAAGAGAATACAAGAGATTGAACCAATTAAAAGAAAACGCAAAAAAATTGACTATTATATTTGATTACAGCTGGTAACCAACACCTTTATGAATGATTTTTTGTATCAATACTCAAAGATGTACTTAACTATTCTTTTTCGGATTGATAAAGATGACAACTGAAAACGACTCAATTGCAATGGAAATTGATCATCTTACCAAAATTTATCCCGATGGGGAGGTTCTCGCTGTGGATGATGTTTCCTTTACAGTGAAAAAAGGAGAAGTATTCTCTTTTCTTGGACCAAATGGAGCAGGAAAAAGTACCACTATCCAGATGGCTGCAACCGCTCTTAGTATTACTAAAGGGTCAGTTAGGATCTTTGGACATGATGTGGAACGAGAAAGAGAAGATGTACGCAAATTCATTGGAATTTGTCCACAAGATCTGGTATTTTATGAAAAACTCACAGTTTTTGAAAATGCTATGTTTTTCGGGAAAATGTATAACATACCCACCGAACAATTAAAAAAATCAGCAAATGACCTAATTGATCGGCTTGGGCTATCCGATAAACGCAAAACTCAAGCGGAAAAATTAAGTGGTGGCATGAAGCGACGGTTGAATTTAATTATCGCATTAGTGAATGATCCGGATTTTCTATTCTTAGATGAGCCAACAGCTGGCTTAGATCCACAAACACGGCATTTAGTATGGGATTTCATTAAGAGTTTGAAGAAACGTGGTAAAACTATCTTTCTAACAACACATTACATGGATGAAGCTGATGCTCTCAGTGATAATGTTGCAATTATTGACCACGGTAAGATTATTGCCTTGGATTCTCCATTCGATTTGAAACAACAGTACTCTTCAGGAGACTTAGTTGAACTCAAATTTGAAGTATCACGGGAAGTTTTAGAACAAAAATTAATAGTATTACAGCAAACAGAAGAATATACAGAATCTTATCTTCTGGAAGAAGAAGATATTTTACGGATATCCATTCATGAAGGGCTTCAAAACATCGATAAATTGATTGACAAGTTAGCAGAACTCGATCTAAAAATTATTGATATGGGAATTCGTTCCAACAGTTTGGAAAATGTCTTTATAACACTCACAGGGAGGTCCCTACGGGATTAGGAGGAAATAATTATGCCAAAATTCTGGGATATAGCTATAAAAAATCTGAAATCCATTTATCGGGACAAGAAATCCTGGTTATTCATACTATTGATTCCGATTTTCTACTATTCTCTAATGGGAGCAATTTTTGGAGGGCGTATAGGAAATGATACCTACGTCTATACCATAGGATATGTGAATATGGATGAATCTTCTACAATCATAAATCAAGCAAACTATAACCTTAGTGAAATTTATTCAATTATAGAAGATGCGGAAGCATTTCACATGCGTTACTATACGGATAATAATTCTGCGATACACGATTTAGAAGAGGAAGAAGTGGATGCAGTTGTGGTATTCCAAGAAGGATTCCAAGAGTATCTTAACTCTAGTTCGCATAAGAAATATGCTATCTTTGATAATGATACTTCGGTTGCTCACATATCCAACTATACACATCAAGTAAACTATTTCATCAATGTAACCTCATCCTACATGGATATTACGAATATTTCTGACTTTTATGCATTTATATCCAATTTTAATGACCCCAATTTCCCGATTGATTATGTAATAGTATTTCAAGAGGGTTTTGAGGCAAACCTGGATGCTACTTTAAATGCAAGTTTTACATTTTATTACCGAGATACAACTTCGGAAACCACAGTAGACATTCAAAATATGATTATACAAGGAACTATAGAATCCATTATGTTACAAGGACATCTACCATCCGAGTCCAGTTCTATTGAATCCACAACATCGTTAATTGAATCAAGTGTTCCGAAATATCAACCTGATGTTCAATTTTATTTTAGGGATTCGACCGACATTACATCCAAACAAATAATAAAAGGGATGATGATGGCATTTCTTGACGGTATAATTAATTACAATCCAAGTTCTATAGATTTATCATATGAAGACGTTCCAATTAGTGGACAATCGGTATCATGGCTTACTACAGGTACACCAGGATATATCATGTACGGTATGCTTTCTTTGCTCTCCATGGCTACGATTTTGATAACAAACGAGAAAAAAACTGGAACCTTAAAACGATTGGAATCATCCCGGATGCGTCCGTTTGACATGTTGTTTGGTCATATTGTCTCAAATACTGCAATAGTTATAACGCAATTTCTAATAGGCATTGGAGTGTTAGCAATATTCGGATTCCGCCCCATTTACGCGAGTGTATGGTCACTAATTTTTGGAACTCTAATTACACTATTATTGGCTTCTATTTTCATAAATGCTCTTAGTTTAGTAGCAGCGGTGATATTCAAAACTCCAGAAGCTTCAGGAGGAGGAGTCTGGGTGTTCTTAATTCCGTTAATGACTTTTTCAGGCGCATTCTTCCCCTTGGAAGTGATTGCTCCAGGATTGGTGCCATATACTACATGGATTCCCACAAGAATTGTGGTTCTTCTCTTCCAAGATATTTTTGTAGATGGAATTGGATTATTGGACCCAAGTATATGGTTGAACTTCCTGTGGTTGACTCTTTGGGGAGCGGGATTATTTACACTTGGCGCATTTCTGTATCGAAGATTTGCACAATCTTAATTTTCATTTTTTCTTATTCCTAATTGATCTCGCCCATGCAACGAAAACTCGAATTTTGGATTATCACTAGTACTGAAGACATTGCTTCAATGAATATTCGCAGTCAATTATTAGAAGACTACTCATTTATTCAGGTTTCTGACAAATCTGATGAATGGGTAACTTGGGAAAATCATCCTACTTTCTTGTTAGAAACGCCAAAATTCGCCCATGTAAATATTCGCTTAGTTCTAACCGATACCGCTATGGTATTATTGGGAGATTCCATTCCAAAAGATAAGATATCTCGTTTTATTGGTGCAGATTTTGCAATTTTTGCAAGTCGGCATAAATCAAAAAGTGCAATGCCTGCATTACTGTGCCATTCGACAGGGAATTGGTCAGAAGAAACATCTTTTGGCGGTGATCCCAAGACATTATGTAGAACTAGTGCCCGACTCGTGCGATTGGCATTCCAAAATCTAGTAACTCAAAAACAGAAATTTGGTTTAGATTGGCCTGTAGATTTGGAAGTCAATCATCATGGACCAACTCAGTTATCTTTCCCTTTGATATTCATGGAACTAGGTAGTGCAGAAGACAATTGGAACCATAATATTGGTGGTAAGGCTGTAGCAAACGCAATTATGAACACAATTCTCTCGTATTTACATGAAGCGCCTCTAAATTTCTCCGAATTGTCATTGAATTTCTCGCGAGAGGAATTATATTCCTATATCAAACAACATGAATCAAAAGTGTGCATTGGAATTGGAGGAGTGCATTACGCTCGGAATTTTTCTACATTACTGGATAGAATATCTATTAGTTTCATAATCCCAAAGTTCTTTGTTCAGGGTTTAACTGAAGATCTCTTGGATCAGATGATTAGTAATACACTAGAACCCATTGAGTGTGCTATTATTGATTGGAGTAGTTTGAATTCGGCGGATCGTTTAGTATTAATCAAATTATTGGAAAACAAATCAATTCCTTGGAAAAAACGAAAAGCTGTGTAAAATTATTAATTACTTATTCGGTTTTTAGTGCATGTAGTGATTAATTCGAAGTTGGAGATAATCAAAAACAACCTTGTTACTGATCAGTTCATGATCCGAAAACCCCTTTTAATGTATCTACTTGTTTTGTCGAGAAGAACAGACATATTTATCGAAAAGGCTCCCTTTATCGCTTTTAACCTAAAATCCCCGTCATTCCTCGGAAAAAGTGGAAATATTTATATAGTAGTTTGGAGTATTTGGTAGTATAGGATAGGGGATCAGAAGTTATTCTATTTTTGTTTGTAAGTTTATTCAAGGCGACCCAAATCGGTCGCCAGCCCTTCTTTTTTGTTTGTTTTTTGTGAGCCCCTATCCTAACCCTAACATTCTCCTAGTAAAATTGATTTCATTCAGTTCTATGCGTATATAATTAATTAATGTAGTGTACTTAAAGAAAGATTAGAAATTCTTAATGATACAAATGGAATAATTCCAATTTTCATTCAAATAGTTTCTTTGATCTGAAATAAACTGAAATAAAAAATTAGGAAAAATATGAAGTGTAAAAATGCTTAGAAATAGGATTTAGAAAATTATTCACCAAATAATGTCTTGATATGCCGAACACCTTCAACAGCATCATCTGCGTAGTCATCTGCTCCAAGTTTTTTAGCTAATTCCATATTCAATGGAGCCCCTCCGACAATAATTTTCACTTTATCACGTAGACCTTCTTTCTTCAAGATTTGATCCACAGTTGAGATCTCTTCGACGGTCATTGTCAGTAAAGATGACATTGCAATTACTTTGGCACCTGTTTCTTTCACTGCTTTTACGACTTTATCTTCATGTACATCCATGCCAAGATCCACTATCTCGAAACCAGCAGACATTAGTAGAGAAACAAGGATATTCTTACCGATGTCGTGATTATCTCCTTTAACGGTCAAAGCAATCACTTTATTTTTCTTACCTTGGGCATCGGTTTTTAGATGAGGTTGTAATATGACAAATGCTTCCTTCATTGTTTCTCCTGCAAGGACTAATTCAGTCAAATAATACTCTTGAGCTTCATATAAACGACCAACTTCATCCATTCCTGCAGTAAGTGCAGATAATACATCTTGAGCACTCATCCCTGAGTCTAAAGCAGCTTGTACTTTATTTCCGATCTCATCGATATCTAACTCGATTAGAATTTGTTTCAATTCTTCAGCTAACGACATAATTTAATTTCAATTCATTTCGTTAAAAAGGTTTTCAGATGAAAAAAATATAGAAAATATCCGACCATTATCTATAAATTTTCAAAGCGATCATTAAAACTAAGGATCGAAAGAAAAGAAACCGGTTAATTGTAGGTTTGATCAT
The DNA here is from genome assembly GCA_004524545.1 of Promethearchaeota archaeon. Classification (GTDB taxonomy): domain Archaea; phylum Asgardarchaeota; class Lokiarchaeia; order Sigyniarchaeales; family Promethearchaeaceae; genus AMARA-1. Next base: position 6,944 of record SDNX01000083.1, read on the forward strand.
TTTTGCGATAGTAGGTGGTTTTGGAGGATTTGTATTATATAAAATGATCCCAGCACATTGGACATTTGATAGAGTTCAAATCGGGTTCCCAATTGCTGATACCCAGTACATTGATGCAATTCAAGGGTATGGAGAAATGCCATGGGGGGATTTTCATAACGGAATCGATTTTGGAGTGAATCATAGTGCTGAACTCATTGCTCCATGTGATTTGAGGATTATGGGGTTAAAGACATGGTATAACGAAGGAGGAGGACATTGGCAGACAAATATTGGTGGGAGGTATAATTGGAAGTATACATTTGATATTGCAGTCGAATCTTGGGCATTGAATGAAACATATGGAAATTTACAGAGAGATGCCCTTACAATTAAAGTAGGCCAAACAGTTAAACAGGGAGATTCTCTAGGATATCTTCTGACATTTGGAAGTAGCGCCCATATCCATTTTGGAATAAAACAAAGTGGGACTAATGTATGTCCATATCAGTATATGACCCCTTATGCACAATCCTTGACTGATCACTTTTTTGCCTTATATGGATCTGGGGGAACCATTTGCGATACGTAATATGTTTATAAATCGTCGAAAAATTAAAACAATACAGGAATGAACATTGGAAAATCGTAAAACTCATAATTCTTCCTTTTTTACACTTTTTTAAGAATGAAGCCGAGGAATGGATTGCATTGGTTAGTAAAATATCATTTGAACCACCCGTTCATGACATTTTACACATATATCATGGCAATAATTGAATTAATATTATTTACCTATCCTATCCGTATAACGGCAAAAATAATTAGCGGAGTAATTGAAGGAGGAGGTATCACTGCAGATATTAAAACAGATTTATTATTCTTACTGGGTTTAGCAGGTATACAAGTAGTAGTATTTTTCTCGGTTTCTTTTATCAATGAGGTGCTCGCTCATCGTATAACAACGGATATGACACAAGAATTCTTTGAGTCCCTTCAATATCGAAGTCTAACTTACCATGATAAACAAAATGTGGGAAACTTAATGGCAATGGCGACAGGGGACACAAGGACAATCAACATCGCCCTCTCTCCCGCTACTCGCTTTCAAATAACAGTCCTGACAATTTGGGTTTTGAATCTGATCAATGCATTCAAAGTTCATTGGAGTTTAGGAGTCATTGGAATCGTGATAGTCATACTTTTTTATATACTTACACTTAGATATGCAAAAAAACTTGCCCCATTAGCCAATACAACCAGAGAACGATTCAGCGGGGTTTCTCAAGTCACTGATAGTTCTTTAGAAGGAATTCGGGAGATAAAAGGATTTCGATCCGAACTATGGGCAAAAAGAAGGTTTATTAAAACGAATAATGCATTATTGGAATCAGAAATAAGGGAGGGAAAGAAATCTGCATGGTTCTACCCTCAATTACTTGTTACGCTTTATGCTGCGATTTTAATCGGATTATCACTTTTTTTCGCATCTCAAGATAATCCTGCGTTACCTAGTGTAACCTTAGAAAATGTGATGGTGATTTCGGGATTTGTGCTAATGATGATAGGTCATTCTGAGGAGTTAGATTGGGCTATGTCTTTTATTGTTCGTGCAAAAGCATCCGCAGATCGACTATTTGAAATAATTTATGCTGAAGATAAAGGAGAATTTCTAGAAGGAAGTAATTTTTTGGATGAAATTCCTGCTACATTGGAATTTAAAAATGTCTCATTTCACTACGATAATTCGGAACAAAATGTATTAGAGGAGGTCTCCTTTTTGATTCGAGAAAACGAAACTTTTGCGATTGTGGGGGGACCAGGTTCCGGAAAGACTACTTTGACAAAGTTAATTCAAAGGTTGTATTTACCAACGATAGGAGAAATTTTGGTGGGAGGACATCCAATAACGCAGTTTACTAACGAATCACTCCGGAAAACAATTTCAACAGTTGAGCAAGATATTTTTCTATTTAATGATTCAATTATGGAAAACATCCGATTTGGGAAACCTTGTGCATCTGAAAACGAAGTGATCGATGCTGCAAAGTATGCTGAAGCGCATGAATTCATCGAGGAAATGCCCGATAAATACAACACGTTAATTGGGGAAAGAGGAGTTCGTCTTTCAGGGGGGCAAGCTCAAAGAATATCTATAGCACGAGCCCTATTAATGAATCCTAAAATACTAATAATGGATGACGCCGCTGCAGCGTTGGACGCAAAAACAGAGATAAAAATTCAGAAGGCAATAACGGAAATCCTAAAAACTCGCACCACCATAATAACAACTCACCGATTAGCGATAATAAGCAGAGCCGATGTAGTTATAATATTGGACAAAGGAAAAATAGTGGGGATTGGTTCACATGAAAAATTAATTCGTACAAACATGTTTTATCGAAGATTATTTGAACAACATTTTGAGCTCCCCCCATTAGAACCAGAGGCTATCGAATCCGAGGTAGTTGATCAATGAAAAAGGGTAATAGAAGCAAATCCAAACAGGAAGAGAGGACACATTCAGACAAGGAACTATTTAAGACGTTATGGAATTATATTATTCCCTTTAAGAGGTTGTTCCGTACTTTAGTTTTTCTGATGTTACTAAATGTTGTATTTGGTATCACTGCTCCTCTTTTATTTAAATGGGCAATGGGGCTGATTAATGAGTCTAGTAGTACAGAGTTAAAATTAATATTACCTCCACTACTCGGATATTTCCTGATCTTGATTATTCAATGGTTTTCTAGAGTATTGCACCGATTTTATAGTTATAAATTCAGCACCAGAATTACTAATAATATTCGGAACCATGTATTTGGAGAGGTATTAGGGAATAAACTAGATTTTTTTCACAATACGGAATCAGGCTTGTTAACGAGTACAATCACAAATGACATTCAAGAGTTATCCGACACCGGTGATCGTTTTGTATATGTCACAACGAATTTAATTCGGTTATTTGTTATATTAGGTATTCTGTTTTATTTTTCCAGATGGTTAACTTTCTCTGCATTGATCTTTATGCCTTTTTTATTTATTATCATTTTACTCATGAGAAACTACACGAGAAGGGTAAGTAGTAAATGGAGAAAGAATTGGGCGAATGTAAATCAAAACATAAATGAATCCATGCGGTCGATTCAAATCTGTAAAGCATTCAATCGTGAGTCTGAAAATATTAAGAAAATGAAGGATTTAAACGAGGAAACCTATCGATCTTCCGTGAGAAGAGGTTTTGCAATTTTTATTGTGGGACCTGTTAGCGATTTATTACGACATATTCTAACCATTGTGATTTTATTGGTGGGAACCTTAGAGTACAATCATCTTGCGAGTTTTACTGTTTCAGTGTTTTACTTGTTCATTTTCTTGTTAGACTATTATTACTACCCGGTATTAGCATTAGCTCGAAATATTAATTCATTTCAAAGTGCTTTTGCGATTTTAGACCGTATAATAAAAGTGACCGAAAAACCTCAAATAAAAGAAGTAGATTCGGGAAGAATTCATCAAGAACGATTCAAGGGAGAATTGGAATTTGAAAAGGTAAATTTTTCATACATTCCTGAGACTCCCATTATAAAAAACATATCTTTCCATGTAAATCCAGCTCAAAGAGTTGCTCTTGTCGGACATACCGGTTCGGGTAAGACCACAATTGCGTCATTATTACTCAGATTCTATGATATCGATTCAGGAAGTATTAAAATAGATGGAAATAACATACAGTCTTATTTATTGGACGACCTACGCACAAGAA
>SDNX01000084.1 GCA_004524545.1 Promethearchaeota archaeon
CAGGGAATGTGACTGGATAAATATATTTTTTGGGGGCAATTTTCTCGGATATAACTTGCAAATATTCAACAAATTCCTTATCATGAACTGTATACAAGATTTCATCGGGATAATCATGGGGAATATGGGGTTCAAATATTCGTGATTTTTTGAGTTCATTCCAAATAACGGATATTCGGACAGGCGATTCCAAATACCCTCTCTCAGGAATATGATGGGTTTTTTGAATATCACTCATGATAATTTTTATTTTTTGGGAGGGAAGAACACCCAAATTACGGAAAATGATCTCATGCTCGTTTTCGATTTTACTCTTTTTGATATATCGAGGTTCTCGGAGGAGTATCGGTTCAGCGCTAAAGGATTGAACCAATTTTTCGATATATTGATACGGGCATACATCTCCATATCTTTGTTCCAGGATTACCCGAACCACTACTTGCATATATTGAGAAGAGAGAACCGTTTTTTTTCCTAAACTATCAAACATTAAAAAAGAAGGATATGATTTATCGTTCACTGGTTCACTATATGCATCATTTACTATTGGATATGCACCAAATTCCTCATAGAATTTCAATCTTTTTTTATTTTGGTTTAATTTTTTAACATCTGGAAAATGGGTGGGATTATCCGTTGCGACATCAAAAAAAATACCTATCACATTAAACGAGAGCGCTTCTTCGCGAACCCGATGATAAAGGGCTCCTCCAATTCCAGAACCTCCTTTTTCGGGTACAACTGCAATATAATCTAAATAGAAACAATTGAGGGTAAATTCATGTAATACAATGGCTACACCTTCTAGATTATTTTGGGAATCTTCCGCAATAAAAATCATCGTTTTAAAACCAATCCGCTTGGGATTTTTGAAATTATAGAACACTTGGTCGATTTCATCCGGAATTAAGCGGGGGAATTGTTTTTGTAGAAGAGACCTAATTTGATCTTGAAGATAGAGAGAAAAATTCGATTCGTTATAAAAAATTTGATGTATTTTCATCAATGAAGAGAAAAACTAGCGTTTTCATATAAGGTTTTTTTATACGGACTTTATGAATAAGGGAATAAAAAAACAAGTCGAAAAATACTGATGCTTTCAAAACTTTTACCAGGTTTTTTCCATTATTTTTGAGAGAAATGAAAATTTTCTTCCTGCAATTTTAGATTGATTTTCTTGAATTGAAGCATGTCTATTATGATACTTATTATAACTTCGTATATCTGTTCCCCCGTTTTGGACGAGGTTAGAAAGCATTTATCTGCAGATAATTGTTTTTTTAATGTCTGCATTGTGGATCGTATCGTTGGTTCGAAACGAGGTACCAAACAATCATACTTCGCTCCAACCAGATATAACGGGATCCCTGGGGTTGTGTGTTCTCTCCATAAATCCGCCCATTCATGTAAGTTTCTCATACTTCGGACTTGACTCACATCGAATAATAGTAAACCTCCATCAGCCCCAGTTATATAAGTCGGTAAAATGAAACGGAATTGGTTCTCACCACCAAGGTCCCACACTGAAATCCTTATTAGGATTTTTTCTCCGTCTGTATCCAATACAACATGGATTGATTGAATGTCAATCCCAATTGTAATTTTTGTACTATGGTTAAAAATGCCAGTTGCAACCCGTTCAACAAATGTGGTTTTACCTACTCCTCCATCTCCAAGCGTACATAGTTTTAAGGTGTAGGTTTTCAGATACTCTTCTGGATTAGTGGGTATTTTACTCATAGCAAATCAGTTAAAGTCAGGCGGAAATGTCTATTGTTAGGATATAGAATTTCTTTGCTAACTAATTTAGCAAGAAAAATAGATAATGAATCATCTCTTAGAATAAAAGTTATAAAGATGCTCCAAAGCCTTTGGAATTTGCCAGTCTTCTGCGGGTTTATAGAACTCTGGGACAACAAGTTCTTCGACTTTAATACAATCTTCTATTCCTTTTAGTACTATGGACCTTAAGGTTTTTAGATACTCCAAATGTTCTTGAAGGTGTTTTTTATTGACGATTTTCCCATGACCTGGAACGACATTTTCAACATCCAATGAGAGCATGTGCTCAAAAGCTTGTATCCATGTATCGGGATTACCTGATGGTTCACTAATGAACGGCCAATTATACGATGCGAGTTCATCACCCGTAAAAATGACTTTATCCTCAGCAAAATATACCCAAGCTGAACACCCACTGTGCCCTCCAGAATGATAAAATTCCACTCTTAATGAACCATCTTCGATGACATGTGATTTCTCGAACGTTCGGTGCGGAAGAAATAGGTCAATCGCATCAAAATCCTCTGTGTTATCGGGTTCCTCCTCCTTCCACTTAGCGATCGACTCCTGAGACCAATTATTTTCCAGTCGATTTTTCATATTGTCTACCAATTGCTCAGTTCCGAGCACCTCGATGTCATTGGACTTGAATTCTCCCATTCCGAGTAAGTGATCTCCGTGAAAGTGTGTGAGGAGCAGATATTTTATTGGTTGCTTATAATTCTGATCTAAATAGGCGCGGAATTCCCTCGTTTGGCTTGGATATAATAATGTATCAATAACTAGAATGAAATTATCTAAGATAATCGATCCAGCATTCAGTTCAAAATAGTCTTCATAGAACGCAACAATTGTTCGAGGAGCAATTTTTTTTATGGCAATATCTTTCTTCATTCTTATCAGATAGGTATGCTTCATAAAAATAAAATTGTTTTGGTTGAATGTGAAGCCATATAAGCCCTTAATTCAGTGAAGGGATAGGAAACGAACGCGAATATGCTTCACAAGGTAATTATTTAAAGATTCATTAAGGAATTATCAAAAAATCTGTGGATTTTAAGGGTAGTTCTAAGATATCGTTTATGAATCATCCGATAAATCGTCAAGCGTTTCGTCCGATACACGGATACTGTCACTTAATGAAACTCCCTTTTTCTTCAATTCTTTCAGATATGCTCTAAATTCCTGGTCGAAGTTCCCAAAATCCTCCAAAATTTTATCATCCATATCAATGTCATCGATGTATTCCGGAAGCATAGAGTAAATCTCGGTATGATGAATTCCAGTAATTTTAGCGATTTGTTTCACGGAAATTTTACCTTCTTTGTAGAGATTGGCTAGAAAAGGAAACATGTCATCTTTTAATCCTTTTTGGAAGATTTCCTTTGATATTGTAGCTTTTGATTTACCAGCCATTTTTGACTTAAATTCAATCTAAACAAGACTCTTTATGATATTCGAAATATCAATAAAAAAACTCACAAGAAAATCAAAAACGCTTTACATTCAAGAAAGAACTGAAAATTGCTCTAAGTTTGATTTTTTTTATTGGGATTTCTTTCTTCTTTCTTATCAAAAGGCTATTCTTTTCAATAATAAAACTATTTCGGTCGAAAATGATGTTTCAAACTAGTTATTTTCGAGAATTTCTTAGTAGAAACTTTTCGTAAAACTATATTCAAGTTTTTTTAATCACTTTCGATTTTCTCGTGATACAAATATTGCTACGCGATGGCAGAAAATCTATTTATACTAAAGTAAATAAAAATAAAAGATATTGGGATAAATTGGTATTGCTAATCGCTGTTAGGGACTTTTACGTATAAATTAGGATAGGGTGCTCGTTCTCCAGCATCGTATCTTTTGAACGGATCTTTAATGAAGAACAAAATAGTCATTCCTATCAAAAAGAACACGAACAATTGTGCTAATGCTAATCTGTATGCATGATGAGTTCCACCGACAATAGGTGAAAATACAAACATAATTACAGAGAAAAAAATTGGGGAAACAATTGCAGAAACTCGTCCGGCTATTTCTTGGAACCCTCCGTATTGTGCAAGCTTATTTGGTGGCGCTAGAACCATGATAAATTGTCTTCCAACAATCCATATACCTCCAAACCCTATTCCGATAAAGGTAGCTCCAATATACATCAACCACTTCGTTTTAGTTCCATCAATTCCTAAAATATTCCATCCTGCAAAAGCTGTAATCACAATCCCAATAGACCAGCATACCGCATTTACAATAAACGTCCATCTCGGTCCTTTCTTTTTCATTACTACTCCTGTGAGAATGCCAAATATTAAGGATCCCCCAATAGCAATGAATAATATGATATCTCGTACTTCTCTTTCAAATCCAATCGCATCAGTAATAATTGGCGACATATAAAGGATTGCTGTATTGGCGGCATCTGTAATGAAAAACCAGGCAAAGAAGAACAAGATCGAGTTCCTGTCGCGAATTATCTCACGTCCAGTAGAACGAAATACTTGTTTCGATTGGTTCCAATTTTCTTTCAAAGAAATCTTCTGGGGATTTTGAATTTCTTTGTGGAATATATAAGGAAATGCCATAATAAAAATTACAATCGCTCCAACCAAGAATAAAAATCTCAATCCCCCAAATTCTACACTTGCTGGGTCAATTGATCCTGCATCCCATAGAGATGTACTGACGTGTGTTGCTTCTGGAAATCTCTTCATTACAAGCATAGATGTCAAAACTGCTAATATAGAACCTAAAGGTGCGACACCTCCTCCTACTGCTTGTGTTACTGCTCGGTTTTTTGGCTCTGCAATGAAAGGAATTTGAGCATTATATAGCATCCGTCCGTTTTGATACGCGAAGTTGGCGATCACGAATAAAATTGATGCAGTCCAAAAAGTGAAACCTGGATAATCAGTAGGTAACGCTGTAATTGCTGCTGACGCTCCGATCATTACCGCTGCTACCATTAAAACGTAACCCTTTCGCTTTCCAGCTACATCACTCATCGAACCAATAATCGGGCCTAAAATTGCAACCAAAAGATTAGAAAAAGCCATAATTACACTCATTACTATGAATGCGACAGTATAGGGATTCGCTGCACCGCTAAAAAACTTAATTCCTAAAAGCAGAGCAAAGGGTGTGAATGCTAAACTGATGATAAGTTGGCTAAAGTATGTGTCTGCTGCATCATATGTGAACCATAGGATGTTATTGAGCGTACTACTCTTTTCTGCTTCCAAAATAACTCGTTCTTTACTCATTTTTTTCACCATTTTTTAAAAGAATTATTTTCACATTTAGTGTGGTTAAACATCTATTTAGATCATTCCACAATATTGATAGTTTTGGAACATTAATCGATTTTACTTAACTAAATGTCTATATTATTAACGCTTAATTAGTGGTTAGCCTTTAAAACCTTTTCTTAAAATAATGAGCCTCTACATGCGTATCTAATATCAAAGAAGAAAAGTGTTATGTCAAAATCTTTACATACTTCAGAAATTTCTCGAATGAGCGATTTGAAGAAAATTTACTTATATTTTTGTCTGTTCTACAATGTAATATCAAAGCATTTGAACTATCTAATTTCCACTGATATAATATATAATGCTTTTTAAAAACAGAAATCATTTATGGTTGAATCTTATAAGCATTCAAGTAAAATAGAGCAACGTTCCCGTTTTCTTTGTACTTAGGCTCTTCCTCACAAATTTTGATTGCTTTGGTGATATCTTCTTTTGTGAAATAATCTTCAGTATATTCAACCCATTGAAATAGGAGTAGAAGGAAAATATAATGGGGTCTCTTGATGAAATCAATTTGCATAATTTCGAATAAATTTTTGACCGATCACATTTATTACAATAAAATCCCAAATCTGTAAGTATGAAAAAAGTCAAACTAGAACCCGATTATCAACATTTTGCTGCTCCGCATCCAGCAATAGTTGTGGGAACGTTTGTCAATGAAAAACCGACTTACAATACCCTCAGTAATTTTGGAATGACCTGTGGATATCCCTTGCATGTGTATGTCTCTTCGGTGAAATCCCATTATACAAATATTGGGATTCGGAAACATAAAACCTTCAGTGTGAATGTTCCTTCTCCTGACAATATTGTGGAAACGGATTATGTGGGGAGAATATCAGGTCACCAGGTGGATAAATCCGAAGTGTTTGAGTATTTTACGGGAGATCTCAAAACTGCGCCTCTCATCAAATCCTTCCGGATTAATTTCGAGTGTAAGGTTATACAAACTATTGATGTAGGAAGGAACGAGATGTTCATCGCAAAAGTTGTTGCTGTATACTGTGATAACGAGTGCATGGATGGTAATAGAATTGATATCGAGAAAGTTAATCCTCTATCCATGTATATGGATATGTATTATCGCGATATGGGCAAGCCATATGGGAAAGCCTATGAAGTCGGAAAGAAATACAAACCTAAACTATAAATTTCGCTCAAAATGAATAGTTAAGAGGAGTTTATATTATGTCGAAAAGAAGAGATTCCAAATTTTTTGATCAAAATATTGATGCGTGGTTGAATCAGGGATATACGCATGAAAAATCCGATGAATATACTAAGGCGAATGAATGTTACGATAAAGGATTAGAGATAAATCCTAATTCGACTTATGCTTGGAATCGGAAAGGCATCGTACTGGAGAAATTAGGTCAATACGAAGAAGCAATCCTCTGCTACAATAAAGTAATTGAATTAAAACCCAACTATGCTGCAGCATGGATGAATAAAGCAACCGCGGAGCAATTCTTGAAGAGATATAATGAAGCAATTGCATCATATAAAAAGGCACTTGAACTTAATCCTAAACTAAAAGAAATTATTGATCTTAAACTCAAAATAATGGAAAATTAACCTTTTCTATTGACTATATTTGAGTAACTTTTTTGTTTTTTGACCATCATACTATAGGTAGAGCGAACAGATGGAAAACATTCAGTACGTGCCTGAATGGGCAAAAAATGGTATTATTTATCATATTTATCCCTTAGGCTTTTTTAACGCACCATATTATTCCAAGGATGAAACTGAGATAGTTAACCGTTTAGAACAAATTCGGGATTATTATAGTTATTTTCAAGATCTTGGAGTTACAATAATTCAATTCGGACCATTATTCGAATCTCACAGCCATGGATATGATACGACGGATTATCTTAAAATAGATCGTCGCTTAGGAACCAATGATTTATTCAAAGAGATTGTTCGTGAGCTACACGAAATGGGGATGAAAGTCATTGTAGATGGAGTGTTTAACCATGTTGGAAGGGACTTTTTTTCCTTTAAAGATGTTCAAGAACATAAACGCCATTCATCCAAACAAGGTTGGCACTATATCAATTTCTCTCAATCCCATATGAATCCTTACCAAGATGGTTTTGATTACAAACCTTGGGAAGGATATTATGAACTAGTAAAACTCAATTTAGAAACCCCAGAAGTCCTAGATCATATTTTTCACGTAGCAAAATATTGGATGGGAGAAATAGGAATAGATGGATGGCGTTTAGATGTCGCATATTTGATTCAAAACACTTTTTGGAGAGACTTCAAGAGCACTTGTAGATCCATTAAGTCCGATTGCTTTTTGATTGGAGAGATGATTCATGGACCCTATGCGAAATGGATTGGGCATGATCTTTTGGATGCAGGGACTGGATATGCAGTTTACAAATCTATATTTAACGGGATCAATGAAAACAACCTGTGGGAGTTGAAGGGTGTATTGGAACAATCTTTTCATCCTCAATGGGGGCAAAACAAAGATATTGTGCTAGTAAATTTCTTAGGAAATCATGATGTTACTCGGATTCGGTCAATTCTTTCAGATGAACGCCATGTAATACCTGCATTTCTAATCCTTTTTACATTGAATGGGATTCCTAAAATTTATTATGGAGATGAATTTGGGATGAAGGGGATTAAGATTCCGGGCCTATCGGACGAAGCAATTAGAAAACCTATGCCTCCTCTGTCTGATGAACGAGATCCATTAGGAAATGCAATAACCGAGAATGTAAAAAGGTTTATTCGCCTTCGAAAATCAAACCATGCACTTATGTATGGGGATTTAATCCCAGTTTGGGCAGACAACACAAAATCTAATATGATTGCTATTTTGCGAAAATCTTCCCAACAAACTCTACTTGTAGTTGTTTCAACATCGTTTGATTCAAAAAAAGTGAAAATTCCTTTATGGAATCTAAGATTGGATGGTTCCAAATTTGTGGATATTTTGAATGAGTCTGAAGAATTTTGGGTAGAGAATAATCATTTAGAGATGGATGTTCCGGGATGTTGGGGTAGAGTGCTCAGAAAATCTTGAAAAAAATTGAGTTAGATTAATTTGTAAGTTGAGGAATTTGATCGCTATTGATCTATTTAGCTATAACAAAACAAATTATTGAAAATATGATTGAATCTCTCTATTATGGACCTGAAGTTGATTTAATTATTACATTTCTAATATTATTGTGCTTTTAGCATTGTGAACTGGAAATCTTCCCACATCTGCCGATATATCCAAAAATACTCATATATTGCCGGAATATCTCTACCGACTAATGGAATACCTTTTTCGATCACTTGAATTTTTATGTGCAAAGGAAATTCCTCAAAAAACCGAATATCATACTCATCTCTAAAATTAATGGCGTGTTTCATAACTGAACTATACACGTTATTAATTTGAGACTTATTTGGAACAATAAAACATAAATCAATATCACTCATTGGAGTATGATCGTTTGTTGCATAGGATCCAAATAAAAACAATCCTAATATCCTATCATCTTCCAAAATAAATTGAAATGTATATTGTAATTCTACAATCAGCTCTTCCCTATCCATTTTTTTACACCATTAATAAATTTGCTAACAGAATCAATATTTTCTTTAAAAGAATTCAGAGCTAAGTCTTCATCCAATCCATTGTAATCATGAGCAATACGATTTCTTAAACCTACGAGATTAAACAATGAATTTTTTGAAGTATTGGTTAACATTCCATGTAAATAGATTTCATTCAAGTTATCATAAGTATTTTTAACAATCTTACCTTGATCCTTCATAAACATAGCTGAAATATCTGTAATGCGCTCTATTGTCAGCTGAATTGCATGTAAAACCCCGTATATTTCAAGTTTCAGACTATTCTCCTTACTCAGGTTTTTTAATCCTTTTTGAGCGAGTGAATAGTTCAAATCTAAATTTTCCAGTTTTTCATAATAACGCTGTCTTCTTGATTCATGCAATTCCATACAATTAATTAAAGAAATCATACTTTAAATATTAACAGTTGCAAGTGTGCATCCCCGAAGTATTTCACGCTGGAATAAATTGGGGATACAATATCGGGATCCAAGGCGTTAGTCGTGTGAGTTGAAAGGCGTATACACGGTTCCTAGAAGGGATAGGAGGGAGTAGTCTTTACCCCCTATTCCGCGTAGACATAATATATATGGAAATTGGTGCTAAAACAATTTCAAGAGTTATTTTTGCGGCTAAACAAAATTACTAAGTAAATTCACTAGTTTTTTATTTCAAGTTTGAAAAAATTAGACTTTTGACGGTTTTTGATATATTAATAGTAAGTTTACATTTCTATAAGAGTATGCAAAACTTTGAAATATCTTCCTAACTAAGAAAAAAAGATGGATCCGAACTTCCAACAGAAACTCGAAAAACGAGCGACCATGTATTCAATAATCTTAGTGATTTTTGCTTCTGCAATTAAAACTACGATGATTTTCTTTACAAACAGTGTTTCCTACAGAGGAGAGTTTGCGGATTCCCTAATAGATATTGCGATAGTTGCTTTAACCTTTTTTTCATTAAAAGTCAGTCAAAGACCTGCTGATGCAGATCATATGTATGGACATTATAAAATTAACAGTTTCATGGGAATTGTCGAATCATTCTTGACTATGGCTCTATATGGATACATTTTTTATTCTGCTATTGTCGCTCTAATTAATTATCAAGATTACACTGTAGAAAATTCTCTACCAAGCATATTTTCCCTTCTCGGAATCTTAGCAGTCAATTTATTTATTTCCACCCAAATTGTCCGAATTGGCAAGAAATTAAACAATTCTGTAATAAAAGCTCAAGGGGTTAATTTTAGAGGAGATTTGTTTCGTAACATTGCAGTAATTGGTGCTCTATTAGGCTCTTATTTTGGGATCAACATCATTGACCCGATTTTAGCAATTCTTGCAGTGGGATATGCATATTATGAATCCATTAAGATTATACGAGTATCTTTTAACGAATTGATTGACTACAATGCTGTAGATCCAGATCGTATACAAAAATTTAAACGATACATCATTTCAATACCTGAAATTTCTCTGGTCGATTATTTTGCGGTAAGAACTGCGGGAAGAAAGCTGGAACTAGCGGTCAGAATAGTGGTAAAATCGAAGGATGACCTAATAGATACCCATGAAATTGTGCATACCATTAAGAGTGAAGTGGAACGGGAATTTCAGGATTATGAGATCAATTCATTCATTGAAATCATGCACGGAGATGAATTTATTCCATTAAGTTCCAACATTTTTGATAAAATTCGGAGAATTGTAAAAGAGTACTCAATTCTTCAAGATATCCACCATTTATCCATCGATCGATTGGAAAACATGCTCTTCATCCAATTTCATGTGAATGTGAATAAAAATAAATCCCTAAATGAGATCCATGATATCGTCAGCAAAATGGAGAACAATTTAAAATATTTATTATCTGAGGATATTGTTGATCTTCCAATTGAAATTCTC
>SDNX01000085.1 GCA_004524545.1 Promethearchaeota archaeon
GGTAACTTTTACATTACCAAGTTGGAAGAATAACCCACTTAGTACATGTGCTGCAGTATGATAACGCATCAGCTCATATCGACGAGTCCAATCCAATTCCCCTTTTACAACATCCCCTACATTCAACCCAGTAGGTTCGATTTCATGGGAAATATTCCCTTTTACTTTCATTACGTGCACTACATTAAATGTAGTTCCGTCTCTGATTCGTTTTAAGCTCCCTAAATCGTTTTCTATACCTCCAGATTTAGGATAAAATCCAGACTGGTCTAAAACAACATATTTTTCATTTTCGACAGCTATCACCTTTGCCTTAAATTCCCGCAAATACATATCGTCCAAATAGAGTTCCTTTGTCATCATTCGAATAGTAGATTATAGAAAAAAAAGTCTTTCGCTTAACTCTCGTCTATTCGAAAAAGTATGAAAAAAAAAACTTAATGAATCGCATGTTCGAGTACTTTTTTCTTTTTCTCTTGTATTTTTTTCTCAGCTTTTTCTGCCATTTCTCGTTTAATACGTTGAATATTGATGTAGTTGTTCACCTTTGGGTCAGTTTGCCATAAATAGTTCGCAGTTTCTGCCCATTTTTTAGCCATCGGTCTGCATTTATCACATAAATCTCGGACATCTTCATTATCCAGCATCTGGGTAGAGTAAGCTCCAGTAGAAATAACCATCTTTTCCAGATGTTCAGGATTATCTAACAACGGGCATGGACGAAGATGATTTGGATTAAAAGGTTGATTCCACTGATACTGTTTGAATAACGGAGATTTTAAAGCCTCAAGTAAACTACAATCTCGGATGTTATGTGTTGCATAATGAATGAATGCACATGGTTCCACATCGCCTCGTGCATTAATATGTAAGTAATTCTTGCCACCAGCTATGCACCCTCGCACATAATCACCGTCATTCCAAAAATCAACTACTAGAATCTTCCGATCCCGCCGTATGTGTCGAATTTGGTGAAACATCCATTCACGCTGCTCAGGCTCTGCCATTAAATCTAAAACCGCATTTTTTCCAATCGGGATGTAGGTGAAAAACCACCCGAAAATCGCCCCTTTATCAATTAAAAAATCAATATACTCTTCCGAACCGACTGTATAGACATTTTTATTATGATAACAGCAGCTAAATCCGAACGGAACCCCATATTTTTTCAAGTTATCCATCCCCTGCATCATCTTCTTATAGGATCCTTTTCCACGACGAAAATCGGTTTCTTCCTCATAGCCCTCGGCACTAATTGCAAAACTCATATTGCCTAGTACAGCACACTTTTTGGCAAATTTTTCATCTAATAAAGTCCCGTTCGTGAATGCCATAAACCAACAATCCTGGTGTTTAGCAGCTAATTTGATCAAATCTGCTTTGCGTATTGTCGGTTCTCCTCCTGTATAGAGATAGAAATGTATTCCAATTTCTTTCCCCTCACGAATTATTCGATCTAGGAGTTCGTAGTCCATTTCATCGGTTTGTTCGTATTCTGCTGCCCAACATCCAATACATTTTATATTGCATTTGGAAGTGGGATCCATTAGAATTGCTCCAGGAACGTTGCATTTCTCTCTGTTTACAACCTCCCATTTCTTTTTATTACCCACAAATGCAGCATGAATCCCAACACTTTGAAGGAATCGATGAGTAACTCGAGGATCCATTTCTTTCATGAAGCGAACTAGCCACTTGTACATCATAGTGTCATTGTCAGTAAACACATTCATGAATAAATTTCGCCGATTTTGACCCCCGTCTACTTTCTTCGTGAACGAAACTTTCCCAATAACCTTCATGATTTTCATTAATCGGATTTCAGGATCTTTTAATGCCCAATTCACAACGTGCTTCAGCACGAATTTCATTAAGGAAACTTTCAGAGATTGCATTTTTTTCCCCTCATATATGACTAACATTCCGATTACATACCCATAACGGAATGTATAATATATGACCAATCAGTTATATAAATTTTATTGGTGTCAACTTGGAGTCAACGCCAATGGAAGATTTGGCATAGATAAGAATCAGTTTGGTTTTATATATTCTACGGACAAAATCCATCTTAAGAAGAATAAAGTAGTAAAATCAGAAAGAAAAAGAGAATTTTTATCAAAAACTAGTTGAATTTCTTGCGATCCATCATCAGTTGGATGATTTTGTTAAAAGCTGCTTTCACATTCGTGCCTTCTTTTGCCGAAGTTTCGAAGTATGCTGGAATTCCGAGTTGCTCCATTTTCGAATGAGCCATAGGTTCTATAATTTTGCGTTCCCCTCTCAAATCGGCTTTATTTCCACACATGATGACGGGAACGGTGTCTAATCCATATTTAATAAGTTCATTATACCAGTTGTTTACGTTGGTAAATGAAGGGCTATTGGTAAGATCAAACATCAGAATCACTCCATTTGCCCCGTTATAGTATACTTTGTGCAGTAAATAAAATTGTGGCTGACCTGCTATATCCCATAACATTAAGTTTACAGTTTTTCCATTGACTTCGATCTGTTCTTTAAGTATGTTTACACCAACAGTTGGGATATATTCGGTTTCAAATTGGTGTTCTACATATTGTCTGAGTAATGTGGTCTTCCCAACGCTGCCGTCACCTATTACAATTACTTTAAATACGACTTCTCCCTTATCTCCCGTAACACCCATTGTTAGTTCTTCATCTTTTTTACTCACTTTATCCACCTATTGTCTTCTTATAATATAGTAAGTAAAACTGAATTCAAACGTAAATAACTATTTGTAACTGCATTTTGTTACTGTTAACCACCGATCACAATCATTTTGAAAACCACCTCTCCTTTGTCACCAGTGACAAATTAAAATCAAAAGAATGAAATAAAGTGTCAAGTGAATATGAAATTATGGAGTCATCAAATCTTACAGAACCTATCGACGTCTTGGAGGATGGAAAAAGTTTTCTTCGATTAGTAGAATACATTGGAGATGATTTCGGTATAGTTCAGTCAGCACGGGTTTCATTTGGGCAAGGCAGAAAAACCGAAGAAGAAGATTTCAAACTCATTCGATATTTAATGTTGCATAACCATATGAGTCCATTTGAACATATTGTATTTAAATTCCATGTGGCTTGCCCTCTTTTTGTTCGATCACAGTGGTTTCGGCATAGAACATGGTCATATAATGAAATTAGTCGTAGATACACGAGTAAAAATATACAATTCTATATCCCTGAAAGATTTCGTAAACAAGATTTGAGTAATAGGCAAGGATCGGTATTTTCGGATGAAATTAACAATGATATAGCCCGTAACACTGTTAAAAAACAAACTGAACTCGCTCTTAATGCATATAACATTCTAATTGAAATGGGCATTGCGCGAGAACATGCTCGGATCGTTCTTCCGCAAAATATGTATACCGAATTTTATGCAACAGTAAATCTTCGTAATTTATTTCATTTCATTAAATTACGAATTTCTCCAGAAGCGCAATGGGAAATTCGACAGTATGCTAAAGCAATTTTAGAAATTCTTGAAGAAACTGTGCCTATTAGTTTGGATGCGTTCAAAGAAAAACATGACTTGAAATAAAAGTCAATTAATTCATTTTTCAAACAAAATCTGATGAACCAAAGATCCGAATAATGAGGATCGTTTTATAAGGAAGTACAACAAGAAAAATAGATATGGGGAGAACTGGTAAACTCAAGAAATTACCAGTGTACACAATTCTCTTGAGTTTAGTAATTTTTGTTATATTTATTCCGAAACCGAATAAAAGCATTAATACATTCAATGTGCATCAGATTCAATCTTCCTACGACCACCCAAAAATTCATTTTGACAATAATGCCGACGTTGACAATTTTCTTAATAAGACGGGGAGTGGGACATCGGAAGATCCTTACGTGATTTGTGACCTGGAGATTGATGCTAAAAGTATGGGCAACCCAATGATAATATTAAATGTTGACAGACACTTAATTTTGAAAAATTTGACGATTCGAAATAGTCAAATTGATGGACCATGGAATTATTTTGGAATCGAGATAGAAAATTGCAGGAATATTGAGGTGATTGAAAGTAGCTTTTTTAATAATAGTTGGGGAGTCGCGTTATACGATTCAACCAATTGTACCATCTCCCATAATTATTTTTCTGATAATTACATTGGAGTAATCGCGCATCTCAGTCAAAATATCAATGTATCCTACAATTTGTGTTATGATAACGAAATCGGACTCCATCCTTCACCCGCTTTCACGACAAATTATTGGTTTAATAATACACTTATTGAAAATAGATATGGGATTTGTCTTGATGGTGGAGCGCAATATGCTGAAGTGAAGAAAAATTATGTTAAAGGAAGTATTGTAGGGATATCTGCACATGATTTACCTCAGTTTGCTTTCGATGATTATATTCTCATTGAAGAAAATATTATCCATGGTAACCAGATTGGAATAGAGTTTGCTCAGACGGATAAAAATATAGTTAGACGTAATGTAATTTCAAATAATAACGTTGGAATTAGATTAGAAGAGAGTAGTGATAATACTTTTTCGAGAAACAAGTTCATTAATAACGTTATTAGCTATATCGAATTTAACAGCCACGGGAATGGATTAATAGTGCCATTAAGTTGGCAAGCGATTGTATTATGGTCTTTTTTAGGAGTATTTGGGATAAGTAGCATTATTCTTTCAGTATTATATATTCCTAAGAGAATCAAGAGAGTAAAAACAAATAAAACTTTAGAATTAGGGGAACTATTAAGGTCTGAGAAAAAATATAACGACGCTCTCGCCCTTTATGATAAAATTCTGACGAAAGACCCATCGAACGAACCTGCATTAAATAAAAAAATCGCGATTCTGTACGAATTAAAGCGATATGAAGACATTTCCGAATTATTGAAAGGAAATCCGCCGAAACAGGAATGATCATGATGAAAGAAGCAAATCAAATTGTTCTATTCTTTTTCATAACATCATTTTTTCTCATACCACTCGGGTTTAAAAATCATGTAGATGAATACAGTATGCCATTGAGTTCAGATAACCATCCAGTTATCAATATTAACGGGAATACCGAATTAGATTCATTTCCTAATAAAACAGGAAGCGGAACTTCAATAGATCCCTATGTAATAAGAGATTTAACTATTGATCTATCAGGCGCATTGGTATCAGCAATTAAAATTCTTAATACGGATCGATATCTTATATTACAGAATTTAACAATCATTGGAAGTATGGGGTATTGGAGTACAGAGGATGGAGGAATTCGACTCTTAGATTGTAAGAACATCAATATTACCCAGTGTCTTTTCACTAACAATCGATTTAGTACGATGATTACCCGAGTTTCAAACTGTTACATATATAACAACACTAGTCATGATAATTACTCTGGGTTATATACCACAGATTCCAATGATGGAGATGTTTATTTTTTTAATAATACTTGTTACAGCAACTTTGAGGGGATACATGCAGACGGAGGAATGTATATCCAAATTTATAATAATACCTTATGGGATAATACGTATGGCATCTATAACCTTTTCGGTGATTATTTTGAGATCTATAACAATTTCGTCTCATACTGTGAAAAAGGATTATATCTGCGACATAATAATGGAAACCATATGTATTCTAACTCCATATCTAATTGTTCAATTGGAGTGGATTTTTATGAAAGTTTTGTAAATATTGCTGAATATAACGACATTTTGGATAACGCTGTTGGAGTTAGGTTCAATCGTAGTAATTATAATAGTGTTGCTTCGAATTTTCTAAATAATGTAGTTAACATAGAAGAAATCAACTCGTTTTTAAATAATCAAACCGGGTTCCTACATCCAAAAATATCTATTGATGGAAATTCTCAACTTGCTAGTTTTCCAAATAAGACGGGGAGTGGTATACAATCTGATCCATACGTGATTAGAAATTTAGTCATAGATGCAAAACGAGATGGTTCTCCTATAGAAATCCATCATACTACAAGCTATTTGATTTTAAAAAATCTGATTGTTGCTGGTGCGCCATGGGATCATCAAGAGGGCGTAGGAGGAATTGAATTGCTTTATTGTGAGAACGTTAATATTACTGGATGCAATTTTGTTCGAAATGCATATGGAACTTATTTAAATAACATTTGTGAGTGTCAAGTTTATAATAATACTGCTTTATTCAATTGGGGCCATGGGATTTATTCGACAGGTAGTCAAAATGTAGAAATTTTTAATAATGTTTTACAACATGGAACACAAGGAATTCACACAGACGGGGATTCCCATTTTGAAATTTTTAATAATGAAATTTCTAAAAATGGAATTGGGCTAAAATTACCAAATTCAAATTATTTTAACGTTCATGATAACAACATCACTGCTAATACAGAAATTGGGATTTTAACAATTAGCAATACCCAATCGCATTTTACTCGTAATTATATTTCCGACAATGAATTATTTGGTATATTCATTGATAGAAGCAACTTTAACACTATAGAAGCAAACAACATTTCTGGGAGTGGTTGTGCAATTTGTTTTAGTCAAAGCAACTACAATACTATTCGAAATAACTTTTTCATGGCCAATGTGTTAGATATTGTAGAAGAAAACTCTCATGACAACTCTGATGCCGTCTATCTTCACCCTAGAGTATTACTCAATGGAAACGACGAATTGGACGCATTTATAAGTAAAACAGGCAGCGGAACGATTGAAGACCCTTATATTATTAAAAACTTATATATTGATGCCGAATGGGCTGGTTCTGCTATAGAAATTCGAAATACAGAAAAATATATAATATTAGAGGACATATTTGTCACCCATGGTGGAGGAGATTGGGAGGGAGGTATAAAAATTGATTATTGCGAGAATGTTGTTATTAATGGCTCTAATCTGTCACAAAACGATGTAGGAATCATTATTGACCATAGTTCTAAATGTGTGGTTAACAATTGCATTTTATTCGAGAATTGGGGGATGGGGATTTCAATGGAATTTTCTTCCGATGTTGTTGTTGAAGGAAATCATATCATTACAAGTGGAAGGGCAATCAATCTTGACGCTGCAAATAGTATTCACCTATTATCAAATAACATCTCAAACACGTATTATTGGGACGACCAGTGTGGTATTTATTTTTGGATGAGTAGTCAAAATATAATAGCAAATAACTATATTGAAAATGCTGAGTATGGAATTCATCTATCTGAAAGTAGTAGAAATAATGCAATATCTCACAACATCATTAAAGATAATCGGCTTATCGGCCTGTATTTCTCTTTTGAAAGCGAATTGAACCAGGTTTTTCAAAATCTAATATCCAATAATATTTACGGTATTAAATTAGAAAACAGTAATCTCAACTTAATAGAAGAAAACATAATTCGCAACAATAGTATCGGAATTTTTATAACTTCGAGTAATTACAACGAGATTTTGCGTAACCAAATGATTGATAATGAAAAAAATTATGAGCAAATAGATTCCACAGGAAATCGAATTAAAAAATTTATAGATTGGAAGAAATTCTCATTTTGGATAATATTAGGCACGGCAGGGGCTGGATTAATCACATTTTCTTCGATCTATTTCCCAATTCGAAAGAAAAATGCACCTCAACGGTATCTTGAAAAAAGCGATAAACTGATTTCTCAAGAAAAATTTACCAAGGCATTGGATTTCATTAATTTTGTACTAAAACTACAGGAAACTAATGAATCTGCGATAAAGAATAAATTATTGGTGTTATACGAGTTAGGAAGGTTTCAAGATGTTTTTGATTGCTTGGATTCTGCTGTAAAACAAATCCCAAATTTCACTTTATCAGCCAAGTTGCAGGAAAAAATCAATCGGATACAAGTTCGAAATTACATTGATGAAGCTATGAGAGAAATAGAGAAATAATGCTTCAATCCTCTAATTTATTAGATATGATTCTTTATAGATCGACCCACAATCGGAGCATATAGATGCTCTTCCTAATTTAGTCCCACAAATAGGACAGAATACATTATATTTTTTAATACTCTCAATCTCGTGAAATTTATTAGTGATCCGGATAAAATCTTCAGTTTTTCCATGCTGTAAATGAGCAGATTCAAATCCCAAGTGGTCCAGCCATTTTGTAACATAATCTTGTGGGATCCTCCAAACATTATCTCGACCAAACCAACGAAACCCGACTTCCAAGGTAATATAGGTGCATTTTTCTTCTCGATTATATCCGAATTCGATTAGATAGGACTCTCCTAAAGATAAAACAAATTGCTTATTGATGAATTGTCCTGAGGAATCGTGCTTAAATTCCATTTTCCGGTGCATGAGGTTATCAGATATATATGTTTCTACCATTTCACCCTTTTGAGCGTTCCAGAAATTAATGGTCTTTGACCAAATCTCGTCAATCGGGGTTTCGAGAATGAAACACGAATACCGATACAACATATGCAATGAAGAAATGAATATACACTCATGTTAGTTTCCCATAAATTATCTAGATGTTTTATGTTGAATTATGAATAGTATTTTGCATAATTTTATTGAAAAAGTTACTATTATTAATAAAAATGTATGAAGAGAATGAAAGAAGGGTTATTGAGAGTAGCGAACTTCCCATTTTGAAATCCCAGCTAATTGATGATTTTAGGAAAATTGGTCTGAAGGAGGGGGACAATGTGGTGGTTCACAGTTCCCTAAGCAAGATCGGTTGGATTCCAGGTAAAGCGGTTCCGGTGATAGAGGCATTAATGGAAATTATTACTGAAAAAGGTACCTTAGTCATGCCTACACATACCTCAGATAATAGCGACCCAAAGAATTGGCAGCATCCTCCAGTTCCAGAAGCATGGAAACCGATTATTCGTGAACATATGCCTGCTTACGATCCTAGAATCAGCCCAACTCGCGGTATGGGGATAATTGTGGATACATTTCTGCATTTTCTAGGAGTTATTCGTAGTAATCATCCTTCACTGTCTTTCGCTGCGTGGGGAAAATACGCTGAATTAATTGCTGCGGATCATCCACTTACTCCAAGTTTCGGGATAAACTCACCTCTAGGTCGATTGTATGAACTCAAAGGAAAAATTATGTTATTAGGTGTGGATCATCTAAACAATTCATCATTACATATAGCGGAAAACATTGCAGGGTATCCGGGAGCAAAATTAGAACTCCTTGGTTCAGCAATTATGAAAGATGGAAAACGTATTTGGGCTACTTGGGAGGAAAAAGAATTCATTGATGAGGATTTCCTTGAAATTGGAAAAGCCTATGAGGAATCAATCAATTATAAACGCGGTAATGTAGGGTATGCAACAACTGCACTATTAAATCAAGCTGATCTGATTGATTTTGCCGTAGAATGGATGTTAAAAAACCGAAAATAAGGTATTAAGGAAAATATCATGAGAAAACCAAAACAAAAAACAAAACGCGGATATCCTATCGGGGTGATTGTGGGATTTGA
Organism: Promethearchaeota archaeon; assembly: GCA_004524545.1. Lineage (GTDB taxonomy): Archaea > Asgardarchaeota > Lokiarchaeia > Sigyniarchaeales > Promethearchaeaceae > AMARA-1. The sequence continues at coordinate 9,474 of SDNX01000085.1, forward strand.
ACCAATGGGGGCAGTTATTTGGAAAATCTTCAGTGAACGCCCACAACTTGCCGAACGGGTTAAATTAGGTCGCAAATTTAAAAATGCAGAACTAAATCAGTTGTATAGATTCTATGAAGACCTCATCCATGCTCTTCGTCCGTTGTTGAACGCGGGGCTCAGAAGTATTTTATTACTTTCCCCACCTAAAACTACGTATGCAGCGGGTTTTCTGGATCATATCAAACACCATCATCGTTGGTTACTCCGAGAGAATAATCCCCATTCGGCAACTTTCCGACAACTTGTAGGGTCCGGAACAACCGAAGATGAATTGTCGCTATTTATGCAATCGGAAGAATACCGAGAAGCGGTCGGATCCGCCACCTCCGCGGAAGCAGATCAGCTCATTTACCAAATGGAAGCTCGGTTAAATGATGTGGACTCCGGATTGGTTTTGTTTTCTTTGAAAGACATCGAACAACTCGTCTTTGCAGAAGGTACCCGAAAAAAGAAATTCAAACCGTTAAAGCTTTTACCCGAGCACATATTACTCACGGCGGATTATTTGAAGACTTCCCAGCAGAAATCTCGTATTCAAAGGTTGCTTCAAATAGCCAAGAACCGAGATATAAAAACAAAAATCATCATCGATGATGAATCCCCGTCCGGGATGCGTGTAACTCAACTAGGTGGAATTGTCTGCTTTTTACGTACCAACTCGGAGTATGAAAAACAATTAGCTGAACAATTATTCCAGTAAACTTATCAGTTATTGGTCGACCTCACCATAGAGGAAGACTAGTCAACATCTATCATGTGATAGAAATCATGTTCCCATTCCATAACACATGTATAAAGGCATAACAGTATGGTTTAGGGGGTATACAGCAAGCAACAATACCTCTGTGTAGTTATGTAGGAATATAATAGTGAGTGGATTCAAACGAA
>SDNX01000086.1 GCA_004524545.1 Promethearchaeota archaeon
CCCACCTAATTGGCTTTTACCACTGATAGCAAATAGTTCGATAAACAAAATTATTACCAAAGCAATGGCAACCATATAGGTTTTTTTGTTTCCCCATTTACGCGCTACACGACCTGCAGGATACGTGAAAATGAATACCATCACAAATATTGCCAATAGTGGGATCATAGACATTATTCCTTGGTATCCTAGCACATATCCAACGAACGGTGCCATTAATCCAGTTAAGATGGTCCATGCGATTTGGTAGAAAAAGTTGCCAAACTCGAATAAGAGAAATTGAGTGTTTTTAAAAGTAACAATGAGTGATTTAAAGAACCCAAGTTTTTCCTCCTGTGCTGCATATTCATTTTCCACAAGGTTAAAACTAGGAATAAACACCATAAGTGCTCCAACAAATGCAGTAATTATCATTGCTGGCTTGAACCAGGGATGTATGGTGGATGTATCATCTGAAAGAAAGATTGTGGTTAATATCATGCTTCCAAGCATCCCGATTGCGCCCAAATACACCGAAAAAACGGATATCGACGTTCTCCCCTTCTCTGTGATACACATTTCTGAAGGTAAGGTGAAGGTAATAAGACCGATAATTGTAAAAATCGAGTCGAATAAAAATAACGCCAATCCGAAGTTCCATGCTAATGCCCTTTGTGTGTCCTCAAAAATCAGATGTAGGAAAGGATACCAACAAAAGACGAACAAAATTCCAAACACTGCGGCTCCATACCTTAGGTAGGGGATTCTTCTCCCTAATTTAGTCTTTGTACGATCTTCTAGGATCCCGAATAAGGGATCATTGAGTGCATTCCAAATGGCAAAAATCAGCATAACAACTGCAACCCTTCCAGGCTCTAAACCCATTTTGAACGTGTAAAACACGCTGAGCGGTCCATTTATGATACCTGAGAGTAACCCAACACCACTCCCTGCTATCCCAAAGCTAAATTTTTGCCCAAAGGTCACTCGTTCGTCTAAATACGCAAGTTGTTTATCATTATCTGACATGAATCCCAGTCAATCTACAAGGTAAAAAAGATTTAGAAAAAATAAAATCAAAAAAGAGTATAAAAGTTACCCTTAACTCTTGTACAATTTCTTATAAGTCTCGCTGATTTTTCCCTCTTCAGCCAGTTTCTGAATGTATGCTCGTTCTTTTTGTATATGAATTTCTGCAAGTTTTGCTTTTTGGGCTTCCCACTCAGGACCCACTAAATCGAAAAATGCGATAAATATTATTGAAACACCTAATGCGATTGCTGGAATTATAGTAGTCGCAAAAGTGATGGCAGAAATAGCACTAGTTGGTTGAACTGGATCAGGAATAGCTTCAGTGGGAGTGATATATCCGAATGCTCCGATAATAGCAAAAAAAATCGCATTAGCAATAGAAATTGCGGGTTTTGTGAATAAGGCATTCATCCCGCTAAAAGATGTTTCTCGACGTGTGCCATTCTCTAATTCATCTTTGTCAATAATCTCAAAGAACATTGGGGAATTGGAAAGTGTCATTGCTGCCACCATAACACCGAAAAGTCCTAGAACTATCATCGCAAGAATATTGATACTACTAACAAAATACATAACCACCAATATGGGGATGGATACACCTGCTGCTATTAGGTAGGTTTTCTTCACTCCCCATTTCTTAATTATTAAACTTGCAGGATAAGTGAAGGTTAATACCATAAGAAAGATAATCACAATCGGAATAAATGACATAATACCCGATAATTCAAGCTCATATCGTATATATACGGATATCAACCCGCTTATTATTACCCATGCGATTTGGTAGAAAAAGTTACTGAATTCATACAACCAGAAGGTTTTATAGCTAAAACAAGTTATTATTGACTTCCAAAAGCTCAATTTTTCCTCTCGCATAGCGTATTCGTTCTCAACTAAGAAAAAGCTCGATACAAAAAGCAATAATGCTCCAACAATAGAGGTAATACCCATCACTACATAAAGCGTAACCACACTTGTACTAGTAGTAATGAAGAAAGTTGGGATTAATAGAGAACCTAAAGTGCCAATTGCACCAAGATATACACCATACACTTGCACTTTGGCTCTACCTTTCGCTGTTATTGCCATCTCGCTCGGTAGGGAATAAGTAACTAATCCAACAAGGGTAAACATAGTGTCTAACAAGAATAGAACTATTAAGAAATTCGCAAATAATGCCCATTGTTCTATATTCGCTGACGCATTGAAAATATACTGTAAAAATGGAAACCAACTTAACATAAACATTACACCGAAGACAGGAGCTCCATATCGAAGATAAGGTATCCGTCTACCAATACGTGTGTTGGTCCGATCTTCCAAAATGCCAAAAATGGGATCATTCAATGCATTCCAAATTGCAAAAATCAACATTGCTGTAGCAATTTTTCCGGGTTCAAGACCTAATTTAATATTGTAAAAAGCTGATAAACCACCATTGATGATTCCGCTTAAAAGTCCCACTCCTGCATTTGCAAATCCGAATGCCACCTTAGCACTTTTTGGTACTCGTTCGTCTATATCGATCATCAAATCTTTATTATTCGACATACCCCACTCTTCGAACTATAAGTTTAAAAAAGTTTCGAAGTATAAAAAAATCTAAAAGTTACCGCTGGATTTTGCCTGGTAAATAAAAATCGTAGCGTTTTCCGAACATGCGTTTGGTTCCTCTATCCATCTTTCGAATACCTTGGAAAAAACGCCACATATTCGCATCCGATCGATAATATTTCTTCATTTCTGTTAGGGTGAATGGCTTAATATCAAAATCGGTAGCTTCCGTGGCAAAAAACTCGTTTATTAGGTCAATTAGCTTTGGGATCAAATCCGGTCGTTGTTCCTTGTAAAAATTTGCAATCAAATCCGTGGTAACTAGACGCCAATCATAGTAACGGTTAACCGTGTCCTCTAAGAATAACGCTTTCAACAACCAACGCAAGGATCGAGGTGCACTTTTCAGCAAGAGGACGGGTTCCATTGCCTCGATTCCATCAATTCGAACCATCGGGGTGCTTGTGTCAATATATATCAGTTTACTGTTATCATACACTCGTTCTGAAACTTCATATTTATCCAGAATCCAATTGCTAATCTGTCCATCTAATCCAATTTGATACTTATCTTGGGATTTGTTGAATTTCCAAACTTTATGTAGTTCTCTCATTATCAGCAAAACTAACTTATCAATTTCTTCTTCATGACTTAACTGGTGGATTAAATGATGACACACTGATTTCGGATTATGCTTTTTCTGAATACAATAAAGGGAGATTGTATTTTTCTTCTTCAAATCAGTGTATACCCACTCGGTTCCATAATCAGGAATATTCAATCCTATTTTTTCTTTTAATATTTGATTATAATCATTATACGCCTTGATATGACGTTCTACTTGTTCAACGGTATCAAAAATGGGAATGCGCTTTAAAGCCAAATCCTTAAAATCTTCATGAAGGATCTCTACCACAATGCTTATTTCTCCAAATCCTAACAAGTTAACCGGATACTCTCCGCTATCTGGATTGCTTGTGTCCAAGTTCAACTCAAATTTCTGTAAAAATTCTTTATCTACTTTTATCATTTATTTATCTTCCTCTTTAGTTGGTTTCGGAAGTGATAGCAGTGCTTTTTCCAACCGTTCCATAATTATAGTAATATCTTCTTTAGTGATTATTAAAGGTGGCATTAGTTTGATAGTATCTTCTTTATTCCCACAATAGTCTGCAAAAATTCCGTTTTCAATCATTCGCAATGTCATTCCTATTCCATAACGATCATTTGGAAATTCTATTGCGTACATTAATCCTCTTCCACGTATATCTACTATCAAATCATCTAATTCAGGGTTTTTCTTGAATTCCAATAATCCTTTCTCAAATTCTGCACCCATTTTTATGACATTATCTAAGAATTCTGGTGCAGAAATGATGTCCAACATGGTGCGGGTAACATAGCATCCCAACTCACTTCCCCCCGTTGTACTAATATGGATGAATGGGTCTTTTTCAAAAACCTCTCCGATAAACGGTTTGTAACTGCATGTTGCTAATGGATATATACTGGAGCTCATCCCCTTTGCTAATACGACAATATCAGGAACGACTAATTCATTGGGATATAGACCTCCATGAATTCCTACCATAGTTCCTAGTCGTCCCAGACCGGTTTGCACCTCATCTGCAATCATTATAACTCCAAGGTCATTACATAATTCTCGAATTCTGGAAAAATATCCTTGTTCTGGAATCAATATCCCTCCGGTTGCGGGAATCGTTTCAAAAATCACACAAGCAGTTTCTTCACTAATGGTTTTTTCAAATTCTTCAATATCCCCAAATGTTACGTGTTCATAATCCGGAAAATTCCACATGAATGCATCCTTGAAGCGAGGTCCCCCTGCACCCAACGCAACACCTGTGACTCCATGGTATCCCGTTTTTGCAGAGATTATCTTCTTCCGTTTGGTTGTAGATCGCGCGAGTTTTATAGCCAAATCAATCGCTTCTCCCCCGCCAACACAAAACTGAGTCTTTGATATCTCTCCCGGCATGAAGTCCGCTATTTGTTTGGCAAGAAGAGCTCTCTGTTCGCTCAGTAAATGGTGGTCTCCGATATCTAATCCCGCGTCAATCCCATCTTGCAATGCTTTCACAATTTTGGGATGCCGATGCCCGAGATTAAATACTCCTCCACTAGTCCGACAATCTAATAATTGTATTGCAGATTTATTTTTTCTCGTTCCTTCGAGCATATTGATGTATAATCCTTCCCGTTTTCCTTGTATGGCACCAAGTCCGAGACTCTTAAAGAATTCTGCCTTAGGTTTGGAGATATATTTTCCATACATCTTGATTAATTCTTTTTGAGGAAGCGATCCAATGATTTTCCGTTCTGACATGTATTTAGCCTTAGCCTATGTGTTCGTAATTTGGTAAAATAAAGGTTTTGAATAAATTGGATAAGGCTTCAACATACATTTAATAGACCTTTGAGGTAACTATGATCCATTTAAAATTGAGATGACTAATAATGCCCGAAAATACTGATAAAAAATCACTCAGGAGAAGTAAGAGAATGAAAAATAAGCAGAAAATTGCATATGCTGTAGGGAATATAGGCGGATTAGCAATTGCACAATCATCAATATTGTTATTGTACACACATTATTTCGCAAATCTTAAAATTCCCATTACTGCTCTGGGAATCAGTCTTATTTTGGTTATCTACGGAATTTGGGACGCTGTTAATGAACCGCTGCTGGGTCATTTATCAGATTTAACTCGTTCAAAATTGGGGAGACGTAAACCTTTCATCATAATCGGATGCATTCCATTGATAATTTTTTCGGTACTTATCTATACAGTACCCCCAGGTCTCAGTCCACTTTGGACATGGGTATATTTATTAGTAATTTTAATCGCATACGAGAGTTCTGTGACAGCTGTGGTTACTAGTTGGTATTCCTTATATGCGGAAACGAGTTTGAATGAAAAAGAACGCGTAGACACATCAAAATTCATGCAAATCTTTGGTATAGTCGGACTAGTTATCGGATTAGGTGGTGCTCCAATGATTTCGGGTGCTTTTGGAGAAAAGTACCTACTTGGATATGGAATAATGGGTGGAGTGTTAGCTATTATCACCGTTTTATCAATGCTACCTACGATACTAAAAGTAAAAGAAAATCCAAATTACCAAATTCAAAAAGAAGAAGAAAAATATCCTTTTTTCGAATCAGTTAAAACATCATTCAAAAATAAATCTTTCGTATTCTTTGTGATAGTTCAATTTCTGTTGCAATTAGCCTATGCGGTGGTGGTTTCCAGCCTTCCTTTATTCTTTAAGGGGATTTTGTTACTAGGAGATCTCGAATATTCTTTGATTTTATTATGCGCTTTTCTTACGGTAATTCCAGCATTATTCTTGTGGATGAAAGTAGCAGAGAAAAAAGGATCGAAATTCGCATTATTTGCCTCTATGATCTGCTTTGGTGCAGTATTTCCATTTGTATTTTTTATGAATACCGTTCCTGTGGCGATAATTATATTGTTATTAGCCGGTTTCGGTTTATCTGGCTTGATGATGTTTCCCACTGTACTACTGGGGGATGTTATTGACGAAGATCAAGTAAAGACAAAAAAAAGAAGGGAAGGCTATTATGCGGGGGTGTCTGGTGTATTAGTCAAGTTATCAAGTGCTATTAGTTGGGGCGTTATTGGTATTGTAGTCACTATTTTTAACATTCCAAGGGATACTTTAGGCATTACTGTCCTTACTGGATTACCTAAACTTGGTCTACAAGTATTAGTCGGAGTCATTCCAGTTATCATCATGATCATTGGATTGATGTGTTTATGGAAATATCCATTATCAGGGGATAGATTGAAACAAGTGAAAATACACGTCGAAGAAATGAATAAATAAGATATAAATTTTAAGTAATGGGTAATATCAATGGTTCCAGAGAATCATATTAATCCTCCTTTTTCTTATTGGGGGGAATTTATCACCAATCTCGCAGAAAAAACTCGAAGTAAAATAGGGAAATCAAGGAAACTAAAACGCGCAATTTCTAATACTTCGGGAAGACCCGATATCTATATCACTTTAGGTGTACATGGAAATATATTATTTTCTGATATTGGATACTGCGAATTTGATTCTCTGGAACGAATTTGGACGTTTATACAGAAATGGGCTAAAATATCAAAAACTTTACCTATTGCTTTTGAAATTGGGCTGTGTTCGCTGGAAAACTTTGCTAAAACATACCCCGTTTGGCAACTCTTTCAAGATCAAAACGTTGAAGTTCTCAATCCTACCTTTAGTCAGCCATATTTACGTCATATTGGGGAAGAATCGAATATTCGACAACTGAAATACGGGATGGACCTCCTTAGACAAAATAATATTCCATGCAAAATCTATGCGTCCTCAGAGCATGCATTGCATCCTCAACTCCCCCAATTACTGAGAGAATTCGGTATCAATAAAGCGTTTGCTACTGTTAGGTTAGCGGGAGGAGCTCCCACATCCTTCTTACCTAAAGTGATATGGAGGGGTCTTGATGGTTCTGAAGTGCAATGTGCCGTGAATCAATCAGGAATTCCAAATGGCCAAGTATGGCATGGAAAATTTTTCCAAGAACTTGCGCATCTCCTTTTTTCCGCGTATTCCCGTCCTGATTTACCCTATATCCTATTTGAAAATATTGAAGATGTTGCATATGATTTTAAAGAAATACCAGAATTTGCTGAACATAAATCTGAATTTGAGCGTTCAAATATACATTTTAGTAAATTTGAAGAGCTAATTTCTAATTCTCACCCATTCTCCCGAATATCCCAATGGGCAATCGAAGATTTTCCCCTCCGTGAAATGAATTCACGCTTAATTACTGAAAATCGGATTTGTGAAGATAAATTAATCAATTTTGAATCATCAATTTCGTTGACACCGTTAATAGGAAATGAAATTCAACTTAAATTTTTTGATAAAATTTGGAAAAATGTTTTGATGGCACAGAATCACGATGCCTACATCGTTCCATATATCACTCCTGGGATGTATTTAATGTCGCAAGGCTTGTCTGATCAGTATATTCCTTCGAAGTTATCAATTGAACAGAAATCCATGGGATTATTAGACCTTGCGAGAGCTCAAATAAAGAGTTTAAACAAAAAGATGCAATCACTGAAGAATTCACATGAAGATGCATATGTTAATTGGTTATGGGATCGGGTTTTTCTAGTTGGAAACAAACTGATTTCCATTCCTTCTTGCGGTTATACGAAAATAAAATCTCAAACGCACAAATTCAAAGAGTTTTCCTCAAAAGGTACACGTTCTTTATTGAATTTATTAAAGTGGGTGGATATTCCTCATATTGAGGACATTATTGAATCCAAAGAAATTGTGTTTGATTCTGATTTAATTATTCGACTAGAAGATAATTACCACTTTCAAAAACTGAAAATTCATACGAAAAAAAGATTTTTTCTTCCTGTTAAAAATTGCGAAGAACTCTATATTACCTATCCTTTTGGGGCTGAAAGAACAACTGAAACCTCTGGACATTCCCACCGGTTCTATTGGATTAATCGAAAGTTTGTATTAATCCATTCGGGATGTCCGTATTTCACAAAAAAGGGAAATACATTGAACATTACAGTTCCTCCTGGAGTGCATGAATTCGGGTTTGAAATAGCAAATACATTGAAAAAAGCTTATCATATAGCTTGGGAATTTTTCTACCCACCTGAAAAACTTCTAGTTCCGAAATCGTGGGAGGGAAGTAAATCATTATTTTCGATTAAATTCAATGATTTCATACCTACATCAATTCAAAATCGTAACGAAGATATTTTATTGCGGGGATTTACAATCGGAAAAATCCGTCCTGAAATGAAAAATTCCATTCAAATCAATTTAATTGAAGAAAAACTTGACTCAAAAATTAAAGAAATAAGAAAGCCCTCCAAATGGAAAATTTTAAGCTTCTTAGTAAAGAACGACTGGTAAATTTAAATCTAACTTCAACAGAAATGTGAGTTATGGAGTTAAAAAGAAAAGAACTTAAGAAAATAATAACGGATTATCGCAATCTCTATTCTTGTGCGGTTTCTGATGCAATTGATGAATTAGGGTTCGAACCAGGATTCTTACCTCACGAATTTCGTCCTATTTGGCCCGGAGCACGCATTATCGGGTTTGCTGGAATAATCAAAATGGTTCCCTCAGATGTGCCTTTGGATGATAATGTTATTGCTAAGCTTGGGACTTACTTAGCCAAAATGCCAAAATTTCCCATATTTTGCGTTGATATGGAGGGAAAAATGATAGCTGCAGGACTTGGTCAGAGTACAAGCAGAATCTTAGTTGGATTTGGTTTTAAAGGAGGATTAGTGAATGGTCCTGTGCGTGATATTGCTCAAGTGACTGCACAAAAATTTCCGATATTTGCTAAAGGAATTATTTGTTCCTCAATTCGAGGTAGGATGAATATTGATTTCGATTCCATTAACCAACCCTTTTCAATAGGGGAACGTACAATTCATGCAGGAGATTTGATATTTGGGGATATAAATGGTGTCGTGGTTGTACAGAGAGACAACATATTAGATGTTCTCGAAAAAGCAAAAGAATTAGCTGCTACTGATGAATGGTGGTTCAAACAACTTGAAGAAGGAAGAGATCCATCTGATATAGAAACGGAGCGCCCCCTTCCATAAGGAGAAATCGGAATGAAGATTTTAATCACTGGTAGTGCGGGATACCTAGGGAAAAACTTAGTATCAAAATCATTAGATCGAAATTGGAATGTCATAGGATTAGACATTAAAAGTGCAGAAATCACGAATAACAATTACATAGAAGAAATATGTGACATAACAGACAGAGAAGGTGTCCGTAAAGTCTTTCAGAGACATAAACCTGAAGTAGTTGTACATTGTGCTGGTGCACTTGCGCAATTTGTTTCCTCCGAAGAAAAAATGCATGAAATTAATGTGGGGGGGACTGAAATTCTTTTAGAGGAGTCTTGGGAGCATAGTGATACAACTGTCAAATTCATATTCATCTCCTCAGTTGAAGTTTATGGGATAGACTGCGTTGATGCAACTGAAGATGCTCCGATTAATCCAGTTTGCCAATATGGGGAGGACAAAGTCGAGTGCGAGAAAATGTGCAAAAATTACCTGACAAAAGGTTTAGACATTACTATATTTCGCCCTCCCACAATAACTGGTCCCGGGCAAAATGAACCCACCTTACTCGGTCAAATTAAAAATGCGTATAAAGGGAAACGAGCATTTATGCCTGGGGGAGGGAAGACTAAACTCCAAATGGTCAATGTTTTCGATGTGTGTGAAGCGATTTTTCTAGCAATCAAAAATCCAAAATCGAAAGGAGAAATATTCAATGTGGCAAGTGATGATGTTCCTACACTTCGGGAAATGATTGTAGCATTATATGAATATGCTGGAAGAGACCCAAAATTCTTTTCTGCTAGTGCAGGGCTACTTCGATTTGTAGTAAAAATCTTAAGTGCCATTCATATCTCCCCGATCGAACCTCAACATTTAGAGATAGCATTGAAAGATTATACATTTGATAGTACTAAATTAAAAACTACTCTTGGGTGGCAACCCACAAGAACCGATTCAGAATCTGCATGTGATACCTATGATTGGTACATAGATTCCTTGAAAATGAATGAAAAAAGAGAAACTATTAAAATTAAGATGTTGAGGGCTTTCCAATATGAGGATCTAACTATTATTTCTACTGGTCGTGGCATATTTGGGCAGTATGTATATCCTGTATATAGTTACCTTCTGGAAGATATGCTCGTTGATACGGGGAC
>SDNX01000014.1 GCA_004524545.1 Promethearchaeota archaeon
AATTACATATGTGAGTCCGATAAGACTTACCTTGGTTATAACTATTGTAGTTCTATTTTCGTCCGGTGTGGTTCTATCTCTAAGAAATTATTCGCAAAGTAATAAAAAGGAAAAACTGGAATGGACTATTAAAAATACTATAAAATGCCCGACATGTGGATCAAAATACATGAAAGGAGTGCAATATTGTACAGTATGTGGGTATACATTTGAGAAACCGAACGAGTATAAAAATTATTGAAAACTATATGGTAGTCATTATATTTTTTATATTGCCCGAAAGATCACAATATAGAATGATGTGGCTCCGATCAGGACTAAAACGTGCCATAAGTCATGTGGACCAAAAATTCCCGGCCATAATTTCGGTTTTTTTGTTATGTAAAATATGGTTCCCCCAGCATATGCGAGACCTCCTAAGATCATGAATATAAGATCAACCCAATGCCAACCTACGAAAATTTTATGCACACCAGCAAATACCATGAATCCTTGAACTAGATATACTCCGGCAGTAAACCAACGAGGAGTTCGAATCTCAAAAAGCTTAACGGTCATTCCTGCAAGTGCAAACACCCATTGTGCACTGAGCATTCCGATAAACCAGCTAATCTCCCCCTCCTGAAAGAGAAATATATATAACATGGGAGTATAAGTCCCCGCAATCAGAAAGAAAATTGCAATTTCATCTAATTTTGCCCATACATCATGGTCATGTTCCGAAACACTCTGTGAATGGCACATCGCGCTCGATCCAAATAAGAAAATATTGGTGAATCCGTAAAATATACCGAGAACTATACTCCAAGGGTCACCACGTGCTTTTATCCCAATTAAAATAGTCCCAATTATAGAAAGGGCAGCTCCTACTAAATGGGAATAAGTAGAAAATCGTTCTTCTGGAAGTTTAATAAATGGATTAAAAAGTTTTCCCCTCCTACTTTTCACTTCTTGTAATTCTTGAATTTGTGACATAACTTGCGCTTTATTCCCCAATTTTTTGTGTTCAAATTACTAGAAAAAGAAAACCCATTAAAACCATATGTATTCTAATCGTGTTCTAAACTCTTTGGTTGATTATTCAAGTGATCGGTTAACTAAAGTCGTACTACTAAAATTTCGAAATTCATACTAAAATAATAAAAAAAAAAGATTACAAAAATAAGACTAAATCTCTGCTTATGCCCTAATTTTCTTCCTTATCTTGAAAATGTAGGCGACACCCAGCCAAATTCCGGGAAAAATCACAATTAAACCAAAAAGGCAGTTCATCAGAATTATCAAATAAAGATTGATACCGCTAATTAAATAAAGGAGATTGTTGATGATTGTGTAAACTGTGATGATTCCTATCAATGCCCATTCCAAAAAAAACCAGAGACTGATAGTTCTCATTCCTGATTTTGGATGAGTTTCAGTAAACCATAGCCCTTTCTGTGAGGTTACAGACATTCCTTTTATAGCACTCGACATTATGAGAATACCGATAAAAACATATATTATTCTTAGGACCTCGTTTGAAAATACCAAAAAAACACGAGATAGGATAGCTGAGGTAAATAGTATCACCCCCCAAATCAAACCCAGTAAATCTCCATGATTACTATTTTCTTTTCCTCTAGCGGAAATATCTAGAGTCTGTGTGATTTCGAATAGGAAATCTCTTTTTTTTTGGGAAGTCAAAAAGATAGGAATTTGCATAATTATTCTGTCAATTTCTAAGGAATGTAACCGAATTTCGCCAGGTGTGAAAAAGATCACAAACACAATTGCAATTACGTTGAAACTCGCTTGAAGAATATAGTAAAGACCTGTGTCGATTCCTGTACCATAAACTGCATGATATGTAAGAAGGCTTATTCCATCAATATATAGATAATACGATGAGAGAACCAGAACTATTGCTCCTATTGCACTCATTCGTAGTTTCGTGTTTGAAATAGAGAGGGTTGTCACAGAATCACTTCTAAGTGAAACTTTTTGGCGGATTAGTCCATTCTTCTCATAGAAATGCAAAACTTCCCCCTCTCGGGTAATTTCAATGAAGCCTAATGAACAGAAAAAGGTGATGAGATATCCGATCGCAACAAGGCTAGGAAACAATGCAGTTGGATACCATAAAGAAGGACCTCCCAAGAAAAAGAAATTTCCATCATCTAATTCCTGTACAATGTTTATTCCCCATCGTTTCCATTGTAAAATGGAAATAAAGGCAATGAGAACACCCGCAATGAGGAGATTCCATTTCCCTATGTGAAATTTCATATCTCTACCCCCGTTGATCTCACTCCACTTGCTGGAAAATATCCTGCACCCCGAGCCATCCAATATACTATTGTGAAACTGAATCCTGCATATTCATATCGTGCATTTATATCTCCTAATTCATCAGTATAGTCCTCAAATGGATTTTCTTCCCAAATGAAAATATCACCTGGCATAAATTCCACAGTTTGAGGTTTACTGAAGAAAACATCATCACGTTCGATCTCGAAGTAAAATGGGCGATACAACCAGCCTAACCAATTATTATCCAAAAAATCATTCAGTTCATTAATTGCTACAACGGGAACGTAACTGCTATCTAATGAAGAATTTTTATGACCCAACCGTCTATCAGGAAAATGATATTCGCAATCATATCGCATAAGTTGATCTTCTACATCTCTCTCGAGGATTGGGTTTTCTCCTGGTAAATCATTAAGAATCAGTAAAATCATATTATAGAAAGGATTTCGATGGTTATCGGTGAAGGAGAATATTGACTCATCAAATTCCTTGTAATATAATGTTCGAAGTTGAGGATCCGTTTCCAACATAAGAAGCGCAAAACACACATGATAACTGAATGCGAATGCGTAGTAATTTGCAACTACCTCGATTTGCGAACCCATGGTAGCCCATTGTCCAAATAACTCCTCCACTACGTAATGATAATAAATTTGGTTATACTTTTCAGGGAAAGCGAGAGCTCCTAATTTCAACACTAAAGCTGCCCACGCTCCACTTTGAAAAAATCGAACCTTCATAGAGACTCCCGTTAGTCCCCCATGCCAATCAATTCCTAACCAGCTCGTTTCGAGGAAGTTGTGTGCCACTTGATCAATCATTAATTTCGCTGTCGCTTGGATGTCTGGTTCTTGCACATATTTATAGACGAAACTCAATCCCCCTAAAAATCCGCTATATTCGTCTAAAGATGTATAGCCTCGCCATCGAAAGTTGGAATAAGGTCCTGTGCCGTTATGGTGTTGAGTGTATCTATCATCATTATTGAGATTCGTGTCTTGAAAATAGAATTCAGAAATATTTCGTAATGCAGGGTCAGCCCACCCCCTTGCTAGGATTCCTCCGTATTCTGAGCCTAATCCTCCGTTTGGAACGGCTAGCTGCATAGACATGCCATGAAACAATTTCCGTATGACCCGTAAACTATCGGTCTTCATACTAAGGTCATTTTCCCTTATTGCTGTAAGGTATTTGTACACCCATGCTGTGATTGCTAAACCTGTCCACTGGCCAGTATTATCCGAATATTGATAATAGTCGACCGTAGTGCAAGAATTATCCGTAAATACCGTATCCGTACTCATATTCAAAGGCATATGAAATTCTTCAAACCGAGAATCATAGTATTCAGCCATCTCTGCAAATCGCGTATAATTTCCATTAATGAAACTACTAGGATCTGGCTCATATTCTTGTGTAAATGCTGCTAAATCATTGAATTTTCTTTTGACATCTACTGCAAATAATGAAACAAGGATAATTGGGAGAGTTACCACACAAACCTTGATGATTTGGACCCATTTTCGGGGTTTATGTTTGCGAATTCTCATTTGACTAATGATATTTCTAACTATATCTATAAAACTGCTTCTAATAGGGGAAACTTTCGATAAATTATATGAGTGGATTTTTTTATATCTAAACGATATCCAAAAGTTAGTGAAGAGAGTATGGCAAAAAAATATCTCAAATGTAAAAAATGCAAATATGCATTTCTCATACGCCAATCTGAAGGAATTGAAAAAATATCATGTCAATATTGCGGAAAAATTAGCCCTACAGAAGAATTCGAGGAACTCTCTCCAGATGAATATGGGAATGGGTATAAACTCTCTCTCAATGAATTCAAATATGTCTTGAGAGATGCAAGCAAATTTATGATTAAAGCATTTTTTCGAAAAAATATTGATATTTATAATTTAGAGATTCACAAGAAAGATTATGTTTTTAGAGATAGCGATGGTTTAGAACGAACTGTTGAAGAAGTGCATTATCTTATCCAAACCGATATCGTTCTGCAAAGGAAATTTTACGCCATTTACACAGACTTGTATCGATGAGTTTCCTATAGGGAGAATAAAAAAAGTGATTATAGGTTGGAAATTGTGAAATTTCCATAAATATTATTCATTACGTTTGCAGTTGGATATTTCACTGTTCCATCGAGGTTATATACGCCCATTCCGTTCGAATACCATCCTTGTGTGTTACTGCTATGCCCAAAATAATCAAATCCGATCCACCATGTAAATCCCGCAGCATTGAATTCTTGGAAAGCACGTACTGTTTCATTCAGACAATTGATTTGATTTTCCCAATTTGGCACCCATTCGGTTCCATTCCATGTATTTTCTCTCCAGTAACCAAATTCCGTATTTACAATTGGTTTTCCGGGGTTATTTGCAGTCCACTCTGCCAGAGATTTTACAGATTCTTCATAAAACGCGTACCGCACCCCATCAAATGTACCTCCGTAATTGTTTGGGCTGATAACGGGTAATTCAGCATCTTCAAATCCGATATGCCATGTATGACTTGAAACGGCCGCATAACTGAAAAATCGTGTACCATCTATTTGATCAAGGAGACATTTTGACACTTTAAGAAATCGAATGCAATCCCCAGCTGCCCAAGGCTCGTTAGGTCCTCCCCAGAAGAGAATTCCAGGCCTATTGATATTTGGATACACGGTCTGAATCCAAATCGGGACTATCGAATTTCTAGCAAACATGTTTGTGAAATCGATTTCGTTCATCCAACAGGTTGGGGACTCAGCCCATGATGCAATTCCCATTCGTTCTGCAAAGAGATACCAATTGGGATGCATAGGATATGCACTCAACCGGATGAAATTCACACTAATGTTCTTGAGCAATTCTAATTTCCACACAATCTGCCAATCTTCAACCGACGTTCCATATGGATCATACATTTCTTCATGCAACGATGCTCCAGCAAGTTTTAAATCTGCACCATTAAGAAGAATTTGCGTCCCATTGGTTTCTATGGTACGAAATCCAGTTTGTGTACAAAGTTTATCAATGGGATCACTGCTGTGACTTGAGACAGTGAGATTCACTTCCGCTAAATAGAGTTTGGGATTTCTTGTGGACCAAAAATCTACATTGCGCAATTCAAAGGTAAATCTATGTGTTGTGTAGTCTGTTCCTTCTTCTCCTATAAGAGGAAAATTATGGGATTTGGTGTTCATGATGGGTTCAGAAAAGTTAGCATATTTCCAAGTATTTCGGTCTCCTATTGCAGAAGAATTCGGAAATTCCAATGGATAGAAGTTTAGTGTAATGTTTGCTATTTCGCCAGTAATTGACCCTTCAGCAGGACATCTCACGACAACATCCGTTTGGACAGAAATATTTCCGTTTAGATGATTTTGAGTTTCATGTTCCAAGACTTTCACATCAGTGCGCACGATAGATGCTTGGGGTATTGCTTCTAAATGAATTTCGCGAGTAATACCCCCATATTTGAAGAAATCGATATGTGCGGGAAGATGTCTTCCATCCCAGATGGTTTTTGAATCCATAGTTTCCTCCCAAGATGGATCATCCACCCGAATAGCAATAGTATTCTCCTGTCCCGGAGATATTTCATCTGTAACATCAAACACAAATTGAAATTGCGTAATTTCATGGAATCCAATATAAATACCGTTGATCCATAAATCTAACACATATCCCCCCCCATAGAACTTCATTAAAAGTTGATGGTCATTAAAATAGGACGGGATCTCTACAATTTTTCTATACCAAATTACTCCGTACCTGTGTTCGTCTACAACTGCATTACGATAAGGAAAACTATGCGGTTTAGGTAAATATATATCCTCCCACTCACTATCATCGAAATTCAGAGTATGTTGTCCTTGGGATAATTCTGCGATAACTTCATCTGAACGTGTATAAAATGAAATATCGTGGCTTTTATTTGTTGGATACCACTTCCAGGTTCCGTTTAGGTCTAGGTCATATCGATTTCCTCCCGAATCATTCAGAGGTTGTTTTTCAAAAGATGGATAAACTACATCCCCTTGGAACGGAACATCAACTCCTTTGATGTTTATCAATCGTTCATTATATGGTAACACTACAGATGGAACGGTTATTCCTAGTGGTGCATAAAAAATGAAAGTATACGGTAAAAATATCGACAATAATATTATCAGAACGGAAATTCGAGCCCTTTTCTCAACATTTGATATCTTTTTGACCAAAAGCACTTTTATTCTATCTGCAATTGAGGGAATATAGGTTATTATGGTACTTCCCAGTAGCAAAGGAAGAACAGTCCACCAGAAACTGTCATATCTCAATGGAAATTGGATGCAAACTATAACTATCCCAACAAGTTGAATTGTTCCAAAGATTCCGAGCAAACTATAATGAGTAACTTGTTTAACTTTAGTCTTACTAACTCGTGTGACAATTTGTATCGTTACCACGCCAAGGATACCTACGATCCAAATAATTGCTCCAAACTCATTCCAAGGCATGAATACTCCATATATAATTTTCAAACTTCTCCAAAAAACGCTTGTCGGGGCATATTTAAGACACACTACCCAAAAGAGTATTGAGGTGGTAAAACTCGATATAGATGCGGTAATTCCTGCATACCGCAGTTTCAAGCGAGAATCTTGATTCCATGTTCGAATTGCTCGTAATACCACCAAAATACACATTCCAATCGATCCTATGCTTAATAAAATATATACAGGAAGAGCAGCGTTACCGAACATAAAAAATACATAATCTAAAGTGATTCGTTTCTCAAGGTTTACAATGAAAAATAAAAAGAAGACTGAGAACACAAGAAATCCTACAGGAAGGATGAGCATTGATGGAAATCTTCCTAAATGGAGAATTTCCATATTAATACAGCCTAATATCAATAGAACTAAATGTCCGGCAATCACAACCCCCATATAGATATAGATTGCCAAAACCCAATTCATTTCAATACCAAGAACTGTTCCTAAAGTTGTATTAAACAAGACATAGTAAGTTTGATTAGTTAGAAGAATTAGAATGAAAAATGAACCTAGAATAATGTTAAAAATAGGTGCTATCAACTCAATTTTCAGATTTCTATCAAAAAATCTGGTTCTAGTTCCCATAAAAAAAGAATAAAATCAAAATTATATATCCTTTATGATTGGGAATCAAAAAACTTCTCCCACGCTAGCCGCAGTGATTCTCGTGGATTTTTAACAATTTTTGAAGGAACATCAAAAAACATTGTAGATCTCTGACTTTCTTCATATTTTTCCCACGTAGGCAATTCTTTATGGTTCGGATTTCCTGTTCGTGCAAAGTTGATCCAACTATCCATCATTTGGTCAGATAAATATAATTGTTCCTCGGTTCCTTCCAGCCAGATGTATTCAGCAAAATCTTTACTGGTGGGATTCCCAAACACAAACATCAATTCAAAGCAATGGGGTGAGGCATTAATTTTAGGGGCTTTGTAATTAAAAATATACATATATACGTCATTTAATGTGCTATGCAGTTCTGCGACCTTATTAGTGAATATCCAAAACGCCATATCCGCTATGAATGCTTCATACATGGCGTATTTATGAAATTTCGGGACGGGATAGTATTCCCAATAGGCTTGCATTAATTCCTCAAATCGCTCTTTGGGAAGTTTTATGTCTTTTTGTATTCCCTTCATGATCAATGTTTTAACCATCCATTGCTTGAAATTTCCGAAAATTGCTCCGGATGAAAATAATGGCAATTCATCCGCATTCATACCCAATATTAAGGGTATTTCCTTAGCATGACCTGTTTTCCATGCATTTTTTATATCTTTTGGGATAATTTTTCCATCCGGGAATGGAAAGAAGTATCGGTCAGTCAAGAAGTTCCCTTTCATCATCTTCTTTTCCGCCTGCATAATGGTTTCAATTGGTAAAACTTGCAATGACTTCAAATCAGCATTTGAGGTTTTCAGATTTTTAAAGAATTTTGTATTTGTCGTTTTTGAACCCGCGAATAAATTCATTTTATCATCAAAACTTATGGTCCCACTCTGTCCTATTGCTTTATGAAACAATCCTTTAGCACCTGGTGCTACAATCAACCAACTAACTGACATCGAACCTGCACTCTGACCAAAGATGGTCACATTCTGTGGGTCACCCCCGTAATCTTCAATATTCTTTTGAATCCATTGTAGAGCGCAGATTTGATCTTGAATCCCTAAATTTGGTGATATACCTTGATGGTTGAAAAAGCCGAGGACTCCAAGTCGATATTGAATAGACACGACAACAACATCCCCTCTGAGTGCTAAATATCCCCCATGAAGTCTCGGTCTAGATGCGGATCCAATTGCGAATCCCCCTCCATGTATATAAACCATAACAGGGCGTTGTGTTTCATCAGTTGCGGGGGTGTATATGTTTAACAACAAACAATCCTCACTTTCGGGAAGATCTATTTGAGGATCATCTTTATGGGATTGATAACACATGGGTCCGTGTTGAGTTGCATCTTGAGGGGGTTGCCATTCGTCGATAAGCACTGGTGGTTTAAATCTTAGTTCTTCTTCTGGTGCTTTTGCGTACCTAATTCCCAAGAATTCTTGGTATTGTTCCTGTTGGAGCCCAATGACATCTCCTAACCGAGTTTTAACAGTGATTTTCATTATATCTCAATATTTTTTGTTAATTTCCGAAATATTTTCATCGTCAAAATCTACTAATTGAAAAAAATTAGTAAAAATCTAAGTTGGAATTGTATCCTTTTTTCTGGATTCGACAGGTGGTAAATTATTTTTCTTTTCTGCATGCAGTTTTTCAATATCTTCCATTAATTTTTCTAATTTTTTACCATACAGCGGATAAAATACAATAAATAACAACCCAATAAGCATAAACATCACTGGAATATACAACATGAACATTTTAATACCATTCAAAGCTGCTAATGGTTGATCAATTGCAGGTGCATTATCAATATAACCTGTAGATGCGAGAATTGCTGTTACAATAATGGTTCCTACACTGTCTCCTGGTTTAGTTAACAGAGCATTTACTCCAAGAAAAGTTGTTTCTCGGCGAACTGCATATTTTACTTCGTACTCATCCATCGATAATGAGGTATAAGTAAATGTAAACGCCTTCGGAATTCCTCCAACCCAACTCATAAATAATATCCCCAACAATGCCAGAATTTTGGAATCAAAATAAAGATTTCCAGCATATAGCAGAAGTGTGCCAAATACCGTAAGCAATCCGATAAATATAATTGTATTTTTCATCCCCCATTTTTTCTTAAACTGTAATGCAATTAGTGGAATGAAAAAGGTTCCAATCGAGGTCAATAAGACATAATAGATATAGTCTAAGCCTGGAATTACTAAAATATATAAATAAACGAATGATGCTCCAAATCCTGCTGGAATTACGTTGAAAAATAGATTATATCCCACAAATAACATGAAGGATTTCATCTTAAATGGACCAGATATCCCTTTCCAAAATGGTACTCGTTTATCATGCTGAAATTCTGGGCGTTCTTTAATTAGTGTAGTCGTAATAAAGGTTGTAATTATGACAAAACCTGCAATTCCAAATGCAAGGATTCTGAAATTATCCCATCCGGTATCTTTAATACCGATAATTAATGCTCCGAGAAGACCCGCTACAAAAATAAATATCCCTGCATAATATCCGATCTTTATTCGGTTATTATTATCGCTCTCCATCTCCGGCATTAACGCCATCCAACACATGACTACCAAAGAGAGCCCATTGTCTAACATGCACATAAAAGTGGTATACTGGAGAAAAATTAGAAACTGATTTGTAGTGGACCATGGTATCCAAGTGAATGCAAAGGATAAAGCCCAAAACACACCGCCCCATCGAATAAATATCAATCGCTTACTCCCCCATTTTCGAGGGTTTGTGCCATCACTCCACATCGCTAAGAGAGGGTCATTAATTGCATTTACTACCATATAGATAATGGACGCAATATAGAAATACTGAGGTAATAGTCCCAATTCATCATGGAAAAACTCATAGATTGTGAGTAAGTACGCTGCGGCCATCAAGTAATATGGGATAATCATTAAAATATAGACCCATTTTTCTTTTCGGGTCATCGTGTTATTTGATTGAATACTCATTTAGTCCACCTTAATTAAAAATTCATTTAAATTACCTTCAGCAATTGCAAATATAAAGATTTAAAAAATTATTGTGCTGTATTTACTTATTTTCAGTTACTCTAAAATCTCTATTACTCAATATTCCGTTGATACGCGACAAAACTACCAAATTCTTCTTTCACTTCTAAACCTACAGCAACAGTCCATTTTAGTCCATTACAATCTCAACGGATAATCTGGATCAATAAATAATTCACATAGATAAAGGGTTCCTTTAGTTTTAATACGCTTTTAAAGTCTTTCAGAAAATCAACAAGTTTGGAAATTTCAGGTAAATAGACCATCGCGAATATAAGGAGTCCCAAAAAAAATCAATGGGATAGTAATGTGGGCAAATATGCTCAAATAATCTAATTAGGATTTGACAATAAAAGTCAATTTCATATAATTATGAAGTACAGTATAGAATGAATTAAAAACCCAAAGAATGCACAATAAGATGATCATTCTCAACTTCCCATGGTATTATATATGAAAAAACTGAAGAAGATCACTATTAAGATTCCTTTGGATAATAGATATCGAGATTTTTTTGACAAAGTAGTAAAATATGAGCTTTTAGAGATTCATCGATTAAATAACGATGTAATCATTGCAACCCAACTAGTAAAATTCAAAAACCCTGATTTCACTCCCAAACAATTAATTGGAATTAATGGAATAGAATTTATTGAAGTAATTTCAGAAGACAAATCACAAAATGAATATGTATGTTTTGTAAAACATCGATGGCCGAAAGATCTTCATGATATTTTTCAAGATGCTGAATTAATATTGGAACCTCCTATTATAATGGAGAATGATAGCCTAACAATATCATTTATTGTAGATAATGATAAAATGGACGCTCTATATAAAGAATTAGAGCGACATGGTGAAAAACTCAAGGTATTGTGCATAACTACTAAGTTATCCCCAAATTTTGATAACATTTTAATGTGTCTCACCGACCGACAAAGAGAAATCTTGTATTTTGCTATAGAAAAGGGATATTACGAAATTCCGCGGAAAATAAATACAAATGGCATTGCGGATAAATTTGGAATTTCTCAGAGTGCCTTAAGTGAACATCTTAGAAAAATTGAGCGCGTAATTTTCACATCAATCTCAAGATAGAGTATGAATTGGATAGTCAGATAATCTACAGTAGTTTTTGAAAAAAACACCCTCTAATCTCAACCATAATATAAATAAATTTCAAAATGCTTTATACTAAGACAAACCAATGTTCAATTATCCAGTAGAACAAAAATCATATAACCTGGGAAAGTATTCAATCGGAGGAGATCCGCGATCTACTCGTACTGCAATGGTAGGCACGATCTTTTATTATGGACAAAAGAAAATCTTCATTGATGAAAAAAAAGGAATTATCGACAAGGAGTATGCCGAAACATTAATAAAAAAACAAGAGGAAATGGCAGATAAAACTGGACTTGTTCCTTGCTTAGATGTGATTTTTTCCTTTGAAGATGCAATAAAGCCATTACTTGATTTTGTACTAGATATAACCGATTGTCCAATTTTTTTTGACCCACCAACATTTATTACAAAAAAACCTGCGTTAAGATATTTAAACGAGATTGGCATTTATGATCGGATCATCTATAATTCAATTACACCAGATTCCTATGATGAGGAATATAAATTATTAAGTGATAGTAAAATTGAACATTTTGTTTTATTGGCAATTGAATCAAAATATTGGACAACACTAGCTCGGTTAGATGTAATTGAGAGAATGATCTCAAAAGCTAAGACTAGTGGATTTCTCACTGACAACTTTCTGATTGATACATGCGTATTAGATTTCACTTCAATAGGATTAGCAATGAGTGCAATGGAAAAAGTAAAAAAAAAGTATGGTTATCCTGTAGGTACGGCAGGTCATATTGTTGTGGATACCTGGAGAAACCTGAAGAATAAATTTGGAGATGTGAGAAAAATTATCGATGTAGTAGCATCCGCAATCACTCTAGGTTCTGGAGCAGATTTCGTAATGTATGGCCCAATTCAAAATGCGGATATAATGTTTCCTAGTGTAGCATTCGTGAAAGCTGCGCATTCGCAATTGATGTTTGATGAAGGAAAAATACCTCCCGAAAATCATCCCGTATTTAAGATTGGATAGGATTTGTAAAAAAACCTCTATATTCAACCTCAATCTAATTAAATCTAAACATATAGTTACAAGTGAGTAGAATTATGTTTAATTATCCAGTGGAACAAAAAACTTACAAAGTGGGGAAGTATACTATCGGAGGAGACCCTAGATCTTCTCCCACAGCAATGGTGGGCACAATCTTTTATTATGGTCAAAAGGACATTTTCATTGATGAAAAAAAAGGGATCATCAACAAGGGCTTTGCTGAAAAATTAATAAAAGATCAAGAGGAAATAGCAGATAAAACTGGGCTCGTTCCTTGCTTAGATGTGATTCTTTCCTTTGAAGATGCAGTTAAACCACTACTTGATTTTGTGGTCGACATAACTGATGTTCCTATATTCTTAGATCCTCCTACTTATAACCTTAAAGAACCAGCATTAAAATACGTGGATGAGTTAGGAATCCAATCCCGCATTATTTACAATTCTCTCACACCGGATTCTCATGATGAAGAATTTGCCCTTTTAAGTGAAACCAAAATCGAAAACTTTGTTTTATTAGCAATGGAATCGACCTATTGGACTACTCAATCTCGAATGAACGTAATTGAGGATTTAGTAACGAAAGCGGAAGCTGCCCACCTTTCAGCATCGAACTTTTTAATTGATACTTGCGTATTAGATTTCACCTCATTGGGATTAGCTATGAATGCTATGCAGGAAACTAAAAAGAAATTTGGACTGCCAGTTGGATCTGGAGCCCATAATGCCGTAGATACCTGGAGAAACTTGAAGGAAAAATTTGGAAGAATAAAGAAAATAGCAACTGCTGTAGCATCCACAATAACTCTGGGAGCTGGTGCAGATTTCTTACTGTATGGTCCAATCCAACATGCTGATATTATATATCCAAGTGTGGCATTCGTGAAAGCGGCACATTCGCAATTATTGTTTGATGAAGGAAAAATGCCACCAAGCGAACATCCTGTATTTAAAATCGGATAGGCTGAATTAGAAAAATCTATATGTTTTTCTCATCATTTTGCGCTATATAATTTTCAACCGCTTCTTTTACACCATCTTTCCAATTATATGGAGCACTCCAATCTCCTAATAGTTCGGATAGAGTATTACTTAAATAATGAGCCCCAAAAGCAGAATATGATGCAATAAACTGATAATCCTTGTTATTTGCATTTGTAAATATCGAAAATTTTGATTTATGTTCAGGATTGTATTCTCTCCCTAAATTAATTGCAAATTCCTTGACTAAATCCTCCCAGAATATTGAATCTGATATACAATTTACAGATTGGTTTATTGGACCTAAATTTATTAGAGCCTCCATTAGCGATCCTAAATTATCAACATACAATAAGGATATTTTCCGTTTGGTCTCTCCACAAGAAAAAATTGTATTATCAAGTATTTTCGGGAGAATTGAGGGGGTAATGAAAGTGTCGTTACTACCTAATACAATCGGAAGTCTTATGATTGTGTAATTTAAACCGCTTTTTTCTATAATTTGTTCTGCAATTGCTTTGGATCTTCCATAAGGGGTTAATAATAGATTTTTTGTTTTGATTTTTATTTTTTCTGCTCTATTCTCTCCCATTACTTTCAATCCATAAGCACTCACGGAACCTGTAAAAATTAAATGCTTACAATTTGTATTTTTAGCATAATCACAGATATATTTTGTTCCTTGTGCATTAACTGCATACATTTCGCTAAAAGGTTTAGTTTGATCAACTAGACCAATTGTATGAATTATAGTTTCAAAATTCTCATCACGCCATAATTTAAATATACAGTCATCTTGCGTTATATCAAAATGGATTTCCCTTTCGTTCTGAGGTGATTTGAAATAGGTAGTTCCAAACACTTGAAATTCTTTGCTAGTAAAATAGTTTTTTAATGAACTACCTATAAAACCATCTACTCCCGTTATTAAGATCTTTTTTTGCATAGAAAAAAATCCTCAATATCAGTTTAATTTAACAAATGAATTTGGGTTTTTCATTTTGATGCCTAACATTGCAAGCAGAGTGGAACTAAACGCTTCTTAACGAAATAGAGATTGTGGGATTAGATTAGAAAATGAATTTAAATTTCTCAAATTTTTCTTAGAATAACGACCTTCATTGGCAAGCACAACAATTATATATAAGTTGTTCTAAAAATAACGACAATAAAACAATAAAGGAAAATTTCAGCTGATTAGCTATCTAAACATTGATCTACCTCACTATTCAAGCACAAATCACTTATATTTTTTAAGAGAATTTAGTACGTGACCAAGTAAAGTTATTTTTATAAAAATTTTTGGATGGATTATTTTCATGATAGAAGGACAGAAGGTTAAATTCCCTGGCTTAAAACATATGTGGCGCATTGCGACTAAAGACCAATTAGAAGTACTTGACAATGCTGCTTACAAAATTTTGAGTGAAATGGGAGTACATATCGATGATAAGGATTGCATTAAATATTTGAAAGATGCACCCGTTGAAATCGATGAAAAAGAGCTAATCGTAAAATTCCCTGAATATTGGGTCAGGGAAATGATCGCTAAAGCACCTAGATCTTATATTCTTGCTGGACGAACTCCAGATAAAGATCTGGAAGTGTTGAGTGCAGAAAGAGATTTTTACACTCTAATTACCAGTGGTGCGACAAAAATGTACAACTGGAATGAGGAATCAAATCAATGGGATTCCGAAGATCCAGGAGAGAAAGATGTTCAAAGAGCATTTAAAATGGTTGATGCGATTGATGCTTATGAGGGATTTTACGGAACTCTAGTTGAAGATGTGGAAAGAACAAAACAAGGTTTACCGGCAGAACTTCACACTGCGTATAATAAACTGAAATACTCAAGTAAATTCGGCGGTGTTTGCGCAATCACGGAAGGAGGGTTACGCCAATGGGATTATCTAGGTCAATTGGCTGCCGAAGTTCAAGGTGGATTAGATGAATTGAAGAAACGTCCAATTCTTGCTGGATTGCCAACTTGCATCGGACCATTAACGAGTACACGTCAGAATTTCTGGGCTGCTGTCGGTAGTGCAAAATACCATCTTCCAACAATGCCCTATTTCGGAGGAACTGCTCCATTTACATCCCCAGCAACGGCTCCCGCCCAAGCTGCTCTAAGTTTAGCATGCACACATTATTGTATTGCAGTGTCCCAATATTTAGATCCTGGGACTGCAGCGGTACCTTGGCCATATACTACTTTTACAGATCCTCAAACCGGACAGTTAGCTGGAAATCCCCTATCTCATCTGGTAAGTGGAATGGCGACTCAAGTGTATCAGGATCTGTATAATCTACCCACATCTTCATGTAACTATTGCTTAACATCTCCATTAGATGAAGCATCTGCAAATTGGTTCGGAGCAATACTGTCACAAGCTTTATGGGGGGGAAATATTGCACAGATTGGGACTACTCCTCAAGCCTTTATGTGGGAAACAATTCCGATGGGTGAGACTTTGATCAATTACGTCAAGCAGATGTTTTTTGAAATGAATGAGGATCTCTTGAATTTCGATGAAGAACATCTCGCATTAGATGTAATTAAGAGAGTCGGACCTAAGGGAATGTTTACTACCGATCCACATACATTGAAGTGGATTGATAAGAAATTTGGTCTTTTCTGGCATGCGAACGATTGGATTCATGAACATTCGGACCAATGGCTTGCAAAAGGAGGTAAAACATGGACTGAAATCTGTCGAGAACGCCTGAAAGAGTTGGATAAACATGAACCTGAACCTTTGGCAAAAGATGTAGACGAAAGGATGCAGAAGCTACTGGTTGAAGCAGATGAGGAGTTAGCATTATTCTAGGAGGAAAAAAAATGGTGAATAAAGAAGAAATTTTGAATAGAGTGCAAGAAGCTGTATTGAAATATCAAAAAGAAGAATGTTTAAGCGCTGCAAAGGAAGGACTTGAAGCAGGGATCCCAGCATTGGAAATAATCCAAGGTGGGTTAACTCCTTCTATACGAATTCTCGGTGACAAATTTGGAGAGGGAAAAATTGCTTTACCTTATTTAATGGTGGGAGCAGAAGTGATGCAAAATGCTCTCAAATTCCTCATCGATTCCATGCCAAAGGGATCATATAAACCAAAAGCAACCATGGTTCTAGGAACCGTTCAAGGAGATATCCATGATCTTGGAATTAGCATTGTATCAGCAGTATTCGAAGCTAATGGTATTCATATAATTAATCTTGGCCGAGATACCCCTAAGGAGAAATTTATCCAAGCTGCTGAAGAGGAAAATGCTGATATTATCGGTACATCTGCTTTGCTAACAGGTACTATGATGCAACAGAAAGTGGTAATTGAAGCGCTTAAAAAACAGGGTCTTAGAGATAAGTACATTTATCTTATAGGTGGTGGCGCGATGCCATCAGGAAAATGGTGCGAAGAAATTGGAGCAGATGGATGGGCTACCGATGTGATGATGGGATTAGAGGCTGCTAAAAAATTATTACAAGACAAGAGAGAGATCTTTCTCTAAAAGGAGTGAAAAAAATGCCTACAGTACAAGAAGCAATTGAATTTATGAAAACACAATTTAAAAAAGATGTTGCGTCAAATTTCAAAAAGAAAGTTGTGGTTCAGTATAATATTGGAAAAACAGACCCCGAACAAATACACGTAATAATTGATAATGGGGAACTGCAAATTGTTGAAGGAGCAACTGATAAATCTAATGCTCAAGTCACTTTTGATTCGGCTGAAAGTTTCTATAAGGTTACAGTCGGGGAACTATCAGGTATGAAAGCTTATCTGACAGGAAAGATAAAGATTTCTGGGTCTCAAGTGCTCCTTCAACAGTTCAATAAAGTGTTCCAAGATTAAATTACCCACATTTTTTCATTTTTTTTATAGGAGGTCATAATTATTATGTCATTAAAGGATAAGATAGCAGTCATTACGGGCGCTGCACAAGGAATAGGATATGGGATTGCAGCAAAATTTGCACAAGAAGGAGCAAAAATAGCCCTAATTGATCTAAAAGATACTGCTAAGATAAAGGATAAAATTCTTGAGATGGGGGGCGATGCACTGTCATTCACGGCTGACGTTGTTGATGAAAGTGCAATCCAGAGTTCGATTTCTGAAATTGTAAATAAATGGGGTAAGATAGATGTACTTGTAAATAATGCAGGTATATATCCATTAGAACATCTAAAAGATATCTCTGTGACTCGGTTCAAAAGGGTCATGGATACCAATATAAATGGGGTCTTTATCTGTACTCAACAATGTGCTAAGATATTTATTGAAAAAAACATCCAAGGAAAAATTATCAACATTTCTTCAGCCACAGGCATTGATGCAGAAAAATACCACTCTCATTATGCAGCATCTAAAGCAGCTGTAATAGGTTTTTCAAAAGCCGCTGCATTAGAATTAGGGGATTATGGGATTAGAGTTAATGTAATAGCTCCAGGAGCCATAGAAACTGAGGGAATTATGGAACCCGACTTTTTTCCAGATTCTCAAGATGTACCCGAAGATTTTCAAGACATTCAAATAAGGAAAAATTCCTTCTTAGGGATTATGGGTACTCCAGAGGATATAGCTGATATGGCATTATATTTAGCTTCAGATAAAGCGAAGTACATTACTGGAGCAGTCATCTCAATTGACGGTGGCAGAGTTTTGCTATAATTACTTTTTCTCTCTACCCTACCTACTATCAATATTTTTAAAAAAAAAAATCAGAAGAAAGAAATACAATGCCGAAAATTACAATTATTTTTCAACCCGACGGAAAACGTGTACAAATAAATTCGGGTTCTACGGTTCTTTCCGCTGCACAAATTTCAGGAATTGACATTGTTTCAATTTGTGGTGGAAAAGGAACTTGCGGGAAATGCAAAGTAATTATTAATACACCTCATGCAGTCGAATCAATTACACCTAAAGAAATTGAATCATTAACCAAAAAAGAAATTCAAAATGGTTACCGTTTAGCTTGCTGTACAATAATTAATGAAAACTGCACAATAAAAATTCCCGAATCTAGTAGAACCGGTAAACAAAGATTACAAGCAGAAGGAATTGAAACTAAAATCGCACTCGAACCTTCAATTAAGAAATATTATATAGAAATTGAACCCCCAACACTAATCGATCCTCATTCAGATTTAGATCGACTGTTAAAAACACTGGAAAATACTCACAATTTAACGAATTTAGCAATTAACTACAATTTGCTAAAAAATTTACCCGAAAAAGTTCGTATTGCTGATTGGAAATGCACAGTTATTGTTTGGGATAAAATGATAATTGAAATTGAACCAGAAGATACCACAAATCAGCTTTATGGATACGCTGTTGATATTGGAACTACAAAATTAGCTGGATATTTGCTAGATTTAAGTACTGGAATAGTATTAGCAGCAGATTCGTTGATGAATCCCCAGATCCCTTATGGAGAGGATGTTATCGCTCGCTTGAATTTCACTCCGCAGGAAACCCTTCAAAAAACTGTAGTTGAAGCCTTAAACAGCATTCTTAAGGAGCTACTCGAAAAAACTGGCATTAAAAAGGAACATATTTATGAAATGACTGTGGTCGGGAACACGGTTATGCATCATATCTTTTTAGGAATAAATCCTTTATATTTAGGAAGAGCGCCGTATCCCCCAGCGGTAAGACATCCGATTACTATAGATTCGAGGAATTTGGGAATAGATATTGACCCGAATGGAAAAGTCTTCGTCTTACCCACTATTGCAGGATTTGTGGGTGCTGACACCATAGGTGTGATGTTATCATCAGAAATTTATAAGAAAGAAAAAATTCATGTAGCAATCGATATCGGAACAAATACAGAAATAGTGTTAGGTAATAAAGAAAAATTAATGACAGTTTCTTGTGCATCTGGTCCTGCATTTGAAGGGGCTCATATAAAATTTGGGATGCGAGCGCGAAGCGGAGCGATTGAAAAGATAAGTATTGAACCCGGGACTCTGAATGTGAAATGCCAAACAATTGATAATGAGCCTCCGATTGGTATATGTGGTTCAGGAATGATTGATTTAGTAGCAGAAATGCTAAAAACAGGTGTAATAGATATTGGCGGGGTGTTTACCAATATTGAACATGCCCGAATAACTGAAAAGGATGGATTTAAACAATTTATAGTAATACCCTCTAATGAGAGTGGAATTCAAGAGGATATCACATTTTCATTTAAAGATGTCAATCAAATAATACTAGCAAAAGCAGCTATTCACACAGGATTTAAAATACTACTAAAAAAATTTGGCATCGACAAAGATCAAATTGAAAAATTATTCATTGCAGGTGCGTTTGGGTCGCACATAAACAAAGAAAGTGCACGGATGATTGGATTATTCCCTGAAATAGATCTGGATCGTATTGAGGTAATTGGAAATGCAGCTGGGACAGGAGCTCGAATGTGTTTAGTGTCAAAAAATGCAAAGAAGAAAACTCTGAATTTATCAAAGCTTGCCGAATACGTTGAACTAGGTGTGGATCCCGATTTTCAAAATATATTTCTGAATTCCAACATAATACCATATGCTGATTTGGATGAATTTCCTGAAATGAGTAAATTTCTGAAAAAAACTGGAAATTATCCAGAAATCCCACCACCAAAATTCGGATAATTACACAATCCTCCAAGTTTCCAATTTTTAGCTTGAAAGATTGTAAATATAACTAAAACACCTCATAAACGATTCGGAATTATTACTATAATGTTGTACAATGACACTGTTAAAATCGTGGAAAATAAAGATCTACGTCTATCAAATGTTCTTAAGTTAAAATCTTTAGCACATTCAGTAGCTTCAATCTTCGGTCCATGTGGATTGACTAAACTAGTTCTAAAAACTAAGGATGAATACTTTGTTACGCAAAAAGGTCACAAAATTGCAACTACATTTACAAATAAAACTCCAATTGTGAACATACTTAAGAGATTGATGGCAACTCAGCACACTAATTGCGGAGACGGTACAAAAACTGTATTGCTTTTAATTGGGCTCATGTTAGAGAAAGCAAACAAATTGGTAGAAGAAGGAATTAGCCCTCAAATCATTAACAAAGGATATTTCTTAGCTTTGAATAAATGCTTAGAAATAATTGAGAATAATCAAATTGCACTAAATGGAAAAAATGAAGATTGCTTAATCAAAATAATAGAATGTACCCTAACAAATAAATACAGTATTCACGTTAAGGACTATTTTATTAACTTATTGAAGAGTTTAAATGAAAATAACGAATCAATGGTTTCTGTATTAAGTGAACATGATTTTCATGATTATTATTTTCGAAAGGTCGCAGGAAATGGTCTATTGGATTCAGAATTGCTTCATGGATTCATTATTTATAAAAATAAACCAAATTCAATTATGCCAGATAGAATTCTAAATCCAAATATTCTCTTGATCCAAAAATCGATTGATTACTTCATCAAAGAAAATCATTCAATGTTTTTGGAATCTTCGGTCGAAAGTACGCAAGATCATCACAAACTCGTAGGATTTGAGGAGGATTATTATAAAAAACTATCAGAATCTATTAAAAATAAAGGAATCGACGTTATTTTTTGCCAGAAAAGGGTAAATGAGGAATTTTTAAATTCTTGTTCCAAACTTGGAATGATAGTTCTGGATTCCGTAGGGGAAAAGGAGATAAAAACACTAAGTATGATGCTTCACATTGGACCTATATCCAGTATAAATGAAATTTCAGAAAATGACGTTGGAATTGCTGATATTGCCGAGTTTAAAAAATTTGCAAAGGATGAAATGCTCATCATTCGTAAAAGAAAGGCAAATACTTTAACATTTTTATTACGTGGGGGCACAAAACACGTGTTAGATGAATTCCACGAATCCTTAGAAACCGCAATCCGGGTAGGTTATAACACACTTAAAAGTATGAAAGTTTTACCTGGAGGAGGAGCTATAGAACTACAGTGTTCTCAACAGCTGCAACTTTATGCTAATAATTTTGCAGATAAGCTGCAATTGGTAATTTTAGAATATGCAAAAGTATTTGAAAGTTTAATCGGATATATTATAGTTAATTCTGGGGAAGATCCACTGACAATTATTCCAAATTTGAAAAAATTTCATTCCCAGAAAAAAAATAACTACGGATATGATGTAAAAGCAAAATCAATTGTCAATGTCATCGATAATGGAACTCTTGATGATTATTTCACTAAGGTTCACGCGATTAAAATTGCTACAGAAATGGCTTGTCAAATAAATAGAATTGATAGACTAGTCATGGTTCATGATAGAAAATTGTATGAAGAACTGGAACAGCAAGGAAAACAGCAGAAAATGGAAAAACGGAATGAAGATATTCGTCAGTATTTTAAGAAAAACGAAGAAGATTTCAGGATGTAAACAAAAAAATATATTATCTGACTCGAGGTAATGGTTATCATTTCTACATATAGCACATTGGATTATTCAACTCCGATTGAGACAAAATTGAGGAATTAAATTTTACTTATTATGAAATTTTATGGACACTTTCCTTATTTTCAATTAATCTAAAATCTCTTTTACTCTAAATTCTACAATTTTCTGTATCAATTCATAAGGAATTTGATGATTTAGAGGAAACTTTATAGTTCCCTTGGATGTTTCGTATGCTTCCAGTTCTTTCTTAAATGCAGTAATTCCCGATGGTGAAGGATAGAAACCAATATGCTTTTTGAATGCTGCAAAATGAACAAGATTTTTTTTTTGTAATTTATAAGTGGGAATCTGATAGCTTATTGTTTCTTCACTATTCGGAGCAGATTTTTTTATAATTCGTCTAATTTCAATTAAAATATTCTGAATTTCTTTCGAAAAACTACTGATATATTCATCGATAGTCGTTAAATTTTCTTTTGATTGACTCATTTAGAATTGATATAAGGTTTCAAATTAAGAATTTTTTTATTTATCAACTGGCATCCTACTCTATGCTATCCTATCTATGATAGGTTTTTCTCATAACACTACGCTAAAAAGCCTTTTTGAAGCCCATAAAAAGGTGCTTTTTATCGTAGGTGCACCTATATCCACTAATTTTACTTAATTTGACGTGAAATGGTGGTATTGACGTTCTACGTAGAAATACGTTAAAAAGAAGTGGATTATATTACATTTGGAGCCTTAAGAACTCAGATAGGTGTTGATTAAAAAAAATAGGTACGGTTTTCACTTCTCAGCTGGCTTTCCAATATTCAATTGATACGTGAACCAACTACCAAATTCTTCTTTCACTTCCAAACCTGCTGCAACAGTCCATTTTCTCACGGTCGAGCGTAACGGGTAGTCAGGGTCAATGAATAATTCGCACAATGAGATCCTACCCTCAGGTTTTAGAATGCGTTTAAACTCCTTCAAGACTTCAATTGGTTCAGGTATTTCGGGAAGACATGCAACTGCAAATATTAAATCCACACTTTCATCTTCAAAATCTAAATTATGTGCATTATCTTTTTTTGGAATGATATTGGTAATGTTTTTTTGATTTAGTCGTATTTGGAGTCGGTCCAAGATTTTTTGTTCGATATCTATTGCATACAGTTTTCCATCAGGTTCTATTCGCTTAGCAACTCCTATCGAGTAGAATCCTTTACCTGGTCCTAATTCAATAACAATGTCCCCTGGTTTTGCCCCCATTCGTTGGGCAATCTCGTCCGGATTTTGGATATACTTTCTTCGAAAACGATTATCAATCAAATTTACCATAATTTGAGGAATAGGAAAGGGGTAAATTTTCCGGGCAATTTTTGCGATCACAAATATCCATACTAACGCAGCGACAATAGACCAGATAATGATATGTATTACGATATGCATGAGAAATAGTAAGTAGAAAAGAAGGTAAATAGATTAGTGTGTAATCAATTAAGCCTAAGTGGTAGAAAATTGTAAAATCTAGTAAATTAGATATTTATGTCCACGAAATCCATCGGGTCGAATTTGGGACTTCCCTCAACACACAATTCCCAGTTCACCCACTTTTGATATAGAATTGGTAAATACCTTTAAATAGGCAATAGGCAGATAGAGAGGTAGTTACACAACTAAAAATAAAAAGATGATTGATTATGGGAAATGGATATTGTCCGAATTGCCAAACAAATGTAATTACAAAGAAAGAATTACCGATATGTAAAATAATTTTCTGGTTTTGTTGCGGAGTCATCCCGGGGGTTATTTGCTTAATAAAAGAGATGAACGAACCAGAAAATCAGTGCAGTGTTTGTGGAACCACATGTACTGCTCCTCACTAATAATTAGTTTTTTTTTATATTCAATTTTTTTTTTGGAAAAATGACAAAATGAGTGCTGATTTACCACGAGATCAAGATGAAGTCAAAATCGAGAAGAAAGTAAACTTCTGGCAGAAATTAAAGAAAACTTATGCCGAGTATAAACCCTATCTTATTTCCCATCACCCGAACTGTGAAAAATATGAGGAACATGTATTCAAAATACGGGAAAAGAAGTTTTGTATAGGATGTTTTATTGGTTACCCTGCAGCAATTTTAGGGATTGGAATCTCATTTCCTTTAGTATTTTTTGAATTGATAAATGTCTGGATATTTTTTGGCATAGGAATTGTTTTTTCCTGTGCTGTACTCTTAAGTCTTACTCATTTCACTAAAAAACGAGGACGAAAAATCTTACAAAAGTTACTGATCGGTATGGGTTCGGGATTTATAATTACTTCAATATGGGAGTTATTAAGTATTGTATGGTATTTCAGACTTCTACTCATTTGGGTAGCAATTATCGTTTTAAATATTCCCATCTCCTTGATGCACTATAAAACCCACCATAAAATTTGTGAGAATTGTGAATGGAAGAATGATTGGAAGAAATGTCCAGGATTTCAGCAATGAATTGAAAAGTGAAAAAGAAAATTTAGTCTATTTGGGAAAGAATTTTTGCACAATTAAGAATGCTCGCGAAAATACATCTACTCTCCCATCGAATTCGGCGATTTCATTTTGAAAATCTTCTTCAAAAACCGTAGAAAACAATTTTAGAGAACTTAGGACCCGATGGAATTTTCCATATGTAATCATTACACAAATGGTTTTTTCTCCATAATTGAAGTAGATAGTATATTCTCCGTGACTAATTTCATTAATCCCCTTTTCAGTCCGTAATATACTCTTCAGTAAAGATTGGATTCCACTAAACGCTCCCGCTGCTAAAATTTCATCAATATCTGTTTTTTGCTCTCCTTTCTTAATATTTGATTGCTTGGACTTTTTCTCTGAAAGTTCATCTCCAATATCTAATAATTTTTCAGTTTCACCATCTTTTTGGAGATCTTTGTCCTTCTTTTCCGCTACGCTTATATTTTCTTTCAAAAATTTATGAGTAAAGAGCAAATTAGAGCCATATTTTTCTAAAACCATCAATTGTATCGGTCGAAATTCTTTTTTTTGTTTTGTCTGTTTAACTAGCAAGAATGTAAAAACCGCAGCCGCTGCAATCGCGATCACAGAACCCGCAATTATAAGACCGAGTTGAAAGCTGGTTAATCCAGCAGCGGATAAATTGTGATTATACAGAATGCTTTCTTCTGAATTGTTACCCTCATCAGTTTCATTTACCAGGTTGAGTGGATCAACAAAAATAGATATGAAATAATTCTCTCCCTCTGTTAAGTCAGATCGATATTCAGCTTTTAGTATTCGAATTTCTTTAGTTTCATTCACGTCTAAATCGAATCCTGAAAGGCTATTATCGTACATTGTAAGAGATTCAGAACTGATGCTAACGATTACGATCACCCCTGATGCACGCCAGACTCCTACATTCTTAATTGTAAACGAAATTACCTCACCATCTAAACTGTAATTCGATAGAATTATTAAATCTGGTTTAGGGTATTCCCATTCATCATTTGGATTAAATCCAAGAGAAATTTCGTCATTATCATCAATTGTGTCACCATCCGAATCCTTTTTTTTGGGGTTTGTTGGAGAACTATCATACGTATTTGCACTTCCCGAAACTTCTTCACCGTCGCTATATCCATCTCCATCCATGTCGTACTCGTTTGGGTCTGTAGGGGACCCATCATATCCATTTGCAATTCCACTGTATTCTTCTCCATCCGTTAATCCATCTCCATCCGAATCAGGATTGTAAGGATCAGTTGGTTCTTCATTGAACGGATTTAAACTTCCATTGATTTCAACATAATCAGATAGAGTATCCCCATCATTATCATCAAGTAACGAGAAATTAGCAACCATCAAAGGTTTAAAATCAGTAATATTAGCATCAATAGTATAAGGGGAATCCGCAATTCCATCCAAATCTGCATCTACTCCTGAATAACTATCCCAGTAGTTACCAAATTCCGAATTATTCCATGTGGTATCAACCCCATTATCCATAGCGTGAATAACGTTGGATATAAAGGAATTTTTGTAAAAGCTATGATGAGTGTTATTATAATCGGAATC
The DNA here is from genome assembly GCA_004524545.1 of Promethearchaeota archaeon. GTDB lineage: Archaea > Asgardarchaeota > Lokiarchaeia > Sigyniarchaeales > Promethearchaeaceae > AMARA-1. The sequence goes on from SDNX01000014.1 coordinate 26,108, forward strand.
AAATGGAAGTCTTACTCCATATTCTGTGCTGTCTTGAAATACATTTTTTGTTAGAGTGTTAAAGTCACAATTTATCCCAAGATTAAATCCGTATCGATTACCTATCAAACGGTTACCTTCAACCCACATATTGTCACAAGCAGAGAAAAAAATTCCACTTCCAGTGCTCCCAGTAATATTATTATATGTGATGTCGCCATTTTGACTGATAAGTCCAAATATCCCATTTATATTATTATTGAGGTCATTGTTTGAGATGTTAGTTCGTTGATCCACAACTCCATAAATTCCCCAAGAACCATGATTTGCGAAGAAATTATCTCTAATTATGTTATCATCAGAATGGTAATTATAAATCCCATAATTTTGCCCTCCAACACCACTAAATGAATTATTCCAGAATTCACAGAAATCAGAATAATATAAATTTATCCCGTATTGCCCGTTTCCCGTAATAGTGTTATGCTTGACTTCAATGTTCGTACAATACATTATATTCATGCCTCGGTTACCATTATCCACCAATGTGTTGTGTTCTACGACAAAATCATTGCAATCATTCATTTGTATACCGCAATATGCATTATCAGACAAATCGTTGGAAATAAGATGCCCATTATCCACATTATCCAATACAATTGAGCTATTTGCTGCAAGAGTTCCCGCATCATAAATAATACCGTTTTCGATGCGAAAATAATCAGTTGTGTTACCAATTAAAATGCCATATTTTCCATTTGCATCGATTTCAATATATTGAATTACATAAGGATTCCCACTGGTTCCGGCACCAGTACACCAATCATATGTTGCTTCGGTTGCAGACCAATTCCCATCGATATGTATGCTATAACCTAAAGGGGTAGAATTTCTAAGCATATTCATGTTTTTTTCAGATGAGAAATTTTCTAATGTAGGAATACTTATAATCACTACGAAAAACAGACATATTAAAACTAATGAGGTTTTGAAGGCTTTTTTCACTATTATCACATCATTTTCAGAATATAACGGAAATTTATAACATGATAGTTAAATAAACAACAAGAGAACGAGTGCTAAGTAAATTTCTTAAAAAATGAGAATTTTTGAGTTAACTGGATTGTATCGGTTTTAAGAATGTTTTGGACGGGAAAACATCAAATATTATTTATACGATACAGAAATGTGCCCTTGAACGATTTTCCACTTTCCATCAATTTTTTTTACTACACCGGTTAATCTCGCGGGAGTTTTAATCTCACGGGTCTCAAAATGCATGATTACCAACACTTTTGCGGCTATCCAGCCTACGTCTCCATGAGAATTAATTTTTAGCCAGTCATAACTCAGACTTATATTATTGAAGCGTTTACGTTCTTCAGCCGGTGCGTCTTTATATTCTTCCCAGCCTTTCCATTTTGTTGCCGTCCCGATCATTATTAGATGCTCATCATGTTGAAAAAGATCTAAATATCGTTGAATATCATCTTTGGGATAGGTTTGGATGAACTCGTCAAAAAATGCACGGATTTCTTCTTCCGTTTGGGGATCATTACTTAAATTTCTAGAATTGCTCATTTTCACCATAGCTCAATATTTCAAGAGAGTTGAAATACATTTCGCTCAATGCTAATGGATCCGAAAACTACCTTATCATTTACTAATAATAAAAGAAAAAGAATAGAAGATTCCTCAATGGGAACTCCAATTAAATATTGATTATGTTTTGAAGTTTTTGGTAAATTTCTAAAATTGCAAGCACGCTTTAAGTTTAATATCGATCGCGTTGTCTTTGTTGGAACGGAGCTTTTTCAGTAACCACAACATTTCGAGCTTCTAAGCCCTTGTCGGTTTCTGCAACTTCATATTCTACCTTATCATTCTCATTGAGTGAAGCAAACTCACCCTCTTGCACATTAATTGCTGAATAGTGCACGAATACATCTTTTTCTCCTTCATCAGGAGTTATAAATCCGAAGCCTTTACGGCCATTGAACCATTTTACTGTTCCTGTTGCCATTAATTTCACGTTATTTTGTAGTTTTGTTAGTATAAATAAAAGATAGAATCAAAAAATCATAAGTACAGAAGAATTGTTGCAGAGCAAAAAATCATTTAGTACAGAATATGTTGTCGGACGCTATTTTATTTATAAGGAAATAAAGCGCTCGTAGCTAAAAAAGTTTAGCTAATTTGAGGATAGAATATTGATACTTTTGAGATTTACTGTGGATTATAAGAAAAAAAAGATTCCCAAATGGAAAATTTTAATATATCATGCACTTCATGCATGATCTTGTTGAATTTGATTAAATTTTAGATTATTTTTTTGGTAGAAAATAGATTTTTACCATCTATCTCGTCGTTCTCGTTGTTGGAATGGAGCTTTTTCTGTAACCACAACATCTCGGGCTTCTAAACCTTTGTCTGTTTCAGCGGTTCCAAATTTAACTTTATCATTTTCATTGAGTGAAGCGAATTCTCCTTCTTCTACAGTAATTGCACTGTGATGCACAAATACATCCTTGTCTCCTTCGTCAGGAGTTATAAATCCGAAGCCTTTACGACTATTGAACCATTTTACTGTTCCTGTTGCCATTAATTTCACGTATTTTGTTATTTTGTTGGTATAAATAAAAGAGAGAGAATCGAAAAATCATTAACCACTAAGAATTGTTGCAATGCAAAAAATCAAAAATGAGTAGAATTTTGTTGTTGACACTTTTTTATTTACACGATATTGAATTTGACATTTGTAAAAAAGGTTGGCAAAAAAAATCTCGACGCAACCCTTTATTTTGGGATAAAAATGGGCTTTTTACTGGAAAACCCTTCAAATTCGGAATTTTTTCTAAATTTTCATCTCTTTTTCGCTATTTACTTCTTGGTCATTTCGTTTTCTTTAATACAATTCGTATTTGTGATTTCATACTAATGAAAAAATTAGATTAGAATTATAAACTCCTACACTTTGTTTAGAATGTAGAAATATAGTTGGTTTATGAAATGAAGAAAAAAGTGCAACGATATGCAATTATCGGTCTGATATTAATTTTAGCAACGGGGTTTGCTCCGACATCATTTGCTCATAACTTCGCAATCATTCAAAAAGAATTCGAGAGTATTACGGAATATGACTCTATTGAAAATTTCTTACCAATTGAGACCACTTTGACTCCGCCTTCCGTTATCAGTGAATCTTCTCCTATTACCGACACTGAGAATACCGAGATTGAAGCAACACTTATGGAATTTGATTTGAATTCAGGAACTCAGAAAATCGTGAGTAGAGAAGCTCTGGAACCTATTGAAATAGATCCGAATATCTTTCAACCTCGAGAAGGAATATCACACACTTATTCGGGACATATTGGAGAATTGATGGCAGCAGCAGAATCTTACAATTCGGAATCCATGTCAGATGCTATACGTCCCTCTTATATATTCGGTCCCGATGATAGAGTTCTTGTACCAGATGCTACAGTATTTCCATTTAGTAGTGTGGTATCTATACATGTAGAAGCAGCAAATGGAAGTAATTACATTGGCTCCGGAGCGATCATTGATGAGTTTCATGTATTAACTGTTGCGCATGTTGCATATATTGCTGAGGCTGGGGGATGGGTGAACTCTATGGAAATCGTTCCTGCAAGAGATTACAGCAATCAACCCTTTGGTGCTGCATCCGCGGATATAATTCGATTACCCGGTGAATGGATTGCTTCTGAAGACTACCGTTATGATTGGGCATTAGTTACTTTAGATCAACCTCTTGGAACATCAACTGGTTGGATGGGAGTCGCTACCTATGATTCTGGCAATTCCGTATACACCGGCACACTCTATACAGCTGGATATCCAGGAGATCTTACTAACGGGTGGAGAATGTATAACACTACGGATGTTGGAAAACGAGCAGACGAATATAATCATTGGTTTGCATTAGACACTGCGGGAGGGCAAAGTGGAAGCGCTATCTGGACTAAGAATGCAACTGGTGAATTTATTATTACAATATTGGCGTATGAGTATTTAGGGGGGGTTGATTGGAACTTTGGAACGAGAATAAATGAAGATTTGTACAATACGGTGGCAACTTATTTGATGATTGATGCAGATCCAGTACAAAAACCCGAATTACGCAATATCTATGCAGATACGACTGCAGGTGCATGGTCCACAATATATAAAAAGAATACCATACTGGGAATTTTGACGGATGTAGAAAATGTCGGTGCGATTGCGTCAGAAGCAGTGAAAGTGAACTTTTATTTATCGCAAGATAACAACATCACCATAAACGATTACTTATTAGGAACTGAAACTGTTGCGACCATTGGAATTCTTCAATCCGTTGAAATGGATTGGTTTGGAACGGTTCCTAAAGAAGTTCCCAATGGGCAATACTATATCGGATGGATAATTGATCCGGATAATACGATTCCTGAATACGATGAAGAGGATAACTCTGGAACTGTAGGTTCCATCCGGATATTAGTCAGTTCCACAGCTATTCAAGAATTTTTTTGGACTCCGTTAGGAACGGGAATAATAATAGGTGGTGTAGCTGTTTTAGTGCTAATACCGACTATCTTGATTATTTCATCAGTGAAAAGACGTCGAAGAAGAAATCGCCTATCAAATGAATATTCATCCTATCAAGATTATACGAATTAAACTGAATTTTTTTCCTCAATTTTCTATTTTTTTAATTTTAATTCTGCATATAATTTACAATCCCAAATTCCTCAACGATTACTATATATAGTGGAAGGATGGGTTTCATAAATGAAAAAACCTACACAAAAATATAAGTATCGCATAGCTATGATGATTGTAGAATTTTAGATGGTTATCATCATGAAGAAACAAGGTTACTATTTTATGATTTTTGGGGTTTTTATGCTCCTTCTAATAGGGACTGCTCCGATGTCATCTCCTAATGAAAAATTCATTCCGTTGAACCCATTCGAATTTATGGTACAGCCTCAACGCCATTCAGATTATTTACCCGTTGAAACTACCTTAGATCCTTTGACATCACTAGATGATCACACATATTTATCTGATGAAGATTTTGCAGCGATTGATTGGAGTTCTTATGAGCCGAATTCTTTTGTAGAATTTGATTTGGAAACACGCACGAAAAAGATAATCAGTAATAAGGATGCTTTAGATGGTTTAGAATACGATCCCGATCTGTTTCAACCAAAAAAGGGAATAAAACCGACCTATAATGGTCATATCGGGGATATGCTAGCCGCTGCAGCTTCCGAATTGGGCTCTTCATCTTTATCCATTTATGATACTATTCGAGCTTCCACCATTTTTCCCCCGGATGATCGCGCAGTAGTCGCCGACACTACCGCTTTTCCATTTAGTAGTGTAGTAAAAATTTATGTAACTACTCCTGATGGTCCTAGATATATGGGATCTGGCGCTATTATTGATGACACTCATGTTTTAACCGTTGCTCATGTGGGTTATATAATTGCGGATGGCGGACTTGTTACCTCAATGGAAATAATTCCAGGAAAAACTGGGTCATATGAGCCATATGGAAGTTATTATGCACGCCATATTCGAATGCCCATGGAGTGGCTAATTTCTGCTTCTTCACAGTACGATTACGCTCTTGTTACTTTAGCTCAACCAATTGGAGCGACTACTGGGTATATGGGAGTTGCCACATATAATAGATTTGATCCTGTTTACACGTCGAAAGTATATACAGCAGGATACCCAGGTGATCTAAGTGGGGGGTATGTTATGTATAACACAACTGATGTAGGAACTTCAGCGGATGAGTGGAATCACTGGTTCAAGCTAGATACCTATGGAGGGCAATCAGGTAGCGCAATTTGGACCAAAAATTCTAGTGGAGAATATATAATCTCAATTCTAGCATATGAATACGGTCAAGGAGATGGTGCAGGATCCAATTTTGGAACTCGTATCAGTCAAGATGTATATAATCAATTAGCATCCTGGATTGGCCAAGACGAAGATCCCGTTGAGAAACCTGAATTTCGACCCATTTTCTGGGATACAACCGCAGAACCATGGCAGTACCTGTATAAAGGACAAACAAAATTCCGAATTTTATCGGATATTGAAAATTTGGGGCGGATGGATGTTGAAGAACTCACCGTTGGCTTTTATTTGACCAATGATAGCGAACTCACCTTAGACGATTATCTTATTGGGACAAAAACAATAGGAAATTTGGATGTACTTGAATCAAAGGCGGTAAATTGGTATGGGAATATTCCTCGTTCGGTTCCAAATAATCGGTATCGTATCGGTTTTATTATAGATCCGTTTAATGAATTGGATGAATATGAAGAAGATAACAATGCGAAACTAGTGGGTACCATTCAGATTGTCGTCGCAAATTCGATTTCATATAATTTCTTTACTTCTCCATTAGGATTAGGATTGACAATTGGTGGAGGAACCCTCATAGTTGGGGGGACAACTGCAGGAATTGTAATTGGTGTGAAAAAACGAAAAAAACGAAATATATCGCCCCAAGAACGCCTAAAGCACAAACAATCTAATTAATTTCCAAATATCTATTTTTTCTAACAATGCAAAAGAGATTTTTAGATACATAGAGAACCAGGAAAAATTGAGGATAACGGGAATTTAGTGGAAAAGAGGAAAATTGGCAGAATAATTTTCCCCTATCCACTATGGGTTTGATGCGGAATATCATGAAATTTTGAGATGATCCAAAAAAAGAGAAATTTGTTACCACTTTCGTTTTAAAATTTCATTTCTCTTATATTCGGCATATTTCTCAATAATATAATCGGTCATAGTTTGGTTACCTCCATATAGGTGATGGTTTTATTATATATTTATTATAATACGTTTCATATACATATGATTTTGAGACCACTTTTTCGCAGATATTTTTCTTCCAAAAGGTGAAGAAAAATGGATTAGATTTAATCCGGTTAAAATTTTCTACCAGTTTCTTTTTCGTTCTTCATTTATTTTTTGTTCGGCGTATTTTTCTATCATATAAGCATTCATTTTGGTTTTTACCTCCGTGAGGATTAGGTTTTTGTGTTATACTAGTATATATTCAAGTTTTATATTTAAAGAAAATTGAGCCAACTAGCAGATTGCCTACATCAAGTGGTTATTTCGGAGAACAAGATGACGAAATCGAAAAATGAATTAGTTAGCAGGTTAAGCTAACTGGTTAAAGCAAGACTGGCTAAAACTGACCTAAAATTCTCGCTATTGATGAGATACACAAATTCTATAACAGCATGAAAAATATAAAAATCGAGAGAGCTTTAACCTATGACTAGTTCTTCTTGATTTTTTCGAGGAAAAATGAAAACTTATCTGCAAAATTTTTCGCATGGTCATCAAAAATGAATATTCTATTCTTCTTTTTGCCCGATTGCTCCGTGATGACAAGAAACTTGTCTCCCTTACTAGTATCCTTTACCTCAAAATGATAGATTCGTGGACCCGCATGTAATTTTGATTGACTATCATAAATGGGACGTTCTCCTTTTTGATCAATTATCTGATCGATTTTTAATTCGATCTCAATTGAAACGTCCTTTGTGTCTCCATCGATAATTTTGAGATTTGATCCATTGAGAAATTTTCCCTTTTGAATAATGTTGCATGATATTATATCTCCCTCTTTCACTCCTGCACTTAGATCCTCCTCATCAAAAAATCCGATCATCTGATCCAAGATCTTGACATGAAGAAACTCTTTTCCTTTCTTCTTACGAACCTCGACGAATTCCACTTTATAATGACTCATTTATTTTATCACCAAAAAACTATTGTGAACATAGTGTATCTACAGACTTGTGAAAAAAACTTTGCCATGCTAATTTGTAATCAATAAGCATGATCTGAAGAGTAGGAGTATACATGTAAAAAAAGAATGAAATATTAAATTTGAGAATAATATAACTTGTTAGGGCTTATATCATCCCTAATTCTACCTCAATTTTCTTAATCATCACACTTATCTCAGGATCATTTTGGTTGAGTCCCTTTGCAGTCTGTAAGATTTCTAAACCTTTCTCAAAAAGACCCGAATGGACATAGGGAGTGCTCAAAGTTTTCCAAGCTTCGGGATCATCAGGCCTTAGCTGAGTATAATTCGTGTAAGCCCATATAGCTTTATCCCAATTCTTACGGTCAACATAAAGATTTCCCAATAAGTACCAGCTATGAGCGAAATCTGCATTTCGTTCTACTGCATCCTTGAAACTTTGTTCTATTAGGGAATTATTCTCGTTTCTCGATTTCGATGCAAGAATTGCCTTTTTAAAACACAACAGGTAATCTTCGGGAAAGAGTTCTTCCATTCTGGTTAACACAGCAGATATGTTCCTGGGTTCCTTTTCTTCAATAAGGCGATCTAACAAAACATGCCAATCTATGAGCGAGAGTGGATGAAGTTTATGTTTGTTCTTCGCGATTTCTGATTTTGTTTTACTTACTCCTGAGAGCAAATTTTCACGAGTGGGAGCAAAGATGTAAGGATTTATGCCAACGTCTTTGAATTTATTCAATAATTGATCTGAACCGACTGCTATTTTGAAATTCAATTCCTCAGGGAACAGTTGAACTACTCCGTACACATTAATTTTCCGATTGTCGATTATTATTGAATTCAAGCTGTTTTTGACACCGAAAGCAGATGAAAATCGAGTAATTAGCTCCGAACTAAAATTAACACTCCGAGAACTATCCTTTATTATTACAACATGACCGTCTGCGAGAAATATCCTATTTTGAAAAGGGTAGCGCCCACCCAACATTAGAGATCTAAACGGTTGCAATGCAACAGAATCTACTTGACTAAAACCTGTAATTTTCCAATCTGGCGGAAGCAGAAGGCAGAGTTCTGCATATTTTAAATCATCATGTCGAGTGGTCATACTATGTTCTCCCATTCCACAAGTAAATACGGCATAATACGGATGAAGCTTACTTGGAGGGATGTAATACATATCAAAATGCGGGATAATTTTCTCTAAACCAATATCTCCTTCAAAAATTTTGGGCTTTCCGCCGAAATGACTGGTGAAATGGTGTAGCACAAAGTTCTTATATAAATCACTATGCTTTCGAGTCGTGTACTTGATTTCATCTAAGGAAACAAATTTGAAAATTTCTTTATGCTGTTTTCCTCCCGTAGATTCGATCATAACCTCGATTGTATCATCGACAAGTACCCCCTCATAATTCGTAAAACCATTACTTCCAGCACGATACCATTTAAAGTCGAATTTAATACGGGATTTCTTATCTAAAGTGAAATCTGTAATCATATAAGGATGAGTTGGATCATCATTTACATTATAATATTCTGGTCTTCCTAATTTTAGAAAATCTTCTTTTGTCCAGCGCGAAAAATCATTGACAACCCATTCTCTTAGTTCTGACGTACTTAAAGGCTTAATTGTTGCAGCTATTACTTCTCCATCTTCATAAAACCGCAAGTAATTGTCTCGTTTAACCGCAATATTCCTGAATACAAACGATTCGGCGTCTGTCCAAACAGAAACATAGTATCCATCAAATCTTAACTTATTATCCTTACTCATTACGTGATAAAGGTGGGTTTGGATCCCTTAATGAATTGTGCAATTTATAGTCACAATTTGAACGGAATATGAATTAGTATCTAAATACTTAATCGGGGGGTGATTCTATAAGTGTGATTTAATGGGAAATTAAACCCGTAAGAAAAAAATATCATTTTTTAAATGTTCCTTTGGAGTTCAATTTTTAAACTCATATATGAGATACTTATTCCCGATGTACCTCAATTTCTCCGATTTTCCAGAATCGTAACTTACCTAAATCGTCTCCAGAGATGACACCATACTCGTGCTCTTTTACACACCGTGCTAGAGTATCGTCTAAATGACTCGAACTCCGCTTTCGCATATCCTTTGTAAAAATAAAAGAGAGAGTTTCTGCTCCTGACATACAGATCCAATCCCTCACCACCACAATATTGGACATTACTTCCTTCTCTAATTGCACTTTGGTGATGCTCTTGGTGGATGAACCTTCCATGAAGTCACTTCTTAAGTGATATACTAATCCATTAGTATTTGTGAGGAATAATCCCATGGGGG
>SDNX01000087.1 GCA_004524545.1 Promethearchaeota archaeon
AAAAACAAATTCAAAAAACTCATAAAAGTTTGATTAGTTGTTCATTCAATTGTTTCAGAAATACATCCCAATCTGACGTTGGAGGGAGACAATTGAAGTTTAAGCAAAAAAAGAAAGAATATTTGGAGTTTAAGTCAAACTTCCTTGAGAACGAGTGTAACTCCAAGGGAATCTCTTTTTTATTCCACAGATGAAGACGAGGGATGAAAAAGTTATGAATAGTAGCGTAAATCTCTTCTTCTGTTTTTTTCTCGTCAGTGATTACAATATCTGTTGAACCATATAGATACCATTGGGCAGCAATAAGAGCAGCTCCAAATCCTGTAGGGTGAGAATATGCAGTTTCAATATAGGAGAGTATTGTCTGTTCTGCGCGCTCCAGATAAGTAGGGTCATCAGGGTCCGCAATATAGAAATGATATTGTAATAAATTTTCTGCCATAACAGAATTCGGGTTGGGTAATGGCATATCTGACCCAGTCTTCAAGCGTATAAAAGTGTCTAAGTTTAGTGAACTGGAATAAAAGAATCCATTTTCATTCCCATCCCAGAATTGATCATACGTGATGTCTAGCAATTCTTTTATCAAAGTCAAAGTCGTGGGATCGGGAAAGTATTGAAAATCTTCGAATAAAGCTTGAATGAAATATGCATAATCATCGAGATGGCCTATTATTTTAGGAATCATGGTATTGGCATCCAGAACCCTATAGAGATTTTTTTCTTCGGGAGAAAACATATGCTCGTGTATTGACCTAATAACGGTATGTGCAATCTCTTTAATTTTTGAATCATGTAAAATTCGATAAGCGGAATAAAGTCCCTTGATCATAAGACTTGACCAAGCCGTGAGTATTTTATTATCCAAACTCGGAGGAATTCGCTTTCTTCGAATAACTTCAAGAGAATCGAGAATGTTTCTGAAGTCAATTCTGTGGTCTTCTGCTAATTTTTTATCTACTACATGTAGATGATTAGTAGAATGTTCAAAATTTCCTTTTTCGGTGACTCCATATACTTTGAAAAATAAATCTCGTTTTTCAGGAGGTATTACGTCCTCTAATTCGGACTTCGTCCACACATAAAACTTACCTTCTTCACCTTCACTATCTGCATTCACTGCTGAATAGAAGCCAGTTTTTTCATGATACATTTCTCGAATAACCCAATCGACGGTTTCACGTACTAAATCCCTATAACGGGGTTTTTGATATAAGTAATACGCTTCCGAATACACTTGCAAGGCTAATGCATTGTCATATAGCATTTTTTCAAAGTGAGGTATCATCCATTGGTCGTCCACGGAGTATCTTGCGAACCCACCACCCAGATGATCATAGATTCCCCCAGCGGCCATTTGATCCAAAGTATATTCCAACTCTTTTTTTACACGGGTATATTTATTCGGATTGAGGGTGGAATTCTCCGCAATTTCACGAATAATAAAAAGCAAGATTGGAAAGTTTGGAAATTTAGGGGCTGCACCGAATCCTCCATTATAGGAATCAAATGAAGCTTCTAAACTAACCATTGCCAATTCTAGCATATCCATACTGATCTCATCCACACCAGTTGAGTCAGACTTGGTAGAAATTTTCCCCAATGCGTCTATTATCTGATTTCCTGTGTGTACAACGTCATGACGTCGCTTTTCGAACAATGAAACTATTTTCTCTAAAACTTCAGAAAAACTATCCATCCCGTATTTCCTTACATTTGGAAAATAAGTTCCTGCAAAAAACGGTTTTTTATCTGGAGTCATAAAAATAGAGAGGGGCCATCCTCCTCTTCGACCCATCATCTGAATGACGTGTTGATAAATTTGGTCTAGATCTGGTCGCTCTTCTCTATCTAATTTAATAGACACAAAGTGTTCATTTAGATATTGTGCAATTTTTTTATCCTCAAATGATTCATGAGCCATAACATGACACCAATGACAAGTAGAATAGCCTATAGACAAAAAAATAGGTTTGTTTTCACTCTTAGCTTTGTCAAAAGCAAGTTTTCCCCATGGATACCAATCAACAGGATTGTACATATGCTGTTTCAGGTACGGAGAGGTTTCTCCTACAAGATGATTTGGGATTGCATTCTTTGAATTCATACTCATGATGTAGTATATCACAAAAAATATCAAATTGAATATTATAAAATCAATTGAAATGATGGGATTCAACTATTTTTTATAGACTTCTCGGAACTCCAAACAGAAAATTGTGATGAAAAATTATTTACCCTTTCTTCGATTACGCTCCAAGTACTCTTTCAGGTCCTCTAATAACATTTTTTCATCATAATCGGGCCATAATTCGTTGCGAAATTTGAATTCTGCATAACTAGAATCCCATAATAAGAAACCTGATAATCTAGCACCATCATCCATTCCAGTTCTGATTATATAATCTAATTCGGGAAAATCATGGGTGTAAAGGTTTTGTTTGATAGTATCCCGGGATATTTTTTCCGGAAGTATTTCAGATTCCACGATCTTTTTTACAGCATCGACTAGTTCATCTTGACCATTGTATACAACGCAAAAATTAATGAAATTATCATGATAATCTTTGGTTGCAAGGTTCATTTTTTCGATTTCTTGCTGAATATCCTCAGGTAACTCATGCAATCGCCCAATTAAACGAACTCGTACCCTTTTTTCTTTTATCAGGGGTTCAGCAAGAACATCTTTCACACCACGAAGGATAAGTTTAAACAGAAATTTAACTTCTTTCTCAGATCGGTTACGAATATTTTCGTTGGACAAAGCATATACACTCAAATAATGTACACCAGATTGAAAAATGGGATATAATATTTGCTTCAATGTTTGATATCCTGCCAAATGACCTTTTGTTACATCTGTAATACCTTGTTGTTTTATCCATCTTCTGTTTCCGTCTAATATCAGACCCAAATGGACCGGGATTAAATCCTTAAACCCCAAATACAACTCATCCAAAGTGGATATATCATTTAGATTACTCATTTTTCATTCCATGAATTTATGTAAATAACTGCTCAATTAATTTTTTATGAGGGGACGTATTAATGTTAATCGAATTATGCAAGACTTGCTAAACGTGGGAATTGATTCCATCGGATTTTATGCCCCACGTTTTTATATCGAACTGGCGGAATTGGCTAAAGCTCGGAATGTATCCCCCAATAAATTTGAAGAGGGTTTACTCCTCAAAGAGCTCAGATTCGCAGATATTAATGAAGATGTGATATCTTTAGGATTCCATGCAGCAAGAATTGCATTACAAAGAGGAAAAATCAATTCTAAGGAAATAGATGGTGTATTCGTAGGTACCGAAACGGAGACTTATGCTGCAAAATCAATTTCCAATATATTTACAGAACTTTTAGATATTTCTCCTAATTGTTTAACCCAAGATATTATGAATACTTGTGCTTCGGGGACTTTAGCGATTCTTGATGCAATTTCCTTAGTTGAATTGGGGGTAGTGACAAAGGCTCTAGTTATTATAACTGATATTGCAACTTATGAAAAAAACAGTAAAGGAGAACCTACACAAGGAGCTGGAGCAGTAGCCCTTGTTATTTCTAAGAATCCCAGGATCGCATCATTTTCAAGATCTTTTGGAAAAGTTTCAGGTAATGTGGATGATTTTTTTCGACTGAAAGGAGAAAAGAACGCTCAGGTGTTCGGGAAATATTCCGTAAAATCCTATCTCAATTTGCAAATGCAAGCATATGAGAATTTGGAGAAACAAGTTGGGGATATTAATGCAGATTATTTCATTTTTCATGGGCCATATGCACGTCTTCCTTTGAAATTAATGTATAAGCTCATTTCTAAGAATTGGATCTACCGGATTGAGAAAAAAATTAGTAAATATACCCGGTTTCCGAAACCCAAAACATTAGATAGAATTTTTAGTAAGATTTCGATTTTACCTGATTTCATCGTCGATAAACTCGCTGAATACACATCGAATTCAGAAGAGATGGAATCCATGAAGATGCGATTGCGTGATGTTATAAAAAATACAGTTTTACCCCAACTGCATATACCCATGTATTTTGGGAATATGTACTCGGCATCTTTATGGGCACAATTGCAATACTTGTTAGAGTCAAGCCTGAAACCTAACGATATTGTATATTTTGGTTCGTACGGTTCTGGAGCAACATGTATTTCAGGATTAATCAAAATCAATGAAAAATATACTGAAATACTTCAAAATCCACCCACCGTTCGGGACATCATGAAAGATAAAATAAAAAAATCAATTCAAGAATATGAAGAAATTAAACTTAATATATCTCATCCCGCTTTAACTTGGGTGAAAATTCAATCAACATCAACCCTTCCCGGATATAGTCTAGCATATTGTGACGAAGGTTGTTTATTATCCCCGATCCAAGGTATTGATTATTGCCCGAAAGGTCATTCAGGTCGAAATCTTTTAATTTTTCCAAGTAGTGCGAAATTAGAATCTGTTCTAAAACCATTCGATAATCATGATCTTAGCCCATTAAAAAACGGATACGTATTAGTGAATGGAGAACCTGGAATTGGTGTTAAATTAGAATTTGAATTAAGACGTACTTATTCCTCTAAGGAAGAAGGAGGTGAAACTCGAGGTTTATTGAATTGGATACCGATTTATAATGAACATTCATAACTTATCTTCAATTTATCCCCGTTTAGTACAAGATTACCAAGAAATTCTTCTAAAACTAATTCAGACCCAGTATATTATAGAATCCATCCCAGAGCCTCAGAAGGCAGAAAAAATCTCTGGAGAGGCATTTTCTCTTGCTCATCCCATTCAAGGATTATTAAAATACCACGGTATGTTTGATCCCGTAAACAGAATTGCCTTTTTTCCAAGTATTTCACTTAACAATGGAGCAATTTCTACGATTACTTATTTGAAATTTGACCCCTATTTGACACAGGATAAATTAATTTTAAACGGGGTTGAAAAATCCAATAACTTGGAATACAATCGTGTAGTATATCAATTAAATTTAATCCGTAAATACTCCAATATCGAAACTAAAGCAATAGTAATTTCAAAAAATATAGAAACCTCATCAAATTACCCTATAGAAGGAAAAGGATTAGGAACTTCTGCAGCAGGTGGTGCCGCTATTGCAAAAGCAGCATTTTCCATCCTTTATAATCACAAAACAGAATATGTAAACAACGTTCGATTTCAAAGCGTTTTTTCGAGATATTTATCCGGTTCTGCCTCACGTAGTAGCGTTGGAGGTATAGGATTGTGGATGAGTAGTCCACAAAACGACACCTGGCATAGTTTTGCACTGCGGTTAGACAAACCGCAGCATGAGGAATTTATAAAGAAGGTATTGCTAATTTCAATACCGATTAAATCCTCAATAACCACATCAGAAGCGCATAAAATTGCTGCTACATCCCCTTTATACCTAGCGTGGTGTTTATCACGTAAAAATTCAGTATTCGATTTCCTCAAAGCAATATATAATGAGGACTTAGAGAAAATTGGGATGTTGGCAGAAGAAGATTCTCGAAAACTTCATGAGATTCATATTTCTGCAGGATTAGGTCAGAGGTATTGGACAGAAGAAACCTTAGAACTAATGAATTATGTATTAAAAAAACGAATGGAGGGAATTCCATTGTATTACAGCATTGATACGGGACCTTCTGTCGTTCTTCTAACTTTCAAAAAATTTGAAGAGGAAATCTTGGAAGAGTTGGACAACATAATCGATAGAGATTTAAAAATATACAAAGGATCCATTGGGGGTCCCAGTAAATTAATTACTTCAGATTCTAATCTAGCTCACCTATTGGATGATGATATTGAAAAATTCTGCTAGCAAATCCAGAATCCCCGGATTTTATAATCTTTCTATGGAAGAACGACTAGATATTATAAAAAAGCTTTCAGATTTGACTGACAATGAATTACAGCTTCTGAAAAATGGAGGAAACTTGGGGAGTGAGCTAAAAGATAAGAGTTCGGAAAATGTAATCGGAGGATTTTCGTTACCTTTTTCTATTGCTACAAATTTTCTCGTAAATTCCAAGGATTACCTTATACCTATGGTCACAGAAGAGGCATCAGTAGTTGCAGCTGCTTCAAATGGAGCAAAGCTAGCCCGGAAATATGGAGGGTTTACTTGTGACCCTGTCAAAAACATTGTTATTGGGCAAATTCAAGTTATTCCTAAAAAAGAAGAAGCAATTGACCAGATTATTCTTTCTCAAAAAGATACTCTATTAAATGAAATCAATACTCACCACCCTACTTTGGTATCTTTGGGTGGAGGAGCTAAGGATGTCAATATTCGTAAAATCTCCACATCACGGGGAGAAATGGTTATTTTAGATGTAGATGTAGATGTTGTGGATGCGATGGGAGCAAATATTGTAAATACAATGATGGAAAATTTAGGTATAATACTTAAAAATGAACTCAGTAGCAAAATTCAGGCAAAAATTATCTCAAATTTTCCAATCCAGAGAGTTGCTACTTGCACAGCAATATTTGATAGGGACATGTTAGGAGGGGAGAAGATAGTGAATCGAATTTTAGATTTATGTGCTTTTGCGGAAGCAGACCTGTATAGAGCGGTCACGCATAACAAAGGGATTATGAATGGAATTACTGCTTTGTCTTTAGCCACAGGTAACGATACTCGTGCTGTCGAAGCAGCGGCACATGCGTATGCATCCATGAGGGGAAAATATGAACCATTAAGTAAATTTCACTTAGATAAGGAATGTAATTTGATGGGAAAATTAGTTCTACCACTATCGATGGGTGTGGTGGGGGGAATCACGAATGTTCATCCCGTAAGCAAAATCGCCTTGAAAATCTTAGATGTAGCAACCGCGTCTGAATTAATTCAAATTGCCGGAGCAGTTGGGTTGGCACAGAACGTTTCTGCTCTTCGAGCTTTAGCAGATGAGGGGATACAACAGTCCCATATGAAACTCCATAAACGAAAATTCATTTAAAAAAGGCAAGGGCTATGATCACTGCATCAGCACCAGGAAAATGCATTTTGTTAGGGGAGCACTCTGTAGTATATGGTTATCCGGCGATTGCTGTCGCTTTAGAGAAGCGTTCTTATTGCACAATGGAGAAATTGACAGATAATGAAATTCATTTCAGTGTACCTGATCACGGAGTTGATCTTAATTTTGATGATATTACTGATATGAAAGAACATATTCCTAATTCCTATAGGCAGTTCTATGAGGGTTTAAATACTGTTTCCAAAGAATTTGGGTCTCTTATCAATAACCTATCGGTTCGCATTTACTCAGATTTATGGAAAGGATCGGGTCTAGGATCTTCTGCTTCTACTTCGATTGCATTCCTAACTGCTGCAACTGAAATGTTTAATTTGAAAATATCATCTACAGAAATCAATAATATTGCATTTTTAATGGAAAAAATTGTCCATGGAACTCCATCTGGTATTGATAATACTGTTTGTTCATCAGGGGGTGCAATAGTATATCAGAATGGATTGCGTGAGAAATTAATCATCCCAAAATTCCCCATTTTAATTACTTATTCTGGAAGTCCTCATAACACTGGCCAAATAATACATTCAATCAGAGAAAAAAAAGACGAATTGGAAGGTTCGTTTCAGAAAATCGGAAAAATCGTTGAAGAAGGAATTATTGCTATAAAGGATGCAGACTTTCTCCGATTGGGGGAAATATGTGATAATAATCAAAAGATTCTATCGACAATGGGATTATCTACGCCTTTAATTGATGATATCATCGCAATTTCAAGAAACAATGGTGCTTTTGGTTCGAAACTCACTGGTGCAGGAGCGGGTGGTAGTGTAATCACTCTTGGACCCAAAGAGAAACTCTATAATATTCAATATTTACTTAAGAAAAAAGGATATCTCAGTGAAATCTGCAAGTTAGATTATACTGGTGGAAAAATTGAGTCGTGTTAATTCAGTTCTATGTTAAATTTTTGATCCGTCTAAAATTAAATCAAATAGATGATCGTTAACAGAGAAGACGGCGGAATGAATAACTATATTAAATCAAGAATTTATTCTATTGATAATCGGTTTGCAAGAATATCAATGTGAGAATTATGGATGTTAAAACTGCAATTGAAACTCGAAGAGCTTATAGATCCCTCAAAAAAATGGAGATTACACAAGATATAATAGATACTTTGGGAAATGCTGCTTCTCTTGCACCATCATGCTTCAATTATCAACCATGGCGTTTCATTTTTGTATATGAAGAAAGGTTGCTGAAGCATTTATTTACAGCTTTAACCTCAAGTAATCAGACTTGGGCGACTAAGGCTTCTATGATTATTGTGGCGTTTGCGAAAAAAGAGGATGATTGTATCATTGATAGAGACGAGTATAACCGAGAATATTATTTATTTGACATCGGTCAAGCTGTATCGTATCTGGTATTGCAAGCAACCGAATTAGAGCTTGTTGCTCACCCAATAGCGGGATATAATCCTAACCTCGTCCATGAGATCCTATCAATTCCGACTAATTACAATGTGATTACCTTAATTATTGTAGGTAAGAAGAATTCAAACCTCGAATTTCTATCAGATAAGCAAAGAAAAACTGAAATCGAAAGACCAGCAAGATTACCTATCAACAAAATTGTATTTCACAACCGATTCATGGAAAATTAAGTAAATAATATCTTAGGATCAGTCCCACGATAAAACCTCCGCATTAAGTTTATATTTTCAGTCTACAATTGTTTCATTGTCATATCACCAAAATAGTAATGATAAGGAATGAAGAAAAAATGATTTTTGAAGAAGAAGAAGAAGAAATTCACGAAGACAAAGATATCGGTGATGAAGCTGAGCAATACGATTCATACCGAGAGGAAGATATCGAAATCGAGAAGAAAATTTCAGCTGAAGGCAAGGATTATACCCTTATAGAAGTAGATCTATGGGCCACTTCCCTCCATGATGCAAAAATTGGTATACGTCAAGATGCGCAATATCAATCTAAATCACGGCAATTCACCAAGACGACAGAAGTTATTGGAGAAGTGGTTTTTCACACCGGGTGGGGCGAAAATCGTCAGAAAGAGAATTATAAAGAAATTGTCACGATTGACGAAGAGTTTTGGGACACGAGTAAAAAATCCAAGATAATGCAAATTGTAAACGATCGATATTCTGATTACGATCCAAAGAAATTTGCACGAATACTACGAAAATTAATGGTCAAAACATTCGTTGGATTGGGGCGAAAGCAGGAGGGAAGTATGAAAGGACGATGGACAGGTAGTTTTGAAGATTCTCAAGTTATGTCGATCACTATGACATTTGGAGATCGACGGAGACGTAATCCACTCCCATTCTTCTACGTGGATATTCCCGGGTTCAAATACAGAGTACCAGTAATGCGAGTGCACACAATAATCGGAGATCGATATGTATTCCCCCTTATTGATGATGAAACAAATACAACGGTACCTTATATCATCGAAGGGAGACGATTCACACCAGGTCAAGATTACTTCGTATTTGATGGAAGAACCATGCAAAAGATTGCATTCATCAACGATGTTGCTTTAAACATTGGAGGAAAAGTCGATATTAAATTCATGAAACCCAAACCTGATAAAAATGGGGAACTCCAGGATCCGTGGGAATATCTCCGAAGGAATTATGTGTTCCAACGAGTATTAATTATGTTTGCAGCAAGCTTGAAATATTTCCATCCAATTTATAGACAATACCGAAGAGTACACAGAGCAATGAAAACTTTACGAGATTATCATAAAGATGCGACTAAAATGTCTGTGATGGAAAAAGAAGATAAATATCGCCGTGCAAAAAAGAAAATGAGATTTTTGAAGAATTTCCCCGTCTGGCCAAAGGAACTTTCATTGCACTATAATCCACGACGTGTACGTACATAAAATTACATTTTCCATTTTTTTTATTCTCTTATTGTTAAAAACACCTTAGAGATTAAGTTTTTTAGGGAGTAATGAATAACATATATTTTTGGTATAGGACAATTAAGAAGCGAAACGTAGATGACGACAAAATATATATTCGTAACGGGAGGAGTACTTAGCGGTATAGGAAAGGGAGTAACTACATCAAGTATAGGTAAATTATTGCAATTTCGGGATTTTAACGTTTCTATAATGAAGATCGACCCATACATAAATATTGACCCTGGTACTCTGAATCCGG
>SDNX01000088.1 GCA_004524545.1 Promethearchaeota archaeon
CTTGAAGCCCACGAATATAAAAGCCGTATCCTCTCACAAGATATGAGATGGAAATATCTCGATGATAAGGATCGATATCTTTCTTCCCCACTTGACCGAAAATATAAATTCAACGTTATTGGAGCTGGGATGATGGGGATTGAACATATCAACGTCTGCCATCTTGAGGGAAGAAGCGAGATTCACGGAATATATGACCCCAACGAGCGTGTTATTAAAGTTAATAAATTACTTGCAGCAAGGGACACAGGAAATCGTATGAAAGTATATGCAACATTAGAAGAAGCTTGCAGCGATCCCGAGGTGGACGGATTGATCGTTTCTAGCCCGAATTACACTCACATTGATGTTGCTCGAGTGATTGCAAAAGTGGCACCAGATAAACATGTATTCATGGAGAAGCCAATGTGTACAACTGTTGAAGATGCCTACGAAATGATGCAGATAGCTAATCAGCATAAAGCTATATTCCAAATCGGTCTTCAATATCGCTTTAAAGCCATGTATTCCGAAGCAATTCATGAATCATTTGAACGAAATAGCTTAGGAAATGTCAAACTTATTAATATTGTGGAACATAGAATCCCTTTCTTAGATAAAGTGAATCAGTGGAATAAATTCAATAAATTCAGCGGTGGAACTATTGTAGAGAAATGCTGCCACTATATGGATCTTATGAATCTTTTCGCTCAATCCAAACCAAAAAAAGTATATGCTACAGGTACACAAGCAGTTAATTATAAAAACTTCAAGTATGAAGGTAAAAAATCCGATATTTTGGATAATGCAATGATTATTGCAGAATATGAAAATGGTGTGCAAGCAGGTTTTAACTTATGTATGTTCGCGCCTCAAACTTACGAAGAAATTACTATTTGTGGAGACCAGGGAAGACTTCGTGCGTATGAAAATGAGGATTTTCTCGATAACAATGTTCCAAAAACTATGTTGGAAGTATATCGTGGAGAAAATTATCCATCAAGAATTACATATCCTACTTATCCAGAATTTGTTGCCAAAACTGGACATAATGGCGCCTCGTTTTACAATTTCATTAAGTTCATGGATAAGATTGAAGGTAAAAGTACTCTTGAAAATGTTCCAGAGATTGCAACAGTTGAAGAAGGATTCTGGTCAATAGTCTTAGGAGCTGCCGCTCAAGAATCGATTGAAACGGGCAAACCTGTATTCATTAAGAAATTCCTAGAGAGTAAAGGTATAACATAAATATAATTACATTTAATCCAATGCTTTCTTTTCTTTTATTTGCACAATTATTATTTAGTGAAATCAATCACTACAGTTTATGACACTCGAAGTTTCAGGTAAGATAATTCGTGAATTAGATGGCACGGGTTTAGCAAATTTCAGGATGGAAATCTTTGCTATTGACCAATTATTATTTGAAAAAATGATCGGAGAAACAAATTCCAACGAATCCGGTGAATTTCGTGTTTATTTTGATGATAAAGATTTTCTGGAGAAATTTGGTGACGGTTATGGGATATATTTAGTTATATATAACCCAAAAAACGTTCTGATAAGTCATGGTAGATATGATCAACTGGGAAAAATCCAATGGAGTGCAAAGAATTTAGTGGAATTTGATCTAAGGGTATCAATCGAACTTGAAAATAAAGATCCCATAAAATGGGATAGTCTATTCAAAAGGGATTAGAATTTAGATTAAAAAGGGAGAATTATTGGACTTCCACCCAAATCGATCCAATGGATGACGTTCGTCCAATATCCTCAACGACAACTGATAATATTAGAATAACCTCCATTTGATTGAGGTATTTTCAATAGACTCGCCCCAAAATTCAATACCACCTTCTTTTAAGGAAATCGGTTCTGATTTCCCATTAATCTCAATGTGAGAGTATCGAGAGAAGAGTTCTGGATTCAGTTGAATTTCAATTCTCCATTTACCCAAGTTGCATGGATTGTACCATCCAGATATTTCTGATTTGGTTTGAATAAATCCTATTAAAGGTGTATTAAACATAAACTCGGTCTTGGGAATTTTGGGACTAAGAATCACACCTTCCTTGGAGAATCGAATCCCCATCAAACTTGTTATATTATATAGAGGCCAAGCGTGCGGGTGCATATTCATTACAGGAAAATCCGTCCAATTTACCGGGGTTAATTGAGATACAGCATCTTCAGATTTATTCGGTTCATCTGGATCTACAAATCCAGTTCCACCAGGTGTTTTCGAAAGTTCGGAGTTATATGTGTCTGGACCACTCCAAATCCCGTACCAGATTTCAGGATAACTTTCTGCATGCATTGCTAATGTATTTTTCTTCCATTCATCCCATGCAAATTCTCCATTCACTTTTGAAAGAGCCATGATCAATGTTCCATTTATGGACGGCCAAATTCCTGCATTAGTTCCGGAACCATGGGATTCTGCTTTCTTTTTATCAATTTCATTACAGACCATTGCTCCGATTTTGCTGGGGCTTCTTACCTCCTTATTTATTGATTCAAGCAATATCGGTAATTGTGTTTCAGATACTGCATTTCCTAGGATAGCCCAGGATTGAGGTTCGAGCCATAACTTTTTCTCTCCGATCCATCCATATTCCTCCGAAAGCCAAGCTCGTTTAAACCATTTTCCAGCCCATTGTCTACTTACTGCTTCTCGTTGCTTGTCTGCATATGTTCCAACTTCTTCTGCTAAATTTAGATCTCCAATAAACAACAACATTTCTTTGTAATTGTGTAAGGTATATATTGCCATTGCCGCGTTTAGAACGCTTTCCCCGTGTTTTTGTACATCTTTGACTTTTTTTTTATGAACATACCCATGCACCACCATATCATTCCAGTCGCCATTGGAAATTCGTTGAAGCCCGTGTTTACCTGTCCCAGACTCATACACAAAATGTTTGTAGCATAATGCCAAGACATCTTTTACTTCATGATGCTTAACTTTCTTCCCATAAACTGGATATAAAGGTACTACTTCTTCTAGGAATTCTAAATCCCGATTGGCTAAAACATATTCACTGGTTACCCAGATCAACCAAAGTTCTAAATCACTTGGTATAAAGGGTGACGGCATTATCACTCCGCTTCCCACAATGCCATACGGAATTTCTCCTGTTGGAAAAATCGTTTTAAATGTGTAACGGAGTACTTCTTTCGTGTATTTTGGGTTGGTGAATATGAATGGCAAGACATGTTGGAGAGGATCTCTTGACGCTCCTTGGAATCCTATTAAATATTGATATACATGACCTTGCGAGAGAATATGTTCTTTGAAAAAACTATCATATGTGAAATTCCCCCGTAAATAATAGTTATGCCACATTAATTCACGATCAACCCATGATTCATCTGGAATTGAGAGTTGTACCCGTTCGTGTTTCCATTGTTCACAAGATTCTTTGAAAGTGTTTTCATGAGATTGTTGATATTTGGCTATTAATTTCTCAATTTCTTCGTTTGAATATCCATATCCATATGCAAATTGAATTGTTTTTTCTTCGCCTGGTTTAAGAACCAATTTCTTCTCGAGCAACATCCCCTTACTAGAGGAAGCGTCACCTAATGTCGAGTTTAAAGGATAAAATATTCCTTCTGGATGTTCAGGTTTCCCATCTCCAAAGAACTTCGTTGGATCTGTAGAATACGCGCTAATTTCTCCTGTTAAAGAAATCAAGTAGGTTATTGGAGGTCGTTCATCGTCAAAATGAGCCTCTGGTACAACCTCTTTTACATTTCCTCCCGTTATTTTCTTTCCAAGTGTATTTGCTAGAAATTTGAGGGTATTCCATGCCTTAATTTCCTTTTTAGAGAATCCGGAGAAGACATGATTTGTAAATAATCCTTGATTTTTATGTAGAGTAATTTGCTTAGTGAATTTGTCAGCAAACTTTCGACGATGAAAATTTGGATGTTTTTTGGAAAACGAGGATTGAATATAGGCTTTAAAAGAAAATTCATAAATTTGAGTCCCCCAATACTCGATCCATCGGGCTTTTTTCTCTTCGGAGGAAGTGTTAGTAATCGTAACTTGAGAAATCAATAGTGGATCGTCCCCATATGGGGCATATATTATCTGATCTACTTTGAAATCAGCATTTGATACCTTTTTTTGGTAGTATCCAATTCCAAAAACGCGTTCAAAATTCCGAGAATCTACATCTTCACCATAATAAGTAGAAAGGACGTGTTCCTCTGATATTAGATAACCCAATCCTCCACCATATTGGTTTTTTTCGGGATTATAATCATTTAGAAATTTCGGGGCTCCTTCATCTTGTCTAAGTTGGACGTAACCATAGTTCGACGCGACTCCTACTACCCGATCATTCCCAATTTGATGTAAATGTTCGGTGTTTTTCCGCCAATTCTCATTAGTTATGGTTTTTGCTTTTTCATCTATTAGTTGATTGCACGTATATTGATATGCTGGCAGTCCAAATTCATCGGTAATCCATTTCCCAAAATAACCCGAGCCATAGTTTTTTGATTCTATTTTAATTCACCGCTTGATTTAATAAATGTGTAAAAATCCACTTATAGCGTCACTTCGATGTGCAATTTTAAAAAGATTTACTCAGCCTAATTTCTGATTTTCTGATTGAGATGCATATAACAATTTTTTTATCCTCCTTTCTATTCCATTTATAGAAATGAATCCCGAAAACGCAAGTGAAAAAGTGTATGGTTTGGATAAGAACGTATACAAACGATTCCCTGAACATATGAACTGTTTGTTCCGCTCTCGTTTAGATCCGACATTTGAGTACTACCAGCAAACAATTCGCACAAATATGAAGAAACATCTCGCATCTGGAGAAGATGGGTATTCCCGCTTCGATCTAGCTCTGAACGTGGCTGCTTGGACCGTGGATATGCACATGCCCTTTTCCTTTGAGTGGAACCCTCAATTAGATGCGCATGAACATATGCCCTTAGACCTGCTGGACCAACCAACAGAAGATTCGACTCCTGAAGAAAATACACATTATGTTAAAAAAGCAGCTTTATACTGTGGAGCTTCTGAAGTCGGGATTACAAGAATTAATGAAAAATGGTTATACAGCAGCACAGCACGCCCATATCAAAATGCAAGCAAAGATAATTATCCTCCGATTAAATTACCTCAAGATGTTACGAATGCTATTGTTATTGGAGTTGAAATGGAGCCTAATGGGGTAAAATGTGCTCCTACATTTTTAGAATTGGCTTCAACAGGTTTAGCTTACTCAAAAATGACATATTTAATCGCCATGATAGCGCAATTCATTAGAGCATTAGGATACAAGGGAATTCCTAGTGGAAATGACGTCGGTCTTTCTATCCCTTTAGCTATCGATGCTGGATTAGGTGCACTCGGAAGAAACGGATTGTTAATAAACAAGAATTATGGTGCTCGGTTCAGATTATGCAAAGTATTTACCAATATGCCGCTTTCTACTGATACTCCAGATTTCAGTTTTATTAGCAGAATTAATAAATTCTGTTCTTCTTGTAAGGCATGTGCTACAGCATGCGATTCTGGTGCAATATCAACAGCTGATGAACCTGATGGAATTGCGAAATGCCCCTCCAACAACCCCGGAGTTACAAAAAAATGGTATGTAAACCAGGATCTTTGTTATAAGATATGGGTCGAACATAGCAGTGATTGTGGCAAGTGTATTCAGGCATGTCCTTTTTCAAAAGCGTTAGCTCCGATTACAGCAAGAGAATTCTGGAAAACTGAATAATTTAGATCTTTCATTTTTTGAAGTTTTATTCATAAAGTATTTTTATGTAATCTCAAATAATTCAAATTATCTCATGATAAAAGCCGTTTCTTTTGATTTTTGGTTCACAATTGCTTCAATTGATAAAAATATGGACAATAAGATCAATGAAATACGGAAACGGAGGCTTATTACTTTATTTGAACGATATAGGATCCCAATTAAATCTGAAGAGATAATCCCGAGACTTCTTAAAGCGAAAAACCATATAAGGCGCATGAAAAAAGAAAAAGGTGATGTGGATTTTTCGAATAGGCATATAGGAGTACCAATAATTTTTGAGTACATGGTACCGGAGATACAAGTTTATCTTTCAAGAGTAAAACCCCCTCTTAAAGTTAAATTATTAGATGAATTCTCAGACATACTCTCTAATGCTTTAATTTCATGTCACCCTCCACTGACTCCTGATGTGGATAAAGCTATAGAATATGCGAAATTAAAGGGATTCAAAGTAGGAATTGTATCAAATACGGGTTTAACTGGAGGAAAATCCCTAAGGAAAGTAATAGATCAGTACAAAATTCTTCACTTTTTTGATGAAACTGCATTCTCAGATGAAGTAGGACTACAAAAACCCAATCCCAAGATTTTTGAAAATTTAGCATCGAAACTAAAGATTGATGTTTCAGAGATTCTGCATGTGGGAGACACCATATTTGCAGATATAGTGGGAGCGCGTAACGCAGGATTGCATGAAGGAATCCTCTATTTAGGTGTGTTTGATGATAATTATCAAGAAAGAAAACTGGAAGAGGATTTTTTAGAGTTCAAACCTCGCTATGTTATTGACGATTATCGAGACTTCCCAGAAACATTGAATGCAATCGTCCATGGAAAGACATCTTATCTGAAAATACACAATAAAAAAATTAGAAATAGGCTGCAATTAGAATAAAATTTACAAAAATTTTTTTTCTCTGAATTTTCCAAGTTTTTTTTCATACTCATCTAAGTGGAACTAATTTATAGATCTAAATCCAACAATGTTTTATGATAACAGAAGAGGATTATGAAAAACGTTTAGTAAATCTCCAAAATCAGATGAAAGTACACAATCTTAGTGCATTTTTAGTGACAGAACCTCATAGTATTTATTATTTCACAGGTGCATCCTATGAAGCTCAAGAACGCCCTTTTATCATAATTATATGGGCTAGTGGTAGTCCAAGTTTCCTTGTTCCAAAACTTGAAGAGGAACATATGAAAAAAGCAAAGATCGGAGAAGTTTCATCCTATTGGGAGTATCCCTCACCGAAAGGAGATAGTTGGATTGAAAAGTTGTACGAAATTCTTAAACCAGGAAATGAAGTCGGAATAGAACCTGAAATGAGTGGGATAATGCAGAGCCAATTGTCCAAATATAATATCAAACCTATAGATTTAGTGGGGGATTTACGTCTAGTTAAAAGTTCCAATGAGCTGGAAATGATACGATACACCGCTCAAAATTCAGATAAATTAATGGGATTAATAATGAAAAACTCGTACTATGGAGTTTCAGTTCTAGAACTATTTGGGTTATCCCGGAAGATTCAGATGAGTTTAATCAAGACAGGAATGTACGATCCTCTTGCATGTTCATTCCTTTCAGCGAATTGGCCAGCTCCTCATTCCGCGAAACCGCATAGCATCCCTCCTGTATATGGAGTCTTAAAAAATGGACCAAATGTGGCAATGAGCTATAATCGAATTAATGGATATGCAGCGGAATGCGAACGTACGTTTTTTCTAACCAAACCAACTCCAAAAGAAGTTGAAATATTCAATGACATGTTAGCAGCGCGTCAGCTTGCATTGAATATGTTAAAACCGGGAGCATCCTGTAACGATATTGATAAGATCGTTTATGATTTTCTTGTAGAAAAAGGATATGGGGATAATTTACTGCATCGTACAGGTCATGGAATTGGTCAAGATAATCATGAAGGTCCATATATCGCACGTGGAAGTACAACAGAATTAGAAGAACACATGGTTGTTAGTATTGAACCAGGCATCTATATTCCCGAAATTGGAGGATTCCGGCATTCCGATACAGTCCTTATTACAAATTCCGGTTATGAATTGCTAACAAATTATCCTACTGACATAGATACACTTACTATTCAGCCAAAAAAAATGCTAAAACGAATCAAGGGAAAAATAATTAAAATAGCAATGGGGATAAAGTAATATGTCCATCATTGGATGAAAATTGAGCTTCTTAAGAACCCACTTTTTTCCAAACTTATTTCCAACCTTACTCTAATATTTAGGACTAAGTTCTCTATAAACCATTATCAGTACACGAAAATTCTATCTTAGATGTGGATATCAGTATGAAAATTGCAGTATTTTACTTTTCTGGAACGGGCTCTACATGGTGGGTAGCTAATCAATTCAAGAATATTGCAGAAAATCGGGGTCATTTCATTGATTTGTATAGTATAGAGAAGTCGGATGAATATAACCTGCAAAGAATTATTTCCGCAATTGATATTCTTGGTTTTGCATACCCTATCTATGGCTCGGGTTTACCTAAGATCATGAGGTCTTTTCTGGTCGAAAAATTCAAGAATATTGATATAGATCACAAAATCCCGGTTCTAGTACTCACATCAATGCTTTATTTTTCCGGAGATGGTGCATTAATTTCAAAGAAATATCTCGATAAGACGAAAATGGAATTGAATTGGACCACAAACATCTCTTTAACATCCAATATTAGCATTCCAGGATTCAAAGTAAATCCGGTAAGTCAAGAAAAACTTAATCGACGCATGAATAATGCAAATGAAAATCTTAAGAAGCTTTTAGTAGATATTGAAAACGGAAAAAAACGACTTAGAACCCAATGGGGATTAATTGGTAGATTGCTTGGGTGGTTTCAACGAGTATTTGAACCGATGATGGATAAGCTTATAAAATTTTCAGTGGATCCGGATCGTTGCATCAAGTGTTTAAAATGTGTAAAAGAATGTCCCGTAGAAAACATTACTTATGATGAAATTTCTGAAAAAATCACAATCTTCAACAATTGTATGTGGTGTATGAGGTGTTATACTCGTTGTCCCACTCAAGCAGTATTAGTAAATGGACGTTTCTGCGATCCTGAGAAATTTAAAAGACTAAAACCAATTTCTAAAGATTTCAAAGTTAATTAAACTAAATATATTCAACTTTCCTTATTATAGAAAGCCAAAATATAATGAATCCGGGCAGGGCTAAAAAAGTTGAATAAAACATAAAAGTACTGAACCATGCAACATACTCTCTGAATATCTCCCAGTTATTTAGAATATTACCAACCAAAAACCAATTGAAGAAAAATACTGTTAGATTTTTACTAAAATGTTTAGTTTTAGGTTTACTGGGATCTAACGTTTTTTTTGTAATATTTAAGATCACAAAAATCACGATAAACAAACATTGAGAAAGAATTAACGCATATAGAGTGAAATTTGTTGACCAATAGGGGATACCTGAAGGGAAATCGGAATTTACAACCCAAATTACTCCATTATTCCAGTCTAGATACACGAATCCTGAACATATTAAGAGCCAAGTAAGTGTGATTATCCATCTCTTTTTTCTATTGAAAGTACTATCATTTAGTAAAATTAAATTAAATTGAAGCAGAAAAATAAACGCAAATGCTATCATTCCAATTGTCATTCTTCCTAGGAAAGCTTTCCAGAATTCGAAAGGTAATAACCTGTATATGATATTTATGACAAAAGCTAAGGAAAAATACAAGATGAAGTTGTAAAATGAACGATTTAATGGATTTTTTGGATCACGGAATCGAATCATTATTGCACCTGTCATTAGAAAAACGATGAAAAAGCTATTCACAAAGAAAGTTAAAATTTCTGCGGGATCCATTCTATAAACTATCCATTAATTTTAGGTTCGTTTGAGGCAGAATTGTTTAAAATTCAAAAAGATTTCGATGAAGTAGTGATTTTTTTTTGTTAAACCATTTAGTAAGTTTTACGGAACAGTAGAGAAAAAATGAAAGAAAATAAATTAATCTCGTTTTCGGATTCCTAACCAAAGAAGAATCACGGCTGGAATGACTAACACGCTTGAATAAAGAAAAATTGTACTGAAGGGGATCGCCATAAAGGTAAACACATCTTGGATGTAAGTCCAGTTATTGATCATATTTCCAACTAAAATCCAATCAAAGAGAATGATTGCAATTATGGAGCTGATATATTTTCTCCGTAATCGTGTGTCACTAAATTTTAAGATTATTCTCACAGCTATCACAATTATTAAGATAAACAATCCTTGAGCAATGGTGAATGCATACAAAGTAAATAAAGTACTCCATGCAGGAACGCCTGCGGCACCTTCATTAATCAGAAGAGACTGAATACCAGGCTGAA
>SDNX01000089.1 GCA_004524545.1 Promethearchaeota archaeon
ATCATAAGTCCCATAGTATTTTCCCACTCCTGCGTGGTCTCGGCCAATTATTATGTGAGTACACCCATAATTTTGCCTAGCAATTGCATGCATCAAGGCTTCTCGTGGACCTGCGTATCTCATGTATGCTGGAAAGATCCCCAGTACAGTCCGATCCGGAGGATAATAGGAATTCATTATGGTCTTATACGTTTCCATTCTAATATGCAGAGGAATATCATCTTGTTTCGGGGTTTCAGCCAATGGATGAATCAATAACCCGTCAACCACTTCAAGAGCTATTTTCTGAAGATATTCATGCGCACGATGAATAGGATTTCTTGTTTGGAAGGCAACGACTGTTTTCCAATTTTGCGATTGAATATAGTTGCGAACCTGCTTTGGAGTCAATCGGTATTCTGTAAAATCTTTGTGAGGCAAATCTGCAATCAATGTGACTTTTCCAGCCAAATATATACTACCTCGTTTGAAAAGTGTAGAAACCCCCGGATGAGCCGTGTCATCCGTGCCATATATTTTTTTAGCTTCAATATTTTTATCTGGGGTGAAAATTTCCGACACTTCCAGCATGCCTGTATTGATGTTTTTCCAGGTTAAAGCAATATCAGTTCCCGGTTGGATTTGAGAACCGAATTTCTCATCGACGGCTAACGTGACAGGAACAGGCCAAACAATTCCATTTGTGAGTCTCATTTTATTTAAGACACTATTGTAATCTATTTCACCCATAAATCCTGTTAAGGGAGAATACACACCGGTTGAAATACATTCAAGATCTGCGATACTAAATTCATCCAGTTCCAATTTAGGAGCGTTTTTCAGTTTTTCCAAAATTATGTATCGTTCTTTTTCATCTAACACGACAGTATCAATTAAAATCCCCCCATGGGGAGGGATTATCCCATTCTTAGGATTTTCTAAATCTGTGTCCATTGCTTTATCTTTTCCAGAGTTGTGCTTAAATCTATATTATTTGGTTTTATAACCTTTATATCTCCATTCGTGAAGAACAAACTACCGAGTAAATTGTTTTTGAATCTTCCTTGATGTAAAAGATTAGAGATATGAAAAAAATAAATATATATATCTAATTTGTTATACTGGAACGCAGAAAACGCTTTCTCTCTTGTTTCTCAATATCTTATTCAGCAAATTCTTAAATGGTATTTTTACATTAGCATTTCCCAGAGTTATCAAATCTTCTTTAGTTATAGCTCTAAAAATTATAACATATATTAGGAATAAGGCCAAGAAAGTGAAGATTTTGATCCCCCCATTTAGAAGAATCGGAATTTGATAGTCGAGATTTAATCCGATGAACGCAGCAATTTTCTGCAGAAAAATTACTAACCAATTTAGGGGAATCAGTCCAATTAAGTTACCCAAGAGGAAATTCACAAATAACAGAAATACAATTACTAAAAAGTGCTGGAACAAGTCCCATAGTGTTAATTGGAATCGTTTAAGTAAAAACCTCGTATCAGCCCAAAACAAGAGAACATGGATCAACCTACCAATCGCTAATCCGATCATTAGTCCAGAAAATCCCCAAATGAGGAATAAGATCCCTGTAACAAGAAGCGTAGAGAAGAAACTAACAATTTTGATTATAACTAGTCGTTTCTCCAACCTTGTGGCAGAATATAATCCATAATAATTGGATTCCCAATTAAAAAAATAAATTATCAATACATATACTCGCAAGATAGGGACAAAAGGAAGATACTCGGGATCATAAATGATTAACACATATAATTCAGATATATAGAACATCAGTCCAGATAGAAATGCTAGAAGTAAATTGGTAAAAATGGTAGATTTTTTAAATAATCTATGAAGTTCACGATGTTTATTTTTAACATAAAAATCTACCAATATCGGGGCGAGTGGCATTGTAAATGCTCCCTTACTTTGTGTAACAAGATTATTACCCATATCATATGCTACGACTTGTTCTAAAGTTCCAGCAACGTCCAAAATCCCGGGATATATTGTATTTGCTATTAGTTGAATACTGGATATGATCGTAAAATTCATACCATATTTAATTGTAGTCTGAATTTGTCGCCATCTCACAGGGATATGCTTGTGTTGTCTGAATTTTCGCAGATATAATACAATGAATACGATTATAGAAGGTAATAGAATAAGTGCATTTAACCCCGCAGCAAAAAATAAATCAATTTCTTGCGGATTTTGAAATCCATAGAAGATGATTATATACCCAATTAAAAGTAAGATTTTTTGAAGCAGTGCTAGATAAAAGCGCAACATAAATTTCTTCAAGCCTTGAAACAAAAAATCATATATTTTTCGTATTTCTTCCAAAATAACAAAAGGGGATAGAAAAATTAGTGTCATCCCACTAATAGCAGTGCGATTTGTAAGAATTTCACCCCCTCCTGAAAATATTTGAGATAGTCCAATCCCCACATAAATAATCCATATTATAAAGGATGCAATGAGTTTTATTGAAAACATATAGCGTATGATCCCTTTTATAACTGAGAATTCTCCTTTCAATGCATGTTCAGGAACTTTATACAACAGAACATTAGGTATTGAGGGCGGTAGAAAGAAAAGAGCGATTTGAGCTGCATTAACATAAAAAAAAGAAAGAATCAAGATATCCCAAACATCAGGAATATTTTTCTGCAATAAAATTGTAATCACGATAGCGATCGGAAGAGGACCGTAATTAAAAAGGAAATTTGAC
The DNA here is from genome assembly GCA_004524545.1 of Promethearchaeota archaeon. Lineage (GTDB taxonomy): Archaea > Asgardarchaeota > Lokiarchaeia > Sigyniarchaeales > Promethearchaeaceae > AMARA-1. The sequence goes on from SDNX01000089.1 coordinate 2,717, forward strand.
ATAACTCCCCGAGTAACATGCTTACTCGATTTTTTAATGGTTACTTCTTCATCTTCGTGTTCTGATTCGTTCGTCATATCCCTCTTCTGATTTTATCTTATTCACTGATTGATTTATACTGTTTGGTCCTTTTGCTTTTTATTCAAATACATTCATAGTATGTCTCAGTTTTCTTTAATGCTTTTAGATTTTCGAAAAACATGGTTGAAATAATAGAAATCGATCATTTAGAGTTCAATTATAGAAAAATGACAAAGATAGTTAAATTTTTTTTTGGAAAATTACTCATTCAATGCAGGTTTTGCTTTTTCTAAGTAGGGAGAAGTAGGACCTTGACCAATAATATTGATGTGTATTTTTTCTGAAGTCGGATCAATCATCGCTCCAAATTTTAGCTTTGCATTAGGACGGATAGTTTTAGAAACTGTTGATACTATTTCGTTTACTTGGCTTAAAGAAAGATATTGATTACCCGTAATGGAAACTAGACAGCTGGAAATCTCTGAAGGATCCATTTCTAATATTGGATTATGCAGCGCTTTCAAGGTTTTCTCTTGAATAATTTCTTTCACAAAAGGCGATGGCATGGAATTATTGCTCTTGGAAATCTCTTCTAAACTGATTTCACTTTTTCCGATATATCCACTTGTTCCATGGGATCGATTAAGGATATTTTTTACATCTGCCAAATCTAAATTCACTAAACCGCAGTTCGATACAAGATCAACAATTCCACGAACGGACCGTATTAAAATTTCATCCATTATCTTGAATCCTTTCATTAGCGTCAAATTTGGGACTAATTTCATTAATTTTTCATTGGGCAATGGAATTATTGTGTCAGAAAATTCTGCTAATTTGAGCAATCCTTCATTCGCAATTACTCCTTTCTCTTCCCCCTCCATTTTAAAAGGAAGTGTACAAAATGAAATAACTAAGGCACCTGCTTTTTGGGCCTCTCTGGCAATGATGGGAGAAGCACCCGTACCCGTTCCACCACCCATCCCACAGGTTAGAAATACAATATTTTTCCTGGTTATCTGTCGAATACGTTCTAGATCAGATTCTGCTGACTCCTCTCCGACTTTTGGATTATTTCCTGAGCCTAATCCTCCAGTGACTTCTTTACCAATCAATAATTTTTGGTCCGCATTTGCATAGTATAGATCTTGAGCGTCGGTATTCACTGCGATTGTAATTGCACCCGTGACCCCGGATTCTTGCAAACGAGTAATAGCATTATTTCCTGCTCCACCGACTCCAATTATCACAGTGCGTGTCTTTAACAGTTGAAGAAATTCGGATAAATATTCATCCGAATCGTCATAGCCATCTTCTTTTGATCCCGTACTATCGAGAAGATTATCTTTCATAACGCGAACTTGCCCATTTTCTACTACCGGGATGCCATTTATAGTATCGGTAGTAATCTCTTTGAGTTTATCCTCGCCAATTAAATCTTCTAAACTTCCATACATCTGTGGGCTCACTGGGTTCAAGTAAATGGGGATGGGCTATTCGTAGTATCTAGAAATTAACTATATTGAATCATTGTATCGCATTTTCTTAAGAGCATATAATATCTCTGTACTATCTCCTATTCGTGAAATAAAAGAAAATGATTTAAAAAAGAAGTAATTAAGTCGCTTTTCCTACAATAAGGGCTGTATATTTTGGACCTTCTACGGTAATGATAGTAACCTCGTAGAAATACCCAGTTACAATATCCAATCCAAATTTAGATTCATCAATAGTAATAATGGTGTTTCTAGCAGGTGTTATTACATTTCCACCTACAAAATTGACATCTTCTGGTGTGAGTTCGGTTCCATTTACGAATATTGCATCTACTGTTAGATTATACAAATCGGTTCCTATCGTAGCTATTTGCAGTGTGTTATTTATGGCAATACCCCGTGTTTTCGTGTTAGCCAAATCAATAATAAAATCGTATCCCAATGGCAATTCCGCATCTATTGTTTTTGTATCTACGACTGTTCCAGATTCTGCATACACGGTCAAATCAACGGTGTCAGATTCATTCAATTTCACTATACCGGTAACATTTAGACTGAATTTGAATACATCCAACGGTTGCATGGTAGCAGAACCATGGATTGATTTAGCTGTAGTCAGATCTATGGTTGTTCCCAACAACCGGATTTCTTCCAATGTTATTTCTTGAGCACCTACATTTCTTACGGCAATTTCTATCTGTTCATGCGTGAATAAGGAGGTTTGGTCTAATTCTAAAATTTCAATGGCAGCCCCATTATAAACTGGGATCACATATCCGGTATCACTAGCAGAATCATACCCATTTTGCCCTATTGCTGCAATTGTTATTTTTACAGGAGTATTTCGCGAAACTCCATATAATTGTGCTGTATATTTCTCGGTTTCTCCTGGTTCCAAGTAATAATCCCCGATAACGCTGGTAAAATCTATGGCTACATCATCCGCAAGGATATTTTGCATTAGTAATGAGTTTGCTCCATCATTTTTTACACTCAATTCTAAAGTGCCATTCTCGTGTAGGATCGTTTGACTATTATATTCAAATAGATTACGCATGACATTAGGATCAAGTTCCCCAATTTCGCCATAATCCATATTTCGTCCTATAGGTAATATGCTTAATCTGTACCCTGGTAGTTCTGCCGAAAGTTCAATCCCATCGGATACGCCTTCATTAGTTCGCACATAAACTTGATAAGTATTTCCATCTCCAGGACTTCCTACTGTACTAGTATTTAGTATATATTCTTCCGTTTCTCCGGGTTTTAGAATATAATTATGATTTTGGGCTAAATTAGTGCGATCATAAATATCCCCATTTACATCAAAGTGTGAAATACTGACAACATCATCACCTGTATTTGTCACAGTCAAGTTGAATTCAAGAGTATCTCCTGCAATCAAATGTGAATTACCTCTATCGAACGTAACTTCATAGGCAGATTGAGCTACTACACCAAATCTATCAGTTGAGTTTTCGAAAGTGTATTTTAATCCATCAAATTTATCTGCTTCTGCAGTAATCTTGATATTATAGTTATCTCCCGCTGACCATTCTTTATTCGTGTTAAGCCATACCGTTTTGGTTTCACCTGATTGGACAATTAAATCGTCATCTTCGATTTCGAAATTGTAGGATACATCATTCAATTTTGTTCTTGTGAGAGTGATGTTGCGTTCACCTGTATTCACGACATCCACATGTGCAAGTCCGTTTGGAGATAATTGAGGATTTTGCAATTCAAATGAGGATTCTAATGCCGTATAATCCATTTTGTACATTTTTATCAAATGATTGGTTGAAAAATAGTACTTCTGGAAAGTGTTGAATTGAAATTCACCATCAGGAGGAATTTGATAACTCCATGGAGTCCCATTATCATCAGTTCTTCCAGGAACACCTTGAGCCTCATTTCCCTCGATTTCTTGTGCGTATTGCTGTGCTAAATATTGATAGAATGATCCATCTTGAGGCATTTGCGGAGAAGCCATGGATGTAGGCTCTTGATATAACATCAACTTAACTAAGGTAGAATCAAACCATTTATCCTCGTATAGACCTGTACTCGAATTAATATACTCGTCTTCATTGAATACGGAAATCAATTGATCTTGCTCATCATAGTACCAATTGTCTTCTGCAAGACCCCAGCTTTCATATCTAGTTGAATAGTCGTTGCAGATTCGAAGCATCCAAGGCCATTTTCCTTCATCCCCACCAAATGAGTTGACAAGAAATCCAAAGTAGACCAAAACATAATCTGCACCTAGGCGTTTGAAGATTTTTGCACTGAGAAGTTCATCAGTTTGCATGAAAGCCATTCCTGTGAGACCGAGCCGCGTATGGTTCAACGTACCGTTATCATTTACCGTGGTAACATTACCTAATACAGTTAACCAATATCCATAATCCCACCAAGATACAACAACAGTACTGGAATCTAAGTTTTCGGACATAAAAGAAAGCGACTCTTCCCAATCATGTAGTTGACCAACTGTAACAATTTCACTATATGACATTTGATCTATTGAAACTGTTGCTGCATGGTTAATTTGAGCGAAAAACATAAATCCGACCAAAATAAATACTATTACTCCTTCGGCCGCACCTAAGGTTTGACGAATTTGTCGTTTTCTTCTTCGTGTGATCGATTGCTGTTTTTTCATCAAAGACCCAAAGAATTTTAGAACATGTGTTAATCCATACGCACCAATTAACGATAAAGCTGGAGATAACAGCAAGATAATCCGAATCATGGATCCAGTGAAATAAAGTAAAGAAAGTGCAAACACCAACATCAATATGTCTTCCTCACGATTTCGTTTAATAGCAAAAAATACGCCCAATGGAGTAAGGATGACAGGAATTAAGGTGTTATAATAGAAAACTGACCAAGGGGAAGGTTTGTGTTCACCAACAGATGCTACTAAATTTATAGCTTCCCGAATTGAGGGATTAAGGATGCTTTGTGCTCGAGCACTTAAATCAAATGGCAAAATTTGTGGTGCAACCCAAAATATTATCCCAAATATGATTAAAGCGGGGATGGTGCCCCATTTTATTATATTCCAAATGATTTTGTACACTTTTGGGTTTTTGGTTTTTTGAACGTGTAAAATGTGATACCCAATCATAAAAAATAAGAATAATACGGGGATAGCGATTTCCATATCACCCATTATAGTAGCGGGATTGAATGTTGGGTTGATCATATAAATAAGAAGTCCAGTTCCAATAGAACCAACATAAGAAATTAATAAACGGGCAGAATATTTACCTACTAGAATTACAATCAAGCTAGCAAGAGGAATTAATAAGAATCCAAATGTGAGTCCACCCCAGCTTAGTGCGAGAAATCCGAGAAACATCCCAGAAATGATGGAATTATACATTTTATCCGATTTGATCGACCGAATGAAGAATAAAAATGTCATTAGAACACAGAACACTCCAATTGTCTCATTATCGAAGAACCCGGCAATTGTTCTTTGTATGTGCCCCGGGCTAAATGCTATGAAAAATGCTGCGAGTAATCCACATCGTGAATCTAATATCTCTTTACCGAGATAGAACATTCCAAGGATTGTGACTCCGCCCATAATTGCTGGCCAGAAAAATGCAACCTCATATAGGGTAACTTGTACTCCAAAGAAATGCAAAAGATTGTAAAAAATTGCCGTCGCAAATACCAGTCCTGGTCGCAAATTAAACCGATCAATACCTTCTGGATACCAACTCATGAAGGAATGCCAATGAAAGTATTCATATACTCCATTTTCTACCAGATATTCGGTTGAATGGAATTGGATCCACGGGTCAAAAGCTTTGATGAGAGCAGCACCTCTAAAAATAGGACTTAGACGAATAAGCACTCCCATTATGATAATTACCAATAATCCTAAAAACACGAATACGCTATCTGACTTAATTCGAACGGATGTCTTCATACGATCCCAAATATCTGAAAACCATCTCTGGACTTTATTGACCATGCTGATCCCTTATACTATATTGTAGAAAAATCCTATCTATTTCTACTAATATGCCTTTCGTGTGAATAGTTCTTTTTAAGGGATTTGGTAATTTCCTTTGGGTATGGAATCGTAAATGTTTAATCAACCTTTTAATTGAGTTTAACCATGCCAGAACATCCTATATTAGAAAATGCACCATTAAAAATATTCTTGGATGAAAAAGAAGTTCCCATGATTCGGTTTGTGTATGATATCATCTTAAATCAAAACCTTGAATTGTTCACGTTGTTACGGAGGATACCCAAAAAAGAGGAGATACATACCTTCGATTTGAAAATCGAATTGAAATATAATCCAGAGGGAAAGATCGTTACTGCTATTACTGAATCCTCGATGGATCCCATAACTCATGTAAGCTTATCCATTAATGAAAAGCGTGTTGGTCTGAAACAATTTGTCCAAAACGTTATTTTTGGAATTAATTTTGGAATACTACAAACATTGGATGGATTTCACACAAAGATAAAAGAAATCACTCTGAAGTACAAAAAACAATAATTAGGGTAAAAATTATTACGAAATAAAATCCCACCCTAACTCAATGTACAAGATCAACAAGTCTTCTCGAGAAGTAGAAGTAGAATGTAAATTTTGCAAGGAAAAAATCGTCTTTACACTACCTGAGAACGTAGGGGAAAATAAAAATTATCCATTTCCGTATCGTTTTGTCCACGGAGAACCCTACCATTCCGTAACCGTGTATTTAGACAAGCAATTGAATATCCGATCAACAGAGTTTGGGGATTCGCTCTCGATTTCTTGTGAAATTCTCCATAATTGTGGGGATGAGGGAAAATTAGGAACTCCCGAATTCAAAGATCAAGTTCTGAAATCGTGGATAACAGGTTTTATCACCACAATTAATGTGTTTACCAAGGATAGAGAAGAAATTCTAAATAGAGTTGGAAGGATCTTAGGGGATAAATATGCAAAACATTTCAATTCCAAAGATGTCCAAGGGATAATAGATGAATTTCAAGAATTCTGGAAATCAAACGATTTCGGTTTTGTTAGAAACATAACTAAGAAGGATGATCAAATTCTATTTGACATAGTGGATAATCTGGAAGTCTACTATCTTCCGAATATGTATAGGAAATTATGTTTTCTGACCAATGGATTTTTGAAAGTTGTGATAGAGAAAAATCTTGGTATTACAGTCTCAATAATGGAATTACAGTGTACTGCAAATGGAGATCCTCAATGTCGATTTTCAATGAAATGGGATTAAGATGCATCATAAAAATAACTATAGGTTAATCAAGGTCTTTTATTTTGGAGAACATTACCACGGTTCTCAACGACAGCCAAATTTACAGACAATAGAAGGAAATATACTGTTCGCATTACACAATAAAGGGTATTTGAGTGATCAACACTATGAAGATCAAATTATTCATAGTGCAGGAAGAACGGATGCGGGGGTTCACAGTAGAGGAATGACTTTTGGGTTTTACAATCAGAGAGAAAATTTTCATCCCATGGAAGTGAATTTATCTCTTCCTGAGGAAATTATCATATGGAGCTCTGGATCTTCGGATCTAAATGCTGATTATTCACCGAAAGTGCATCCCAGATACCAAGGGCTTCAGCGATATTATAAATATTTCTACATAGACTCCCAACACGTGTTAAATCCAGATTTGGTTCAAAAATCAATCGATACATTAATGGGTACACACAATTTTCGAAATTTTTCAAAATTGGAACAAGACAAAAATACTATCCGTACTGTAGACCATATCGGTGTAGAGACCATCGGAGATTTATGGATATTTGATTTTAAATCAAGAAGTTTCCTCTGGAATCAAATTCGAAAAA
>SDNX01000015.1 GCA_004524545.1 Promethearchaeota archaeon
AAAAAGTAATGAATTAAGTAATTTATTTGAGTCGTACTGTTTGACTAAAATAAGATAAGTTGTCTTAGAAGTTCCAAAATTAAAATTTTATCTAAGCTTATCTAAGAGTATAAAGTCAATTTATTTTTTTTACGTGCATGAACTTGTGCTTCAAAGTTTTCATAGGATTCTCGAATCTCTTTGGTGCAAGATGGGTGAATTTTACTTCTGGCTAGTTCAAAATGCTTCATTTTGACTTTTCGAGCTTTTAAAATTCCACCTTCCCCCATGGCTAGAAATGCAGCTGCCTTACAATGCATCTCAATATCCGCACCAGAGTAATCTCTGGATTGAGACACAATTTCATCGATTTCAATTCCTTTTTCTTTATACAATTTAGACATGAAAATCTCATAGATTTTTTTCTTGTCCGGTTCACTGGGAGCTGGGACGTGGCAGTATCGATCCAAGCGACCTGGTCTCATTAAAGCAAGATCCAACATGTTGGGAGCGTTTGTGGCTGCAATAAATACCAAGCCACTCGACCCTTCTAGCCCATCTAGCTCACTTAGTAATTGAGATAGAACTCGATTTGTGACTCCACTCGAATCGTTACTCAAGGCTCGAGAGGATGCAATAGAATCAATTTCATCAATGAAAATGATACAAGGCGAAGCAACTTTGGCTTTTCGGAATATCTCTCGAATAGCTTTTTCAGATTCTCCTACCCATTTGGAAAGAACTTCAGGACCCTTAATCGATATAAAATTTGCTTCACTTTCAGTAGCTACTGCTCGAGCTAATAAAGTTTTACCGCATCCAGGAGGACCGTACAACAGTACTCCTTTCTGTGGGCTCATCCCCATTTTTTTGAAGGTTTCGGGAGCTTTTATTGGCCACTCCACGGCTTCTTTAAGGGCTTGTTTCACTTCCTCTAATCCACCAGCATCATTCCAACGCACGTCAGGTACTTCAATGAATACTTCTCTGACACCAGATGGGATGATTTCTCTTTTTCCGATCTCAAAATCGCTTTTTGTAATTCTAATTTTTTCCAAAACTTCTAAGGGTATTTCTTCAGAATTGGGATCTATTTCTGGTAAATATCTTCGCATTGCAACCATTGCAGATTCCCTACATAATGCTGCAATGTCTGCTCCTACATATCCATGAGTTCCTTTGGCAAACTCTCCCAATACAAACCCGTCTTCAAGAGGCATATTCCGTGTATGAATCTGTAATATTTCCAATCGTCCTTTTTCATCTGGTACCTTGATTTCTATTTCTCGATCAAATCTACCCGGACGGCGTAAGGCAGGATCTAGTGCATTAGGTCGATTGGTAGCTCCAATTACCAATACTCTACCACGACTTTGCAATCCATCCATAAGTGCTAGCATTTGAGCTACCACACGTCGTTCCACTTCACCTGTCACATTTTCTCGTTTGGGAGCAATTGCATCCAATTCATCGATGAATACAACCGTAGGAGCTTTATCCTCGGCTTCTTTGAATAAACTACGTAATTTTTTCTCAGATTCACCGTAAAACTTACTCATAATTTCAGGACCATTAATAGAAATGAAATGTGCTTCAGATTCGTTCGCAACCGCTTTTGCTAAAAGAGTTTTTCCACATCCGGGAGGCCCCCTCAATAATACTCCCTTTGGAGGTTCAATTCCCAATCTATTAAATAATTCAGGATGTTTTAAGGGCAATTCCACCAGTTCTCGTATCCTATCAATCTCTCGATCTAATCCTCCAACATTTTCATAAGTGATAAATGCAATCCCTTGGGGTACATCCTCCTGAGTGCTTTCACTAATATGCAATTGAGTAGATTGTTTGATAATACAAATTTCATCAGGTTTGAGATTTGTTACTTTAAATGCAATTTCTCGGGAGATCCCGATACTAATGTATATCAAATCGTTATTTGTGACAGGATAGCTAAGCAATCTTCGTTTTACGAAACTTTCAAATCGAGCGTTGGATTTTATTTTTACTTGGTGAGGTTTTAGCAATATTGACTTTGCATCCTTAGCATCCGCCTTTCGGATGGTGGCCATGTCATCGATACTTACCTCAATATTTTTACGTAAACGGGCATCAATTCTTAAGATGCCTAACCCTTGATCTTGCGGGTAAGAAGGCCATGCAATTGCTGCAGATGTGCTATTTCCGATAATTTCGACGATATCTCCAGTGCTAATTTCAAGATCATTCATGGTTTCGGTATCAATTCGGATGATGGATCGTCCTACATCTCTCTTTCGTGCATCTAGTACTCGAAGAGTGAGTTGTTTGGGGTTGTTTATAGAATCGTTATTGTCCGTATTTCCCATTATTAGAATCCCATTAAAAATTGATTTTATTTATTTTATGGTCGTAGAGTTCAAAATTGGTGACGTAATGTATAGATTTGTAAAGAAAACATACCTAAAGAACTTGGGTTTTTAAAAAAACCTATCCAGATTCACTTGGGATTTCTGAGATTTCTTTTTAACTAATCGATTTATTGCAGATCCTACACGATCTGCCGAAAAATTCCGCTGTTCAATTAACAATTCACGAATTTTGTCTTCATCTGGTCTCTTCCACTTGAAATTGGGTTGCTCGCTTGGTTTTTCCACCTCAAGGAAAATCTTCCGTAACGTGTCCAATAAGTCCATCTCCATATCGATTGGAGTTTTTCGGACTTCTATCTTATTTTTTATGAGATTTTCAATAGAACCATGTTCCTTAATAAGCTTAAGGGCAGTTTTTTCTCCGAGATTTTTAATCCCTGGAAAGAAATCTATGCCAACAAGTATCCCTATATCAACTAACTGTTCCCGGGTGATTTCTAGTTCAGAAAGCACTTTTTCTAAATGATAATATTCAATTTGTACTTCAATCGTAGAGCCTTTAACCTTGCGAGTACGAGATATGGTTAAATTTCGAACTAAACGACTCGCTCCGAATAACAGTGAATCATAATCTTGGGAGGAGCACGCCCAAACGTGACCCTCATTTGTTAATCGAGCTGCTTCTGCTTCTCCATCATGAATTGCTTCAATATAAGGGACCCCCATATAATCCAATAATTGTTTAGATTCCTCTATCATGCCAGATGTTAGTTTGGAACTGCCTTGTGCATGTTTTTTTGCTTCATCCAAATCTCCTGCATCTTGCGCTTGATCCATTTTTCTTTTTTGGTCTTCGCGTATTTCACGTCGTTCCCGAATTACATGCAATTTTAAATCATGAGGAGGCCCATCAAAGACATATAAGGGTTTGATATTGCTTTCAATTAATCTGAGTGTACGGAAAAGTAAACCCGATAAATGAGAAGTCACATTTCCTTGGAGATCAGTCAAGGGATTCCCATTAGCTTGACGGATAGTGGCTAGAAATTGAAAAATACTATTAAACGCATCAATTGCAACTTTTTTCCCTAATAAGTTTGGAAGCGTAATTTCCGTAACTGCTGGTTTAATTAACGTTGAAATTTTTACACCCAATTATTCCACCTTGAAGATTAATCTGAAAGCGGATATTTAAAATAATCCCTATTTTTTATCAATAGGTCGGCGTTTCAGTGTAACCTCACATTTTGGGCAAAAACTAGAATCTGAAGAAGGAAATATTGTTTTACATTGGGGACAATACAATTGCCATTGAATAAATTGATTGATTCCTTTTTGCATGAAAGAATTTGCAGAAATTGAAAATTTACTTAGTACATTTTGCATAGAATAATCATCTGTTACAACTTCAATAGGTACTTCGGCAAACGGAATTTCATCTTGTTGAAATAATTTTGTTTGAAGAGTTAATGCAAGCGCAATTACCCCAATATCCGTTGTGGATAAGAACTGTAGATCTCCACTTGATTTTGCGATAAATTTCACTTCTTTTATGGCATCGGGATCTGGGCTTAGAATTTTTAGGTTACCAGAAAGGATTGCTGTTTCGAGTTTTTGTTTTGAAAGATTGTTTTTTATTTCAGAAAGAACTCCGGGGGTTGTGTAACAGTCGTATTCTTGCAGTACACTGACATCCATTCCCTTGATAAGCGCACTTGTATCAAAAATATAGATTTTTTCCCCCACTATTATTCCTCAGGTGAGTCTTCAGGTAAATTCAACCCCACGAGTATTTTCTTCTGGAGTTTATTGTAAAAATTGCCATGAAAATTGGGGCTTAATCGAATAAATTCAAAATCACTGTCCGATTTCTGAATTCGAATTATATTTTTGGGATAAATTCGATAGTCGTGTTGTCCATCTATTACAATTAACGCATTTAATTTAGGCCGAATTAGCTCAATTTCAATCTGACTTGTTGCCGGAACAATTATGGGGCGTATACTGGTTCGCGCAAATGGATTTACTGGAACAATTTGGATTAATTGTAATCGAGGATCCAGCAATGCACCTCCTGCTGATAAGGAATATGCCGTACTACCGACGGTTGTAGAAATAATTAACCCATCCACATGCGCTAAGGTGAAAAATTCACCATCTATTGTGATATTTACATGTAACACCTTTGAAGGTTTTGCGGATACTATATAGATCTCATTTAATGCATCCGGAAAGCGACTTTGACGGTGGTATGTCGCTAATCTCATTGTTCGCTCAGTATAATACTCATTATTTATGAGTTTGTCAAGTACATCGTATAAATTATCAGAGTCTAAATCGCATTCGTCTAAAAATCCAACGGAATCTCCCAAATTAATTCCAAACACAGGAACTGGATTTTTTCGTGGTAAGTTTTGGGCAACTCGAAGGATTGTCCCATCCCCGCCCACCGAAATAATTGCCTTCATTTGGAGTTTATTCATTTGCCTAAGGTCTTTTTTTGGCAAAAATCTTTGAAATCGTTGGGCAATACGATTTTCTAAAACAAGTTTGACGTCTTTTTTCATAAAATACTCGATAATTTTGCCCGTCAATTCTAGAGCATTCTCTTTATCCAACCTACAAGCTAAACCGATCTGCTTCACTTCAATACACTCTCCGTGATGTAGTGGGTGATTCTTCATCATGGTATGAAAAGAATCTGATAATCGAGTAATAGAATCCAGTTTTAAAAATTCTTTCTATGGGTAAGTTCTTTATGAAAAAAAGAGTGGAAAAAACATGAGTTTCAAAAGTGATCTAAGTTTATTCATTCATCAACATCATTGGTGTTTACATGATCCGTAAATAGATGACAAATCAATGACTTAGATTAGTTTTGCATATCATGGAAAAAATTATTGTTATTTGTCTTTTTTAGGTTTAATTTTCTTAATAGTTACAGATTCGGCGTTGATTTTGACGTTCTTGAAGATAATTTTAAACCCAGGACCTGAACTTGTACTGGGAGCGGGAATAACAATTCCGGGTAAAATGAAACTTTGGGAACCAGGTGGTGCTCCTTGAGGAGTATAATTCTGTTGTGCCATTTGATACGGCATCTGTGTAGAAACTCCTAGTGGTTGTGCTTGCACATATTCTTCTGATTCCTCTTCATCTTCAGACTCCTCTTCTTCCCACCTTTTCATCACGGGATGGTTCTTATCTTTAAGAAATCCACGCAGATCGCCAATTTCAGTAACATCCGCTTCAGTAGCAATTTTATCTCGTATTTCTGCGGGAATAAAGTCAATAATACGTTCTTTTACACCAGAAGGAAGCCAGACAAATCGATCCCATCCCCCGTCATACTGAAAGAAACGCGGACTGCGCATATATTCTATGCTAATCCCATTAAATCCTTCAACTTGATTTCCTCCACCTGTAGAGTTAGCCATAGTACTGAACGGAAGACCATTCACCGCATTTCCCTTGAAATCACGATCGACCACTCCGTATCCTTCAACTTCAGGGATATAATATGCAATAGCTTCAAAACATCCACAAGATGTATGGGGATATTCCAATCCGGAATACATATAGACCCTGTCAATTTCTCCAAGAGATGAATTTTTAATCATTTCATTTATTCCCGAGTATTCTCCTGCCTTTTCATTCAATACTTGTCCTTTCTCAATTCGAAAGATAGGACCTTTTGGGTCTACTTTAGCTGCTGCACGGGCATCAAACCAATTAATTGCACCACATAAGCTCATTCGATTCGGAGCAATCGCACAAGCGTGTTTAGGAGCAAAACTAGCACATAGGGTGCAAGCATAAAACTCTTTTACATCTTCATCCTTTAATCCACGAACTCGTTCATCTCGTTTGGTGTAAACTTCCATAGCATGATCAAAATTCGTGTTTACTTGTTTTTTGTCTGTAAAAAATGTGATTTGAGCTTTCTCAATAATATTATATTCTGCTTTAAAGAGTTTCATGAGAATTTCTCCTACAATAGTAAAGGAATTTAACCCTTTCGCGTAAGATTTCTTGGATATACGGAACCAATTTGTGTATCTTTGATTCAAATGCATAAATCCTTGAATAAAATTCGAAAAATCATGAAATCTCCTTTCAATCACTGCTTCTAAATCCGTTTCTAATTGGGAACCAGAGATTTCTAAATACACCCCAATTGGATAAGATCCTCCTTCTTTTAACTCAGATAAATCAGGACCTACAATTTTTACGGTTCCATCTTTAATAGATTTCGCAGGCTTTACTTCACATAACTCAAATTTCTTGTCAATCTTAGGTCCACCTAGTTCAACATACATTTCTTTTGCTCTAACTCGTTCACCTTCGAATTGTGGGCCAACTCCAATAGGATATGCTTCAAAACTCATGATAATCTTCACCTATAATTTTGATAAAATTACCTCCAAATAATGCTCCCACTCTGATTTTTCTAAATTCGGTAAAGAGAATCGAGCATTGGGATGGTGGAAACGATCAAGACTGATGGTCCGATATTCAGTGTAATTTTTCAAAGTAGAGAGACTCTGACTTACGTAGTAGATGAGAAACCCGCCAAATATCACTAAATCGTATTTTTCTCCTTTTCCCGTCAAATTGACCCAATCAGGATCCCGAAGTCTATTTGTGATATTTATTAAAGACATCACCGATAGATCATCCACTTTTCCTTTCTCACTTAGGAATTTGTATGCTGTAGTAGTAGTTATTACAGTTGCATTTGTTTTTCTTCCGAGTTCTAACAGAAATTCAGTGTAAGTTCGCTTTCCAATCATATCTTTCAAGGATTCTGCTCCAATCACCACCAAGATTCTACTAGATTTCTTAATGATTGCAGCTAGTGTATTGGGATCAAAAACGGACACGCCCACTTCTGGACCGGGGATGTTTGCTTTTTGGTAGGGTTTAGACAATCTAAGTACCTCAATAGTTTCTAGATTCCTTGTTCACTCAAAACCTTAAAAAAATTCAGCGTTCGTTTTCTGAAAAATGAGTGAATTATAAAGAGGATTCCCGAAGGATTCCTCCAAAAATATCTAATGCGTTGTCATAACATAACTTTTGCAAAATTCGTGATCGAAATCCCGCTTTTTCAAATTCTTCAATGGATTTAATTACACTTAACATATCTCCCGGTCCACTTCCTGCATTGGAATTGAGAATATAGCGGTTTTCATAACTATAATTCTTATACAACAAGATTGCATCCTTCTTCGATAGATTAGATTTTGAGATGCTGACTCCAATCTTCACATTTCTTCGGGGATCTTGTAATATTATTGCTATGTTTTCTTTAGTGGCGTGATCGATTAAGGCTCGTTCCACTTTATGCTTACGTAATTCTTTCATTATGACTTTCGTAAGTTCAGCCTTTTGTTCTCGTGGGGTGTGAATAATTGCGGGGAGATTATACTGGTGTGCTAGTTCTAAATGTCTCTTAAAAGATATAAATTCCTCTGGAGTTCCATGATGAAGCCCAGTTTCTCCCACAGCGATAGCTTTTTTGGTTTTCAAGGCTGATTCCAGATATTGGAGAGCACCATCTAGCACTTTTGTATCGGATGGCACCATCATGGGATGAATCCCCAACGCAGGATGAATATTTACTCCGGCCATTGCACCCCGTTTGATTTCTGCATCTAATAACCAATCAAATAAGTCTCGGGCGGTTCCTGGTTGCTTGACTTGAATTGGTAAGTACATTGTAGAAATAATATCAATCACTCCACAATGTTTAAGTGTCTGTAAATCTTGAAAACTGCGAGATACCGTATGCATGATATCTACTTTATTGAAAAATTGAATTTTTGGCACGATTCAAAACCTTTCTAGTTATAATTCCCTATTCAATTGCATTAATTTATATGTTCCTTTCCTATGCAAGTTGTTTCTTGATTTCAAGGATTAATTCTTCTGCACGTTGTAGCTTAACATCTTCGGAATCGGATTGAAGCGCTTCCAAGAAACGAACAAAATAAGGAACCGTTTCAGATTCGATGAGGGTGATATCATGTCGGTTTTCCAACATGTTGATTTCCCGTATAAAGGCGTTGGGTGCTGAAACTTTCGAACGCCCTAAGATGTCTGAAAGATGTGTCTTTCCTTGGCTATCATACTGAAAAAAAATGATATCCTCGCCAATTTTCTCGATTTCTGAACCTGTTTTTCGTAAAACAGTAAATTCGCACATACTAGAGAAGAATGATTCTGATTTATTAAGGTCGTTTAATTGGGGTTTCAAATAAAAAGTGAAAAATCAGAGTGCTGATTTGATAATTTCGGTAAATTCTTCAGGTTTTAAAGAGGCTGTTCCTACTAACCCTCCATTTACCGATGGGATGGATAGAAGCTCTTTTGCGTTAGAAGGCTGCATGGATCCACCATATTGTAAACATATTTGATTACCTTGCTCTCCATACGTCGATACTAGCCAATTTCGAACAAAATTGTGCATTTCTTCTGCTTGCGTAGGAGTTGCGGGAATAATATCTCCAGTAGGGTTGAGTCCACGAGAATTTATAGCCCATACAGGTTCATAAGCAATTATAATGTTTTTTAATTGGTCTGCATTTACACCTTTTAGTGAGATACTCAATTGTTCAGCGTTCACTTCTTCTTTTCTTCCAGAAGCTCGTTCTTCGGCAGTTTCCCCAATACATAGTACGACCTTCAAATCATGAGTCAATGCATTGTGGACTTTCTTGTTTATCAATTCACTAGATTCGCCAAAAATTCTCCTTCGTTCGGAGTGCCCCAGAATTACATATTCACATCCCAGAGATTTCAACCATTTGGGAGATATTTCGCCCGTATATCCTCCCTCTACATATTCACTCATATTTTGAGCAGCTAGTTTTATAGGACTTGCTTTAAGAGCTGTGAATACATCACTTAATGAAACAAAAGAGGGTGCTACGAACACCTCAATCGAGCTAAGATCCAAATTTTGTGTTGCAACGATTAACCCTTTTACAGATTGGATAGATTCATCGATCCCCAATTTCATCTTCCAATTTCCGCCAATTACTACTTTATTGGTCATACAATGTA
The DNA here is from genome assembly GCA_004524545.1 of Promethearchaeota archaeon. GTDB lineage: Archaea > Asgardarchaeota > Lokiarchaeia > Sigyniarchaeales > Promethearchaeaceae > AMARA-1. The sequence continues at coordinate 9,396 of SDNX01000015.1, forward strand.
GAAATACGGAGGAAATAATTTGAACTTATGTTATCTTTTTTCGACAAGTTCATGCCATATTTGGCATAACACAGGATCTTGACTCAACTGACAGCGAATTTTCAGAATTCCAATCAATCTACTTCTTATTTCTGCGCTTTCGTATTTCACAATTCTCTGTAGAGCATTCGCAATAGATCTCTGCAAGAGGATATTCGTTTCATCGCTGAAATATTTTAAAGTATGGGAAAAGAGATTAGAAATCGTCATATCTTTTGACACTGAAACCAGACTTCGTGCGGCTTGATCTCTTACTTGGAGATCTTCATCTTGCATTAATTTTAGCACTAAATCCCATGCCAATTCAAAACTCAGAAGTTCGATGATTTTTAACACCATGCTTCTTATGTGAGGATTAGAATGCGAGCATAATTGTGTTAGTTTCGAAACGGGAATTTGTTTGGGGTCTTTTTTGCCAACAAATTGAATGAATTCCAAAATTTTGCGAGATAGCCATTCATCCGGTTGATCGATCATGCCAATGATTTTTTCGATGAGTTCAGATTCCAAATCCCATTCACTACGCATTAAGGTGTCAATAACTGCGGATTGCACGATCCACTTCTCATCATCGATCAACTCATTCAGTAACCGTATGGAAGCTTCTTTTTGGGTACTAACGTAATAACGAATGATTTTAGCTGAGGATTCTCGAATGGAGGGGTTCTCATCTTTACTTAATTTTTGGATTGTATCCATGGAGAGGAGAGACGAATCAAGTTTGGCAATTTCTTCGAACAAACTACACGTATGTTTTCGTAGTTCTCTATCTTTACTTTCTAGTAATGGAACTAATTCTGCCACAACTTGCTTTTCAATAGTACTACTATGCTGCATCACATTCAATAACACAGATAATAATTTCAAACGTATTTCTGCAAATGTCTCGGATTTAATTTCCTCAATCAACAAGTGTTGGTCAAAAAAGTGTGCATATTCTTCTGATAGGTCTTCCAGTGCACTTAGAGCGTTTTTCTTTACTGTAATATTACTTTGCACCACAAAACTTTCAATCAACTTAATGGAATCAGGGTTTTCAGATCCGATTTTCCGAAGTGTTTTTTGAAGTACACTTTTTGTGAGATAGGTGCGATCATTTTGAATCGGCATTAATGCATTTAACACGACTTGAGGATCTTCTCGAGCAATATCACTAAGAGCTTGTTCTACTGCATTTTGGGTCTGTTTGTTGGGACTTTTTATATGTTTCGTCAAAATTGACATCACTTTTTGAGGATTCTGTTTCCAACTAGTTGCGATGAGAGGAAGAATGTGTTGTATGGTATCTTCATCTGCGGCCTCGGAAAGGGAAAAAAAAGCGTTAAACATCTTAGACGTATCATTGCTCTTCATATAAGGCATAAGTTCTCTGAGAACTCGTTCTGACGCTTTTCGCACAGATTGGATTTGGCTCTTTATTCCTGAAAGAAAGGGCTCGAATGGAATTTTGAATTTCTGGAGATCTCCTAATCGGGAGATACTAAGAATCGCTGCTTCTCTTGAAGCAGTATTTCCACTATCTAATTCTTTAATAATGTTATTGATATCCTTATTGGTGAGTTCAAAATCGTCTTGATTAAGTAATCCGACAAAACTTTGTATTGCGATTTGTTGCAAATGTGATTTTGACCCTTTCACTTTATTTAGGAGAGTAGTAATTTCTTTCAGTATGCCATATTTTGTGGCGATTTCCATGCATTTTCCTTGATATTCATAATCATAATCCGAAATTCCTTTCATTATAGATTCCTTACTAAGAGAACTGGGCTGTTTTGGTAACGATAATAATAAATCCGCTCCCAACCTTTTCAACTGATAATTAGGATGAGTGAATAAATGTACGATATGCTCAGATGAAATTTTTAAGAGAAATTCTGGATGTTTCTTTAGAATATTTCCCAAACTTAGTTGTGCGTCGCAGTTACCCGATTGTATCACTTTTACTATGTAGGGTAAAATCTTATCAGGATGATTTTTGATGCCTTGCTCCAATATTTCTTGGGCAACTTCTTTATTATATTTGTTTGAATCTGATAAGGCATCAAAAAGAGGATCCATGTATCGCCTATGGCTGTATTTAATATCATTTCGGACAGGGAGCCGTGCATACATCCGGATGAGTTCATGTTTGGCGGCATTACGTAATTGAGGATTTGAATGGTGGACAAAGTTGAACAAAGGAATGGGAATGAAATTTGCAGCTGCGAATTCCATTAAGTTTAAGCGTGCTTGGAGGAAAAATTGGCTGTTTTTGCCAAATAAGTAATAATTCACTAGTATGAGAAACATTACTTCTTCAATCAATGCTACAGGAATAAAGAGAACGTGGTTTCCGCCGCTAAAAGGGGATTTTAATGTGATAATCTCGGTTATTGACCAAGAGCTGAAAATATCTACGAGTCCTTTATCTAATCGTAGGATCATAAAATTAGTGAGTACGTTAATTCCTACGCTGGCAATTAACCAAGCTGATAATAGAACATCGATCCAGCGGAATTTAATTTTCTTGTTCCAAAATCGTCTAAAATATCCAATTATTCCAAAAATAAAGGATAACGAAATGGCAAATGTTTGAAAATTGGTTCCCTTGACAGATCCTACTGCGCCTGAGAAAAAATAGACAGAGAATAAGATAACGACAACAATCATCACCACATAGGTCACGATGGAGACAATCAACATAATTGTTGAGAAAAATCGATTAAAAAGCACTCCAAAAATTCGTGGGCTTTTATCAAAAGTGAGATGCAAAGAACGCTCCATAGTATGATGAGTATATGTATTTTTTACAATTCCAGTTACATACCCTCTATTTCCTAAATACGCGATAATCAATATTGGATAGATAAATGACCATCCCATTATGAAAATGAAGGCGAGATCGACTTTAAAGGATGATAATATAAGGGGAGGTAAAACTAAAAACCCTGTCCATAGTACAGAAGCAATAAAATATCTCTTCCATTTGAGGTTAAAACGATGGATAATTTTCTGGGCAAAAAATTCTTGAAATGGAGTCATCCCCGTATAATTATCAGAATACGCCATAAATACAAAATCTATTAGAGGAAACATATATAAAAGCAAGATAATGAGAGTTAGTGGCCACAATAGGAATCGTGATAAGTGGGGAATATCTGTACCAGGATATTTTTTGCTAATACGAAAAGCAAACAAGGTTGTAAGGATCACTGTCACTCCACATGCAAATACAATCCCATATAAAAGGCATTTTACATGATCCCAAATCGACATGGTTTCAGCTTTGACTAAATGTATTTGTTTGTAAAGTAGAAAGTAACCGATTACCACTGCCGCAATAAATGCTATTGTGAGTAAGATTGAATATTTATCCCACGCAAATGGTAGGGTGAACAATTCCCAAAATGACATACAAACAAACAAATGGCTAATAATTCGTTAATGTGTTATCTATTTATTTCGCAATCAATTACTTAATAGGTACAGAAATTACATACTGATAGTCCATGAACTCAATTTCCTCACAACTTAACCGGATACGTCATAGATTCAGAAGCCAAATCGTTGAAGTAAAAGCCATTAAAAATTTTAAACACAATATAGATATTTTTGGCAAGATTGTTGGACCATTTACTACGGGGAACCATTATAAAATGGAATTTTGGATTGCAAAGGTGTTTGTTAAAAATGGTTTTATGAAGTTTGCAGACGAAAACGAAATCACCATCCAGAAAATCCAGAAAATTGCGAATAGCCAAAGTCATGCAACCGATTTCAAAAAACTCGATCCCTATCTCTATACGGCCATAAATGAATACATGGATATAGTATCACATTCTGGAGATGGAGGAACAAGAAAATTCAGAGATTTATTTTCCAATACGCAAGATCTCATCACAATCCGGCAAAGAAAAATCCTATCATTAAGTCAAGTAAATACCTCCTTAGGCATGGCACAAAATCTTTCCGAGGAAGAAAAAATCTTACTGTCAAAACTAACAGATCATGTGAAGGATTGGAAAGTCTATTTCCTTGATTCAAAACGTCAAAAATAGGAGAAAGTGAATAATAATGACTGAGATACAAAAAAAAGTTTGTCCTAAGTGTGAAAAAAACACTTCCAGACGTCAAATGTGCGGAAAATGTGGAGAGATCAATATTCTGCCTTGTTCAAAGTGCAAAAAACGAATTGAATATTGCGAACACTGTGGCACAATACTCATATGATTCCTTATTCATGTGGTTCAATGCCTTTATCGTCTTCAATTTTCTTCCATTTCAAATTTACATTCTCTTAAGTTAAGATTTATTACGCATAGTAAAATTTTATAGGCATAATTTATTGTTATACTAAAGGAGCGAACGAAACGTGGCTAAGAAAAAAGTCTTGACACGTCGATTTGAACCCATAGAGATACGAATTGAAAGTGAAGATATTTCTGAACTTGAGATCAGTGAAGAAGATAAATTGAATGGGATTGAAAAGATTGTCTTGAAACCTGTTGGTTATCCTATTCGATTAAGTGAACACCCTTCCAGTCAATCTGATTTAGAGATTGATGATAAAGATCTATTTCAAGCATATGCACAAGATCAATGGGTTGGGTTGAACATCTCTGAGGGTGAATACCTATTTGATCAAATGATCCTCCCAGATTTTGCATTTAAAATTATTAATATTATCCCAGATACCGCGCATCACGTCACAATTGAAACCGAATTTGAGATTATTCCTCCTATTGATCATAATACAACACAACTTGAAAAAACGGGATTCTCAGACATCGTGGGAAATACTCGCGCAGTTGAAAAATGTAGAGTAATTCAAGAGTACATGACTCATCCCGATAAATTTGGGAAATGGTCACCAAGAAATGTACTGTTTTTTGGGAAGCCGGGAACGGGAAAAACTCTCACGGCACGGGCACTTGCATCTGAATGTGAATCTCAAATCCTTGTTCGTAAAGGTACGGCTCTAATAGGATTGCATGTAGGAGATGGAGCGAATAAAATTCACACACTTTTCTCCAAAGCACGTAAAATTGCAAAAAAACATGGTTCCGCAATCATTTTTATCGATGAAATTGATGCAGTTGGATTGAGTCGATCGTACCAAATGGTTAGAGGAGATGTAGTGGAAGTAAGCACTGCACTTTTATCTGAGATGGATGGAATATCCGAAAATCGTGGTGTAATCTTAATTAGTGCAACTAATAATATTGATTTGTTAGATCCTGGTTTACGTAGCAGATTTGAAGAAGAGATCATGTTTGAATTACCAGAAAATAAAGAACGGATCGCACTAATGCAATTATTTTTGAGTAAAATTGGGTTAGATCACCAAGTCAACTATCAAGAAGTAAGTAGTCAATTAGAGGGGTGGTCTGGAAGAGATATCAAAGAAAAACTCATAAAAATTGCATTCCACAATGCGATTATCTCGAAAAAAGACATCATAACCACTCAAGATCTAATTAATATTATCCAAAAGGTAAAGAAAAAAGAAGATACAGAAAATCCATTGTTTTCCTAGTAGGAATGGGTTCGATTTTTATATTCTTCTTGAATTCCTTTTTCGAATGCCTTAATAATTTCGCGCAATTTTTTCTTCTCGAAGAAGTCCTCAACATCCCTTGCTTTCACTCGTAAATCTTGTAGTAACCGTTCCATATACTCCTTATCTTGTACTTTTTTCAAACTCATTTCTCCGGATTTTATCTCTTTTTTTCCATCAAGTTATTTAAATTTCGTAGATTTATGCTAAAATGGATATGAAAGAATGGAACGATCCTCGGGTTATCGGGCACAATAAAATTTCTCCTCATACCACTTTGATTTCGTACTCTTCTCCCCAAATCGCACTGAATAAAATGGAATATGGAGAATACACTGCTAATTTTCCATCCATTTGGTATAAAAGTCTTAATGGAGATTGGGCATTCAAATGGGTAAATAACGTACAAAAACGACCGAAGGAATTTTATAAAGTTAATTTTAATATCGAATCTTGGGATACGATTCCTGTTCCTTCTTGTTGGCAGCAACATGGATACGGAATACCAATAATATAGAGGAAGCTCGTCATATTAATGAATTAGCCGAATCACCAAACTTAGTGATAACAATAGATAAGTATCAGATGGGTGTGGGGGGATATGATTCATGGTCATCACGATCTCATCCCTTAAAGGAACACCAAATATTGCCTGGTAATCACGTAATGCAATTTGTGATAAAACCAAGAAAAGGGGATGATTGAGATGAATATTAAAAAGATAAATGAATTTGCAGAGTATTTTTCTGAATTTATGGGAATGATACGAGAGAACGAACCAATAGCAATAATTTCACACGACAACACTGATCTTGATGGAGCTGCAGCTGCATTAGGAATTTATCTCATCCTAAATTACTATGCTGATCATTCAGGAAAAATTGACCTGATCTTAAATAAAACCAATCAATTTGTAACCGAAATTCTCCAAAATGAACAGTTATCAGAAGAGATTATTATAAATGAGGGAGATATTCGTGAGGAATATAATACTCTTATTATTGTAGATACCCCCTATCTCCCTCCCTATTTTCAAAAGGAATTTCGACACATTATCTTAGTGGATCATCATCTTGAAGCTGAAAATAATAGGGAAGATCCATCTGATTTGTCAGGGATCCTCCCGATTGAAAAAATTCTCTGTAAAACAGTAGATTCAACCGCTTCTTCTTGTAGTGAAATGATTGGGCAACTCTGGAAATATTTAGAAGTAAAAATTACTATACCCCCATTGAAAAAATCGATGGACGAATCTCTAATTTCTCAGTTGCTACTCATGGGAATATTGATGGATTCTAGTGGATTGAAATACAGTGAAAATTCTGTAATTCCCATTTTGGACTTTTTGATCGGAAAAGGAGCTGATTTACCTACCGCAAGAAAATTATCCATTCGTGATATCCCTTCTGATGTAAAATTAGCACGAATTAAAGGAGCAATTCGCTGTGAGGAACCTATCCTAATTGGAGAGTGGATTGTATTGATCACACATGTAAATTCTCATGAAAGTGCAGTGTGTACTGCATTACTCGGATTAGGAACCGACCTTGCATTTTGCATCTCAAAAAGGAAGAAAAAAACTTTCAGATTGATTGCACGTGCATCTGAGAGATTTCAACACTCAAATACCTTTCATTTAGGAAAATTCATGGAAAAATTGGCGATTATATTTAATGGAAACTCCGGAGGTCACAAAGGTGCCGCTGGAATGAATGGTCAAAATTATCCTCAAGACTTGAAAAAGCAGATAATTAACGAATTAAAAAAGGAATTAAACAATTCCCTCCTATAGAAAAGCGATCTATAATGACCTTCTCCCAACCCAATCCAAAAGATCAGATTAATGCAAAAAACCTGTCTTTTGTGTATGAATCTGTGTACAAAGCAAATCGGGATGAGATAAGCGCCATTATGAATAAAGAAGGGGAAAAACCCTCTGATAGTCCGGACCTTGATAAATATAAAGCACTTAATTTGATCAATCTGTCGATTTGTCAAGGAAAATTCATTGCAATGGTGGGGGACACTGGTTCTGGAAAAAGTACGCTAGTCCGCACTTTTAATGGCCTAATACCCAGTTTTTATCGAGGTATATTTTTTGGATATGTGGGAGTTTTTGGGAAGGACTCTATTCAGGAAAAAATCAGCACCTTATCTCAAGATGTTGGACTGGTGTTTCAAAATCCAGAAAACCAACTCGTCGCGATGACGGTAGAGCGAGAAATAGCTTTTGGTTTAGAAAATATTGGCTTGAAACGAGAGTTAATCCAGAAAAAAATTTCCCAGATTTTAGAATACTTAGGAATTTCTCATTTGCGGATGCGTCATCCTTATGAATTATCAGGTGGAGAACAGCAGCGAGTAGCAATAGCGTCCATTATGACTTTAGAACCCAGTATAATTATTTTGGATGAGCCTACTGCAACGCTAGACCCTCAAGCAGCTGAATCCGTATTAAATTTATTAGAAAAACTCAATAAAGATAAAAAAATCACCATAATCATAATCGAGCATAGATTAGAAGTAATTTTACCCTATTGCACGGAAATTATTATCGTACAAAACGGACAGATTCTTCAACATGCTTCCACCCAGGAGGTGTTGAATTCTGATTATTTATATTCAACGAATGTTCGTATTCCCGAATACATAATCCTTTTCAAAAAATTGAAATCTAATAAAATCTATTCGGGTATAATTCCATCGACCATTGAACAAGCAGCCCATATAATGAGGGAGTTGATATCATGAAGAATATCAGGTTCGATAACGTGGGGTTTCAATATTCGAATGAGTTGACCGCCTTGAGAGAGATATCCCTTAATATCCAAAACGGTGAAGTTTTGGGTATTATGGGCAGAAATGGGGCTGGAAAAAGTACCCTTATTCAACTGATGAACGGGTTGCTAAAACCTACTAAAGGAAATGTATTTTTTGATGGTATTACGACCAATGAGTATGATGCTTCCATTTTGGTTCAAAAAATCGGAATTATGTTTCAAAATCCTGAACATCAGTTATTTAGTAGCACGGTCGAAGAGGAACTAAATTTTTCTCTTAAAAATTTACAAATTAGTAAAGATCTTAAAACACAATATAAACACGAGATAATTGATGAGTTAAATTTACATTCCCTTTTGGGTAAATCTCCATGGAACTGCTCAGGGGGAGAACGGAAAAAAATATCCATTGCATGTATCTTATGCCGAAAACCAGAAGTACTGGTGTTTGACGAACCCACACTTGGGCAAGATAAAGGCGGGTACAGAATTTTGGATACTGTTATCAATAAAGCAAAACAACGAAAGCAGACCATTATCGTAGTCACCCATAATACTGAATTTGCCTATCGTTATCTAGATCGATTAGTCGTTTTAGAAAATGGGAGAATATTAGCAGATGGACCCACGGGCGAAATTCTGACAAATTCTATAATACTAGAGAACAGCTCATTAATAGAGCCACAAATAGTCAAATTTAAGAGATTGATTACTGAAAGCATCCCACAACAGAGCAATGTATCTAAATTAATTGTTCAAGCGAGGACTTTCAACGAAATAGAAATGATTATCCGGAAATCCATGGGAGATACTTCATAATGAGTATGGAATTGCTAAGCGCTTTTGATTTTATAGATCGCGATGATTTTGTTCACCGGTTGGATCCTCGCACTAAATTGTTTTTAGTAATTGTATATCTCTCTCTTTTAATTATGTTTAAACAATATATTGTCCATCTTTTCCTATTTAGTACTTTGATTATATGGATAATTTTAGCCAGAATGGGAAAAAAGGTGATAAAATCTATAAGAGGAATGGCTTTCCTCATCTTTTTCATAATTTTCTTCAATACGCTTTTTTCTTCTTTGAATTTAGGAATAGAAATGACTTTTAGATTAATCAATATCATTATTGCATTTTCAATATTTTTCCAAACCACCCATCCAGATGATTTAACACAAGCGATTGCAAAAATGGGAGTATCTTATCCAATAGCATTTTCATTTTCCCTCGCGTTTCGTTTTATCCCCACCCTGGCTAATGAAGTAGATACTATCACAAAAGCGCAAAAATCTCGAGGATTAGTAATGCAAAGTGGAGGAATATTTCAACAAGTCCGTGCATTATTTCCGCTTTTGGTTCCATTGATCACCAATTCCATTAAACGTGCATTTTATGTAGCGGAAAGTCTTGAAGCAAGATCTTTCGGGATTCAGAAAAAACGCACACAACTGCACCCTGTCAGATTACGATTCGCAGATTGGATTATTTTTATTTTTCTTCTAGTTTTATTAGCTGCGGGAATTGTTGCGAAAATCTATCAACCACAATTAGAAGTCTTTGCGATTTTCACCTTTGAGTTTCCAATGTGAGATCAATACATTTTTCACAATATCTACATTGTTAGAATCACGTGATAGAATTTCATGCTTGTACTTAAGAAATTGGTACCTCTTTCTATGTTTCATCAATCTCAAATGAAACTTTCAGGATATGTAGGTATTGGTGGGATCAGACTAGGTTCTAGATGGGAAAGTCAGAATACTCTTGTTGAAAAAATCCAATCGGTAGAAGAAGAGGGTGTTTACATTCAAATTTTTAATCCTGATGCCATAATTTCTCCTAAACATCTCTACTATGCAGTATATTTTGCAGAACAAGCATTTGCACTATCATCTAATATTTCAAAAAATAAATCCATAGAATTTTTGATCTATGCATCCCTTCAACGCCAAATTAAAACAGCAATTGACAAGGTTGGATTTTTGATTAAGGGAGAAAAACACCGGGATACCGCATACATAGTGATTACCGCCTCTAGTAAATCAAAAGTTACTTCAAAGTACAAAGAGATATTATCCTCTTTGAATGCTTCTTCAGTAAAAGAAATGGTACCCCCACTTACCTCGCAAAAAATAAATCAATTTCTAAAAAAGTATATGATTAGTGACTTTGAATTAGAAAATGTATTACTATGCAATGGGTTCCCTGCAGGAAGTAAAATTTCAGATCAAAATGATGACACCAAACACCAAACTTTTATGAGTATACTCTCAGAAAGAATGGCTCAATTATTGATGGAGAGTTTCAAGTCAAATTAGACTGTAACATTATATTTCGTTCAGAAATAACTCTTAATATCTCCGTAGGTTTCATCACAGAGATTCCCGTGACATTTCCAATTATTTCATAATGGAGAACCCAATCTGGGTTTTTTAATTCTACTTTATTCGGAATGTGCTGCACAATTTTATCAATAATTTCATTGCGGGACATCGGGGTAGCTCGTTTTTTTATTTGCACCGCAAAAGTTTTCCGTTTATGGGTAAGTCTTTTCTTGGATCGGTACAGCTGTAAAGAAGCTTGCTGTATAAGATCGAGATCCGTCTCTACAACATGATCGACCGGAATAACACGTAATACATACTGGAAGAAATTGGGCTCTTTTTTCATAAAAACCCGCATTTTTTTGATCACTTTATAGGGATTTAGAACTGTGTTAACCAAGAGAATTCCGGGAATCGGACTATGCATGATAACTGGTGAGGAATCCCCTGCAATCATAAGAACAAACCAGATTTCTCGTTCTGCAAATTTTTCATAATTCCGGTTAGAAGAAACCATTAAATTAAATGTATTCATAAAATCACAAATTTTCCTTTAATGCAGACATTATTTGATCTGATGATATCTTTCCTGTGCGTATAATTTCCAGAGATTCTTCGGGAGAGCTTACCGTATGATTAAATTGTATCACCGTGCTGGGTATTTTTTCTTTGCATTCTCCGGCATCAATTATGAAATCAAGGATGTTGGAAAATTCTTCGACTACGCGTTTTCCCGATGTGATGTTTGGTTCCCCTGAAAAATTTGCCGAAGTGCCGATGATTCCTCCAAAACCGTTCAATTTTTTTAATTCCGTGCATATTCCGAGGATTATTGGATTACTGGGAATGCGTATCGCAACTTTTTCACTTCCACCAGTAATAGTTTTATCCAGAACAATCATATTGGAATCTGATTGAATCAGTGGAACGACAATAGTTAAAGCTCCCGGCCAAAATTTCTTAATCAGTTGCTGTTCGAAATGCAAAAACTGGCCAATTTTCATTGCATCTTCTAAATCTGGAACTAAAATCGGAAATCCTCGATTAACATCTCTCTGTTTTATTTCAAATACTCTTTGAATTGCTTTAGAGTTGAGAGGATCGGCTCCAAGACCATATACTGTATCCGTTGGATAAGCAATCACCCCGCCTTCTTTTATAATTTCTGCAGCTCGCTGTATGTATATGGAGGGTTCATCCCCATCCTTAAGGTGAATAATCATATGCCCCATGGTTCTGGAGATACCTAATGGTAGTAAAAAAATAAAATTAATGGATTTTATCGTGATTTTTCATCCATCTGTTGGAACAATAATTCCTTGGAAACTTGATTCCACATCAATTCCCGATATTGTTCTAATTTTTCCATTTGTTCCTTTTTAACTAGGCGGAAACGCCCTTGTGACTTGATATATTCTTCTATGGGCTTTCGTTTCTTTGGATCCGTTAGACGTTTACTTTTTCCCGTTAATCGGAAAAATCCATTTTCTATTTCGTATAAAATCCACATTCCGTTATCAATTGCCATTTTTGCGATTTCAACTGATTTTTCGCTAGGACTTCTCCATCCTGGAGGACATGGAGCATAAATATGAATATATTTGAATCCCTTGATGTCTTTTGCTTTTTTGAATTTGTCATATAAATCAAGAGGATCTCCTACAGAGGCAGTTGCAACATAGGGGATATTATGCATACTCATAATTCCAGGTAGATTCTTCTTTTGTTGAACTTTTCCATAGTAGGTAGTTGTTGTAATCGCTCCAACTGGAGTTGAACTTGATCGTTGGACTCCCGTATTCATATATGCCTCGTTGTCATAACACACATAAATAATGTTTGTACCACGTTCGGCTGCTCCACTTAAAGCTTGAAGTCCAATATCCGTGGTTCCACCATCCCCTGCATAAGCTACCACAGTATAGTCCTCAATTCCACGAGCCTTTAATCCGTGATATACTCCAGTTGCTGCAGAAGCTGCTCCCGCAAACACCATGTTGATCATTGGAAAATCAGGAGCTCCTTTCGGCCAAACACCCGTGACAACATTCAGACAGGAGGCAGGACTCACAATAACTGTTTTAGGACCGAGAGCTTTTAAGGCCCATCTAAGTGATAAATCTAATCCACATCCAGCACAAGTGGCATTTCCTTGCAGGAAAAATTCTCTATCCTTATAAGGAAGCGTTTTCAGATCTTTCATATTCGTCATTAGGTTGACCTCCTATCAATTGTGCCAGTCCAGTAAGTTGCATGCATGAGATCCTTATTTTTCGGATATTCTCCTTTATCTAATACATGAAATAGGATTTCGAATTGTTCCCGTTGTTCTTCGGGAAATACATCTCTTCCCCCTAATCCATTTATGAATGGAATAATGGACAAATTCCTTGTTTCGGAACTGGTTTGCAATGCTGCTCTGACATCAGATGAAACTGGACCTCCTGTGGGACTTCCAAAAGCAGTTGCCCTATCTACAACACCTAGAATCTTCGCATGTTTTACTTTTTCTATTAGTTCTTCTGATGGAAATGGTCGATAAGTTCGCAAATTAATCATCCCTACATTATATCCTTCATTCCGAAGAGTATCTATGGTCAATTCCATTTGTTTCGCAATTTCTCCATAGTTTATCATGATGTATTCTGCGTCCGAGGTTTTATATTCGTAGAACAACCCATTCCCATAATCTCGACCAAATTTTTCCTTGAATTCTTTAGTGACAACTTTTATTTTCTCTTTTGCACGAAGTTGAGCAAGATGAATTTTCATGCGGAATTCTTGATAAAAGTCACCCGGCATAACTAGAGCGCCATGCATCATAGGGCGATCTGCATCAAGAAATATGTGATCCCATCCCTTTTCTGGAATCTCGGGTAAAAATGAATCAATTTCAGACTGAGGTGGCATATCAACTGGTTTAGATGTGTGACTCAGAATGAACCCTCCGTATGCAGCCATCAAAGGTAACATTACTTCGGGATCTTCTGTTATTTTGTATCCCATTAGTACACTGTCATAAATTTCTTGATGGGTAGAGTTCAATTGAATCAACCATCCAGAATCTCGTTGACTCATTACATCAGAAAAATCCGCCCAAATATTCCAAGGAGGAGCAATACCTCGTGAGGCAATGGACATGACCATGGGTAACCTAGTTCCTGCAGCCCAATGAACAGGTTCGGCCATATACAATAATCCTTGACCACTAGTTCCAGTGTATGTCCGTGCTCCCGCAATACTAGCTCCCACAAGAGCAGCCATAACAGAATGCTCGGATTCCATTCGAATGAATTCACAATTCATTTTGCCTGAATCAACCAGATCAGATATTTTTTCAACAATTAGAGTTTGAGGAGTAATCGGAAAAGCAGTTACAACTTGAACTCGAGCGGCTCGAGCTGCATATGCTGCTGCGAAGTTACCCTTAAGTAGGTGTACTCCTTCAAATTCGGATTCTACTTTAGTCATTCATTTTCTCCTCTTGAACATCACTTTCTAGAATCATGGATATGCATTTTACGGGGCATTCATTTGCACAGACACCACATCCTTTACAATAATCATATTCTATATGGTAATATCCGTCTTCTCCTTCATGAATTGTTCCTTCTGGACAATACAGAAAACAAAACCCACACTTTGTACATTTTGTATAATCAGTAACGGGGCGATTTGTCCTCCATGAGCCTGTATCACTGGCATGTGCTGGGAAACAAATTGGAATTGGTGGTAGATCCTTCCAAGATGAATAGGTTTGTTCTTTTGGTCTTGTATCTTTATCCTTACAAATGTTTTTCCAATCCCCCATTAGATTTTCCTCCCTACTTTTTTTACAGATTTATAGGCTTGTTCTGCTGCGATATAGTTTTTCTCCCAATTTTTACCAAAACGGGCTTTATATACATCTTTTATGATATCTAGTGAATACATACCTGTCATTTTTGCAAAAGCACCTAAAATTAAGGTGTTTAAAATAGGAAATCCCGCAATTAGAAGCCCATTATTCATGGAAATTCCTGTTGCATCCACAATCCACACATCAAGATTAGGGTCGATACAATCAAGATTTACAAATTCTGGAGCATTCACAAGTACTATTCCTGATAAACTACTCACAACAGAAGGGATATCAAGCAAGGTATAATCGAACACAAGGGTGTAATCAGCATTTCGAACCCCAGTATACATTTTGATTTCGTTTACACGGGACAAACGGACAAATCCTTGAATTGGTGCTCCTCGTCGTTCAGCTCCAATCTTTGGAATATCGAGAACATCTTTAAATCCCGCACGAAATGCACACTCACAAAGTAGATTCGAAGCCGTAATTGCCCCTTGACCTCCTCTTCCATGGATTGTCACATTAATCAGGTCATTTTTGGTTTGGACGGCGTTGGTCATATTCTAGAACCTATTTCTTTCATCTAATAAAAATAAACTTACTTGTAGTTTAGATATAAAAATTGAGTTCTAAGTCCATATAAAGTTTTATCACAAAATCTAAAACTTCAATATCTAATTTAGCTTAAAATTGATATAGGTCGATGTAAATGGGAAAACCACGGGAAAAAGAACCCACGATAGATGAGAAATATTCTTTACCGAAACTTCAAGAAGTCACCTGCCCTCACTGTAAAAAGGGGATCATAAAGGTGAACCGAACCTTGCATACACTTCCTGATAAGGAAGAAATACTTATTATGTTATTGGAATGTGAATCTTGTAAATTTAGCCGTTCCGATGTAATCCCATTGAGTAGTGCATTTCAACCCGGGATATATACAATTCATGTGACTGGAGGAGATTTAACTGCGAAGATTTTCCGCAGTCCTACAGGAGTTATCCTTTTACCTGAAGCTGATTTTGAAATAGAACCGGGTAGGTCCGCAGAATATTTAATCACCAATATCGAAGGAATCCTAAATCGTATGATTCAATGGTCCAAGTTCATGTTAAAAGACTTTAAAGAACAGGAAAACCAATATCAGAAAATCCAGAAAACTTTGGAAATTCTCACAAGGTGTAGGAATGGGACAATGGATTTCACGATAATATTGGTTGATAAAGAGGGAGGAAGTTACATTATCCCCTCTAACGAGAGTTTACTAAGTTTCGAAGCGATCCGTTTTGAAGAGGAATGATAAAACTCTTTAAAAATCCCATCCTTTCTTATTCAAATTTACTTGTGATGAACATCAGTGAAAGTAGGAATTTTAACCGGTGGAGGAGACGCTCCAGGCCTCAATGCAACTATTTATGGAGTATTGTTACGGGCATATCAAGAAAAAGATATTGAAGTAATAGGTATAAAGCAAGGTTGGAAGATATTCACTTATCCAATAGAAGAGATCCCAAACGTAAAGAAACATTATATGGAAAAACTCGATATTGGAGAGCTGGATGATTTACATACTCGTGGAGGTACAATCCTTTATACTTCACGCTCTAATCCATTTGAAACAGTAACTAAAATCAATGATCCCAAAGAAAAGGAAACCCTACAGAAGAAAATTGCCCTAGATCTTAAAGCAAAGATGCAATTACTTGAACTAGACGCAATGGTTATCATTGGAGGGGATGATACATGTGGTGTGGGAGCAGCAATGTTCAAGTATACCAAAGCTAAGGTTGTTGCCTGTCCAAAAACCATTGATAACGATTTGGCTGGAACCGATTACACATTTGGATTCTTTTCTAGTGCACAGCTAGCAAGTAATTCACTTGACAGTATTACAACAACGGCACACAGTCATCAAAGAATATTTGTAGTCGAAATAATGGGTAGGGATGCAGGTTGGTTAACACTTTTCAGTGGTCTATCTTCTGGTGCAGATATAATATTATTGCCTGAAACGCCATTTGATTTTCAAAGAGATGTCATTGATGTATTACGCGAACGTGTAAAAGCCGGATATAGTTATCATATAATTGCATGTGCAGAAGGAGCCTATCCTAGTATGGAATCACTCGAACGTGATTTTACTGTAGTTTCAGCAGAGGATATTCATAATCTTCCCCTTGATTCTTTTGGGCATCCAGCACTTCATGCTTTGAAGATTGCGGATAAGATTGCGAAACAAATCCGTAAAACCAAAGATTTACAGGACACCTTTGAACAATATCATGTGAATTTTGAAGTTAGATCGGTTGTTCTAGGTCATACTATGCGAGCAGGAACACCAAATGTCTATGATCGTATAACAGGATTACGATACGGATTCCATGCGATGAGTATGTTGGCAGAAGGAATATATGGGAAAATGTCCAGTCTTCAAGGAACTCAAATTCGCGCGGTGGATATAGAAGTAGGTTCAAAAAAGAAATTTGTTAGTCCGGACTCTGATTTAGTCAAAATTCGTGATGCTATGGTAGATGTGAAGTACAAAAGCAAGGAAAAATACTTCTTATAACCCTTTCCTTTTATTTTTTAATTCATCGATTGGGGTGAAACTCATTATAACCCGTACTTCTATCCGATAAAATTTCTTAATCAACCCAATTCATTTAGGTAAGAATGACAAAATGATTAGTAAGATAATAATTAGAATATTATCCATGAACCAAATGTAGGTTTGAAAAAATGGCAGAAGATCAAGATTTTTTGTCGGCGAAACCATTAGTCGTCGACAACGGTACCGGTATTTCTAAGAACGGTTTTGCGGGTGAAGATCAACCTCGATCCGTATTTCCGACGCTTATTGGCTACCCAAAATACACTTCAATCATGACAGACGTCGAGCACTACACACGGGAGTATTACATTGGAGAAGAAGCCTTGCAATTAAAAGGTGTCTTAAAATTAATGTTCCCTGTAGAGCACGGTATTATTGAAGACTGGTTAGCTATGGAGAAAATCTGGCATTATACTTTCTACACTGATTTACGTGTTGACCCTAGTGAACATCCGGTTTTATTAACCGAAGCACCATTGAACCCACGTCCAAATCGAGAAAGAATGGCAGAAATTATGTTCGAGACCTTTAACACCCCCGCGATATACGTAGCTATGCAAGCAGTACTATCCTTGTATGCATCAGGTCGTACGACAGGATGTGTATTGGATATTGGTGACGGTGTATCCCACGTTGTGCCAATATATGAGGGCTTCGCTCTATCCCATGCGATCGCTCGATTAGACTTAGCAGGACGAGACATCACTACCTACCTACAACGATTACTAAGACAGAAAGGATTCAGTTTTACTACCTCAGCTGAAAAAGAAATTGTCCGAGACATCAAAGAGAAACTCTGTTATGTTGCATTAGACCCAGAGAAAGAAATTATGCTCTCCAAGAAGATTTCTGGCAACGAGAAAGTATATATGCTACCTGACGGTGAAACCATTACTGTTGGTGTAGAGAGATTCCTTGCACCAGAGTGCTTCTTCAATCCATCTGTGATTGGGAAAGAGTTAGAACCTTTAGACGACGTCCTCTGTAATTCCATTAAAGGCTGTGACGTTGACTTGCGACGTGATCTATATGCAAACATCGTACTTTCCGGTGGTTCAACAATGTACCCAGGACTTAAAGAACGTTTGACTCGAGAGATCAAACAACAAGTCGCTGAGAGTGTAGAGGTCAAAGTTATCGCCCCACCTGAAAGGATGTATTCTGTTTGGATCGGCGGCTCTATCTTAGCCTCCTTGAAGACTTTCCAACGTATGTGGGTATCTCGACGCGAATACAAAGAATTGGGCGCATCTGTAATCCACAGATGTTTTTAGACAATTTAATACAAAATTCAATTAATTTTTCTTATTTCTATTCTATTAGGTTTCCTCAGCATGAGAGTTTTCGATAGGAAGAAAATTATACGGTAATAAACCGTGATTTTGTGATTACTTCTACTTTATCATTCCAGAGAATTACATCATTTTCGAGACGTTGCCCACCTAACCCTTCTTTATACACTCCAGGCTCTATGGTGAACACCATTCCATTTTCTGCTTTCACTTCTTTCCACCGTTTCAAAGCCTTGGGGTCTTTGGGTTTTCCCGCTAGAATTGGAGCATCATGTTCTGTTAACCCTAATCCATGACCAAGAGCATGCGGCATAGAGTATCCTCCATCTTTTATTACTTTTACAGCGGCTTCATGCACTTGCCATAAGGGAACTCCGATATCTAAAGTTTCTAAGGCAGCATCATAAGCCTGTTGAGTTAAATCCCGCATTTTTTGCTGTTCTTCAGATAGCTCTCCAAAACTGATGGGAACCGTTATATCCGAATTGTACCCCTTATATCGTGCTCCAAAATCTACGACCGCTAAACCTGGTACTGCAAATTTTGCATTACTCGCTGCGGGATGACAATGGAGATTATGTGCTCGGGGTGTACTCCCCACTAATGTAGGAAATGCTACATCTTCCGCCCCTAAGTTCAACATCGTTTGTCTTATTTTTAAATCTAAATCGACTTCAGTTTCATCAGTAGCATTTTGAGCAAATTTTTCAATTTCGAGAATCGTTTTATTGCCTATTTCTGCAGCTCCTTTCAGCAAATCTAATTCCGCAGCAGATTTGGTGGTTCGGAGTTCATTTAAGAGCCTATTTATCTTTTCGGGATGGTTGTAAACCTTAACAAAAGGCTTCATCCGTTTAAATTGAAGATAGGAGGATAAAGGGATATTAGAGTTTAATCCAATGGTTAGTCTTAATTTTTTGAATTTTTCCTTCATTAAGAATTTATAAAACGCTGCCGAACTCTCATAATCGTAGATATTAAAAATCTCATCCACTTCAGCATATTTTTCTGCTAATGGAACATCCCATGGAGATAAGAAAAGTTCTCCTTTTCGAGTTACCATCACAAGTGCATCCATAGGATGCCCCGAAAGATATTGCATGTTTATATCTTTCATATTTTCATAGTCAAAAATGAATAACACGTCGATTTTGTTTTCATCAAGGAAACTCACGACTTTTTCGAGTTTTTCATCGGTTATGGGTCGCATAGTAAAAAATGGAAATTAATATTCAAAAATGTTCAGATAAAGAAGAATAGAAATAAAGGAACTATGGAACGGTAATAAACCGAGATTTTGTGATTACTTCTACTTTATCATTCCAAATAATTACATCATTTTCGAGACGTTGACCACCTTCCCCTTCAACATACACCCCAGGTTCGATGGTAAATACCATACCATTTTCTGCTTTGACTTCTTTCCAGTATTGGAGGGACATAGGATCTTTGGGTTTTGCCGATACATAAGGGGCATCATGGGTAGCTAGACCAATTCCATGTCCAAGGGAATGAGGCATGTTATGTCCCGCTTTTTCGATTTCATTTACTGCAGCTTCATGAACCTTCCATAAAGGAACACCCACTTCAAGGATTGCAATTGCAGCATCGTATGCCTTTCGTGTGAGTTCCCGAATTTCTTTCTGCTTATCATTTAATTCGCCGAAGCTTATGGGTACGGTTATATCTGATCGATATCCTTCATAATTTGCTCCATAATCAATCAAAGCTAAACCAGGAAGTGCAAATTTTTCGGTGCTTGCTAGTGGATAACAATGAATATTATGAGAACGATTAGTATTTCCCACTAAAGCATCGAATGCGACATCGATTGCACCCATATCGATCATTTTCTTTCGAACCAAGATGCTCAAGTCATTTTCCGTCTCATCCGTAGCATTTAGAGCAAATTTTTCGATCTCAGGAATTGTCTTATTCCCAATATTGGCAGCTTCTCTGAGGAAATCTAATTCTTGGGGAGACTTTGTGGTGCGTAAATCCCCTAAAAGATTGGAGACTTTTTGAGGTTCAGTAAAGAATTCCAATTGAGGTGCATGGTTTTTGAACATTAAATAACTACCGAATGAATAAGATGAGGGTACTCCTACGGTAGCCTTATTTTTCTTAATTTTTTCAGAAAGAAAATACTGTAAAAATTTCATGTAACTTTTATCGAAATTTTGTACATCGAAAATCTCATCCACTACGGCGTATTTATTTGCTAAAGATATATCCCAGGGTAATAAATACGTCTCTCCCTTTTGAGTGACAAACGCTGTTGCATCTTGAGGATGCCCAGTTAAATATTGCATATTGGGACTCCGTGTCTCCTCGGAGTTATTGATCATCAAAAAATCGATATTATTTTCGGTAAGAAAATCAATTATTTTTGTAAACTTTTCACCCGAAATAGGTTTGAACTTAGTCATAAACAGATCATGGTTCACATTATTGAAAAAGCTTCATAGGACATTTTTTTATCGAAATGTGGTTGATAGCTTTTTATACTCATGTGAGAACACAATTTGCATGACTGAAAATATGGTTGAAAATCTTGGTAAGTTTGACCAACCTATCAGAGAAAAACGACTCAATTGGGTCTTGTTTGTGGTCTGCATTAGTATATTACTTTTTGGAGCAATTTTTGCAGTAGATTGGACAGTTATGCTGTTTGAGCAATTTAATAGACCTGGGATGGTATTTCCTAAACCTTTGGATCTAAAACAAACAGCGTTTACTGGGATTGGAAAGGCTGTTAATTCCGTTTTATGTTTAGTAATCGTTATAATGGTGTTAGATAGTAGAATCGATAAAAAAGACTGGTTGTTGCTCTTTTTCGCATTTTTATTTATTGTTCCTACCGATATTATCATGCGAATTATCGACTTAAATCCTAATTTGGATGCTTCTACTCCATTTTTCATGGTGGGGGGTGTAACGTCGATTTTAGCACATTTGGTATTGTTTTTCCGACATGGAAGAGGATTCCCCTACTGGAGAAAAAGTAAGCGTGCTGATTTACCTAAGAAAAATTGGTTCCAAATGCTCTGGTTACCTGCAGTCATATTTGGATCAGCAGGTCTCGCGATGGGTTTTCTATGGCAGTACATGGTTCCGATTAACCATCAAATTATTGGTCCAGCGTATACTGCCTTTTTCTGCATGAACACGTGGGTAGCATGGGAATCTGTTAGGTATAAGCTTTATCCAAAGCGAAATGCAATTTTTGCAGCAATTGGGGTTACTCTGTGGTATTTAACGGAAGTGGTCGGGGAAATTTGGAATGTACAAATTGGCCTGCCTTCATTTATCGCATTCCAATTCATCTGGATGGTCTATGGACCTGGAATCCTTTTAATTGCATTAAGTGGAATTAAATTCAAGAAATAAAATAATTCCTTTTTATTTTTTCATACGATTTAAGAAATCATAAAGTATAGTAGAAACAGGAGGTTCACTTTTTCGAATTTCTCGAGAGATTTTTGTGTATAAGCGAATTTTCTCAAAATCGGTGAAATACCTATGTAAAAATTCCACAAGTTTCTGATGTTCGTCTACATCTGCGATATATTCATCATTCTCGGTAGGAATCATAAGAGAAACTTTATTGTTTTCATGAAATCGCAATGTGCATATCTGACTGTAAGATTCCACTTCAATTTCTGTTATAATAGGTTCATCCATTGCTTCCAAATTCTCAACCATCTTAATTAATGATTAAATAGATCTAAAGTTATATCCATAGTTTAGAGGAATTCTAAAAAAGATCCTAATTGCTTATTGTATTCTTTTGCACTGCTAAGTGCGTTTGCGTTAGCTCTGGATAATATAAAATGAGAAAATATGGGGATCATACAAATCAAATCCATTTTATGTTTCTCATAACTCTCTAAAATTATGGAACAAGTTTATTTCGGCGTAAAAACCATGATGGCAATTGAAAATCTTGCTCTATCCCTTGTTCAAATTCGACCTTTCCCTTAATTATGTTCTTGGGAACAAAAACCGTATTGTCTTTTACTTGTATTTTTGTGAACTCTACTTTCACAAGTTGTTTTGATATATCCCGAATAACACCTGTCATTTTCCGATATTCATTACCATAAAACATCATGTTGATTACCCTTTTTTGTTAGTATGTTTGGTGTTTGACGGATTATAAAAAGGTAATGAGTGGTATTTATTGTGTTATAAATATTCTGTCGGTTGTCACCTTTTGACATCTATTCGCTGATTAAACCTTTAAAAATAAAATTTTATTACTTACGCTATATTGTATAAACTAGCACTTTTGTTCGTTATTTTTTGAAAAAAAACCGGTTTTTGATGATTTAAAATGACAAGTGGATATAGATACCTTATACCTGAAGCAATTTTCGACGAGTTAACCAATAAAGTTAAAGAAAGTGGTGATACAATTTTCCAAGGTTGGTTATTTGCTGAGAGAAAGGATTACTTCGGCATAGTAACTGATTATATAATTGGTGATGATGAATCAAACGTACACGAAAAACCCAAATCTTGGATGCGTATGAAGAAAAACAAGATCTTTAATATGCGGAAATATAAACAAGAGAGAGGGTGCGATATTGTTTGGTCAATGCACTCCCATCCCGATGGTAACGAAGAATTACATGAAGTTGATGAGGAGATTCTAAACTATCTATCAACTGGGGTTATGATTATTGTCACGGCAAATAACATTATTGGTCACTTCTACGATAAAAGAGAATCCAAAAAAGCAATTCGCGATAAAATGCTGTTCGAGATTATTTCTGAATAATTTCATGAATCACTTTTTTTTCATTTGGAACGGTCATAATTCGTGAAAGACTACTCCAAAAATTTTTTAGTTTATGTCTCCCATTCCCACTTACTTCCAATAGTAAGATCCAAGCGGAGGTTGTTTAGCTCGGTAAAACGCTGGCCTGCTAAGTCAGTGCAGACAACTGCGCGTGGGTTCAAATCCCACTCTCCGCGCCATTTTTCTTTTATTTCCATGCCGAAGCTATTTTATGGGCTAATAATAATTGCTCTGGAAGTCGTGAACGTATGCAAAATTTCTTTAAAAAACGTTCTACTAGCTTTTCATCTATATTCTGACACGAAATGTATATTGGCTTAAAACCATGCGTGGTTGAAAAGGGTAGCATAGGTCCAGCTTGATCAACCAAAATTTCTCGTAAATCTGAATTATCAACTTTTTGAATCGCGGAATAAATAGCACCAGCAGTGGGAGGGTTTTCTGTTATCGCTAAGAGCGGTTTCTGAAGAGTTTGACTAATAGTACGGATGTCTACAATATTTAATCCTCCCACAGAAATTCCATGAAGCAAGATGAGATTGAAATTATCTTGATTTTTTTGCAACTCTTCTAAAATCTTTTGTGTCGCATCGATCCCATCCACTGTAATAGTTGTACGAGTGACATACTCTAAAAATGTGGATTTACAGTAGACAAAAAATACTTCAGTAGAGGTGTCCCCTTTATGATGTGGTGAATCATCGATTGCTACCACGTGAATACCGTTTTTTATTGTAAACATCATTTTCTAACTCGTTCGATTACTTTGGCGGAGTTTACGGATTAGAACTTGATTAACCTGAAAATCCATTTGAATGTAACCTTGACGATTTAATTCATTCAATTTCATTCGTAAAACATAAAACTCCTTCCGACCCACTACACCGATTTTCTGGGCGAGATCTTTTAGGGAAATCCAATTAAAATTGAGAGCTCGAAGAATATTATCCTTGTTTATTCGAGGATGGGGGGAGGGTACGGGGATATTCGGACGTTCAGAGGGTTGAGGGGGACTAATTGGGTTGCGAGGAGATCTTGGTAAACCAGGTTCACTAAATGCCCCCATATCTTGAGGTCGCAGCAAATTAGCGGGTTCATCACCATGGACTGGCATCATATCTTGAAAATCTCGTAACTCTTGTTTCGTTGCACCGTATTCAAACCCACACGATTCACATATCACCTTTTTTCCTTTTATTATTCGTTGGACTTGCATGGGACTGAAGGGAGTACCACAGTCGGGGCATATTATACCAGTTTCATCCTCTAGAATTCTTTAACACCTTAGGTTCGATCTACAATGATTAAGTAGAGCGCACGAAAATATATTCCTATTTCCTTCTAATCATTTGGATTTGGGAGTACGATGTTATGTGCATGTTCCACGGATATATATCTGAGTATTGCGAAAGTTCGTCAAACGCCTCTTTCACGAAGATTGGATCCGTTTTAGAGCCAAATCCACATATTCTCGGGAAATTTCGTATCCAACGTAATGTCTGCTCAAGTTTTTTGCCGCAATCGCAGTAGATCCACTTCCTACAAAAGGATCTAAAATCACATCCCCCTCATATGTATAAAATTCAATTAGGCGTTTTGGTAATTCAATGGGGAAAGGAGCGGGGTGCCCTACTTTCTTAGCCGATACAGTTGGAAATTTCCAAATAGATTTAGACCATTGCACAAAATCTTCATTCTTTATGGAGTTTTCCCTATCCAGTTTTGGTCGTTTCATGTTCTGCTTGGAGAAAACCAAAATATATTCATGTACATCCCGTAATACAGGGTTACTTGCAGATCCGAACGAACCCCAAGCACAAGAAACACCTGCAGAAGCAGATTTATCCCAGATTATTTCTCCTCTCATTAAGAATCCAATATCAATCATTATTTGAATTACGTAGGAATGAAGGGGAATATAGGGTTTCCTCCCAATATTAGCGATATTAATTGCAGCGCGTCCGCCTGGAACTAAAACTCGCCATGTTTCTTGGAATACATTCCGTAACAACTCAATATACTCGCCTAGTTCTAAATTTGTGTCATACTCTTTTCGAACATTGTAGGGAGGGGAGGTTATCATTAAATGGATGGAATTATCTGGAAGTTGATTCATGAATCGACTATCCTCAAGAATAATCGTGTCAAGAATTTCTTCAGGAATTTCCTCTGAATTGTCGATGAATTCTACATTCTGAGGGGTAGTGGTGTTTTTGTAGAGGTTAGAATCATAGAAATGCGAAGAGTCATGGGATTCTCTCTTAGGAGTCCCAAATGAACTAGTTTTTGATGATTTTTTCCTACCCATAGAAAGACCTCCTTGACATTATGAATCTAACCAGTATTGATTCCTATGATAATTGGTTTTCGTTCGTAAAAAACAATCTTGTTAAGATTATAGAAAAAAAAAAGTAGGCAAAAGAGGAGGATCGATGATATTTTGCTCACCCAGAGTTTTATCGAAGATAATAAATCTAAATTTCCAATAGACAAACTCCCAGTGCATGAGATACATCACAATAAACGCTGTCACCATCAAGGATCAATTTAGGTTCTTACACTTTTTGGATTGTCGACAACCTATATCTATATTAAATTTCATGACCCATGATCCATTCAAGGAATCGAGTAAAAATGAAAGCAGTAATCATTGGATCTGGTCTTGCTGGTATGACCGCAGCAAGTTATCTAGCTAAGAAAGGGCATGAAGTAGTAGTGTATGAGCAATTTCATACAATCGGTGGAGTTACGGGATTAGTAGAACAAGACGGATACAAATGGGAAATTGGTCCATTATTGTTAGGAGGATTTGGTCCTCGTGAATCAGGAACAAGGGTTTTAACCGAGTTAGGAATATATGATCAATTTGAATTTACCCTTGAGGACCGTGGGATGGAATTCCCCGATTTTAAATTCTGGCATCCAGATAATTATGAAGGAAGGTATTGGAGACGGGAGAAGTTAAAAGAATTATTTCCAGAAGAATCCGAGGGGATTGATGCGTATTACGAGTTCTATACGGGTATGGTTGAGATCATCAATATGGGCCGGGATTTAGATTTCAAGAAAGGGCTGGGAAAGCTTTTTCATAAATTAAAGATGGGTATGAAAT
>SDNX01000090.1 GCA_004524545.1 Promethearchaeota archaeon
AAAAGCTAGCGGTGCAACAATTCCGCCGTACACCTCAAGGATTGGGGGAAATGTGCAAATTTTTATCAAAACACTTGATCAAAACCATCGTAATGGAAAGTACAGGCGTGTATACCCCTCAAGTGAGAGATTTCGTTCAAGATTTTCAACACTGGAAGCCAAATTCTCCCGAGATTATCGTGATCAACCCGTCATTGCTACGATAGTTTCCGGGGGAAATCCATGCGGATACAGTGGACGCGGTCGAGTTGGCTCGTCTCGGACTCTTTGGACTCTTTGGACTCTTTGGAATAACAGACAATCCTCCTCAGTTGGTTGGTTTAGACAATTTGGATAAAACTCGGAATAGTATTAATCAAGTAATTTCGAATGGGTTTAATCCTCGACTTAATCCTCCCCCAAAATTAGTCCATGTTCCTTTGAAAAATGGAAAAAATGTTATAATTCTTGAAATAACTCCAAATCATGATCTAGTTTATGGATTACGTCTGGGAAGTAATCCATCTGATAAAAGATTCTATCATTACGAATTTTGGAAAAGAATTCCAGGAGGTAAACAACAAATGGATATTCTTATGCTTAATAAAATGATTAAATCTCGATATGAACACATTGAAATTGTGGGTATGAAAAAGTTATTTCGCCATTTAACGAAGTATTCATCATTGATGGGGCATATGTTTCGCAGCTCACAAAAACCAAAAGGTCCATTATATTACTACGAGTTTACCGTAATGAATAAATCAGAAAAATCTATTGCAATAGAGCAGTATGGATTCCAATCTCCAGATTTTTCATTCACATTCACAGATGACAATTTTCCAAAAATTTTGAAAACAGGAGAAGCATTCACATTTCATTTTTCCGAAACTAAAATAATTTCGGATTTTTTATCACTCCCAGATTTTCGCTTGGACCAAAACACCATGAAAATCACGGGTTGGATCAAATCTGCTAATGATCAATACTATTTTTCGCAACCAATGGTTTTATCATTAGAATCGTTTGAATGATATCTTGAATCAAAAATAAGAGTGATGCTCAAATCATTTCACTTCTTTTTACCTATTTGAAGATTAGTTTTTTTCATTATCTTCTCTATCGATTCTGTACTTCATCAAATCCCATATGGATGGTTTTTTTCGTTCTTCTACTGGTTTATTTCGCTTTTGTTTTATTTTTCTGAAGTAGTTTTTCATTTGGACCCTCCATTCCTTGAAAGTTGAAGGAATCTTTCGAATTGCTTCTAATACTTTTTTCCCTTTTTCTGGAATTTTACGAAAGAATTGATAATCATGCTGATGCTGATGCCGAAAGAAGCCGAGAAGTCCCAAAAAGGCAACCAATCCAATCGAGAAAGGAATTAAATAGATTAAGTCGGGAATATCGTCTGGATCCAAAGGATCGCTATTATATTTCACTTCATGATAATCTGAAACTCCATCCCCATCTGTATCATAATTCCACGGGTCTGTATGGTGTTCCCATTCTAAATCATCCGTTAGTTTATCTCCATCACTGTCGGGATTAAGAGGATCGGACTCAAATATCTTGTATTCGAGGTAGTCAGTCAATCCATCACGATCTGTGTCGTTATTAAGAGGATCCGTAAAACTTTCCATGACTTCAATATAGTCATTCAGATCATCTGAATCCGAATCATCCAAGCTTGCATTTGTGAAATAGATAAAAATTTCCTCTCCATCCAACAACTCATCTTTATCGGTATCGTTTAGATTCGGATTTGTACCGTTTAAAATCTCCCAATAATCAGTTAGACCGTCCCAATCGGTATCATTTAGCTGAGGATTCGTATTGTTATGAAATTCGTAGACGTTCCATAAAAGGTCAAGATCAGCGTCAGTCACGTTATCAGTGTCGTCTAAAGGCAATAAACCGTACTCAACCTCCCAACCATCCTCCATTCTATCATAATCGGAATCGGGGTTATTAGGATCGGTAGCATTATAATACTCCCAGATTGTCAGCAGATCATCTCCATCAGGGTCACTTGTGTTGTCATATCGATAATGTGGATTGAAGGAATGTATTACTTCATATCCATCAGGTAAAGAATCATTATCTGTATCATTATCAAGGGGGTTGGTTCCAAGAGCAAATTCATCTGGATCTTCTAGTTCATCCAAATCTGTGTCATTACTCAAAGGATTTGTTGACTGAGTATATTCAAAAATATCTGTTAATGTATCAACATCTGAGTCATGTGCATCATCTCTGTTTAAGAATATCGTAGAATTATCCCATGTTTTGATGTTAATCAAGATACCACTAGAATTAATAGATTTTAAATGATCAATGGTTCCACTGTAATTTCCATATCCTGATTCTGGATGAATTGAAAGAGAATAATTTTGAAATGAGTTATCAATTTCAGTGAATAGTACTACGTTGATATCACTCACAAAATGTATTCCATCTAGATGCACCTCATACATAATGCTTGTCCCGGTGATTGAATAATTCCATGTGAATGATGGATAAAGATAGGTATAGTTGATATCAGGATCTGAAATTTGTGGATTAATCTCAAAACCAATATCTATACTTTTGCTATGAGTTTCACCAGTAGTACTATTAAATATCTCTTCTATTGAAGTAGCATCATCTCCATCTATATCTGCAGACTCTAAATTGTTCATGAACTGACGGAAATATCCAGTTAGGCAACCTGCGAGTGCATCATTATTTTCAATATTAAATTCATTTTCATCGGTTGCTGTGAGAATTATACGGTTAGAAGATTCTAAAGTAGGAATCATCCCCCCTGAAAAACTGGAATCGAGAATAATGTATTGTTGATCGCATACAATTGAGTCTAGTTTATCTCCAAGTGTTGTTTCGTTTATGAATAAGGAATGATTCTCAAAATATCCATATGGGCAAATTCCTTGAGATAAAGAACTTTCATTCAATATTTGATATTTATCAATCTGAAACCCATATTCATTATTTTGACTATCTGAGTGAAAATATACTGTTAGATTATCACCAGGAATATATCCAGACCAGATGTCGGTAGTGTATGTACCAGAATAGAACTCTTGGTTGTTTGAAGAAATTACTTCTGAAATATTGCCCAATTGCACAAAATCAATAGACTCTTCAGTAACAAATTGAGAGTAGTGTACTCGGATTCCTGCTGCACCTGTATGATTTATGTGCCAATATAGATGAGAATCATCTTCATAATTATGAGGAGTTTCGATATTAACGCTGAAGTTTTCACTCCATGGATCATCTACTAATCCTCGACCTGAATAATAAAATAAAAAGCGATCATTCCCATCAATAGAGGAAGACACATCATCCAGTGCTTGAAAAATTGCTTCATTTGTTGCAAGATCGTTATGAAGGAAGGTGATTTTATCCGGATCACAAAGATATTCGTTCAACAACTTATTTTCCAGAAAATATGCATCGGTGTCAGAATATTTTTGATCATTGTTGATTCCAAGATAATCAGCAATACCGATTATCACGGCATAAAGCTCTGTCTTATTGACAGAATCTGAAGATTGAGGAAATAGGGTTTTTGTGTCAGAAAGTGTTTGATCAGAAGACGATGTGAGGAATGGAATTACAATAGGAGCCGAAACTACAAGGAGAATAACGAAAATTCGATTAATTTTCATTTCGAGATTTCTCCTTATTGTAGTAGTATAATATCATAGCACTATTCCCGATAATAAATAGAGTAGCAAATATCGCAAGAGTAATGATTTCAATATTTATCAGAATATCTATTAGAATTGAAAAATTGAAGAGAATTCTTGATGAAAAGAGGATTGGATACAAGAAGTATGAAATGAAAGAGAGGATGATCAGATATTGTGAGAAAAACCGTGGTATTTCTAAGAATCTATGGAGTAATATGTAAAAAACTATGTGCAATATCCCAAATAATATCCGAAAGATCGAGTAAACAACAAAAATCCCATAAAAAAATTCAACAGAAATGATCAGGTACACTACACTGAATTCACTGAGATTGAAGATACATGTTATTGAAAAGATAATCATTACCCATTTGTAATCACGTATCTTATCGGAAGATTTTAGCTTCTTTAAGTTACTTATCATGAGAATATACGGAATAATCCAAATGTATCCTGTAAAAGCGGTAACGCGACTCCATTGCCATATTTCATCATGATCTAAAGACTCTAAGATATAAACAATCATTCTAAAAATTATATGACAGAATTGGTAGACTGAATACGTGATGAATCCGAATACTGGGTTTTTCTTTTGAGTGCCATTCATAATAATTCCTCATTACTCCTATTTATGAGCGAACAAATGTAGCATAGTTTCCACTTGGTATTATATACCGAAGAAAATGTTTACTTGTTGGAGGTGTGGACCTCTGTAATCGAGATACAATTTTTTGGTTTTTCTCCAATAAATTTACAATAGAGAAAAGTTTCCGTTTCGAACATGGTAGATTGGGTGTAGTTTGATGATCCTCACTGAATTCTTTGATTTTCAAATAAAATTTCGCTATAGAAAATTCTGGTTGTTCAGAAAATAATCGCAACACGATCACATGTATTGGTTTCATTCAGACCCTACCCTCCTATATTCGATTGCTTTCTGTCGATATAAAGCTATAGTGTGTGTATTTTTTTAGAGTTAAACAAATGTTTAAGTGTAGTAACCGTTGAGTCATTGTTATCGTTAGTAAGGAGAAAATGAATCTATTTAAAGGAAAAAGTGCAACCAAAAATTCCGATGTATGAATACTGAACCCGTGTAGATTATCGCTAAATGATCATATACTTTACACAGAAACTGAATATTGAGATGACCGATATTGAGATGACCGTGCATACGTCCTTGGAAACGAGGGGGTATGAAGCCGTGAAGACAATGCTCTGCAGTACGAAGATGAACCGCAGTCTTGAAAGGCTAGCCAAAATGCTCATGGGAAACGAAAGTGAAGGAATGATAAACCTCGTTATTAAAATTCGGTGAAAGCAGCTGATACAGCGATATCAAAAGGGTGAGTCGTCGGGTAGGATGTGTTTTTTTGACATTCCTTGTCATCCATAGCACGACCGGAGGATAGTACCTCTCTAAAATCATTGTTGAACGTCATACATCAGGAACTGGGTAAATTTTAAGGACTCCAACATGAATATGACTGAAATTCTACCGCGAGGATAGGAAAGGGTTCAGATGGCAGATGATACAGGAAAAAGCGAATCCCGTTCTGTAATGGAACGGATAGGGCTACCATACCTGCGTTGTATGGAAGAGATACCCGATCTGAAAGGATACAGACTTCTGAGGTAGGTCTTGACGGAGGTGAGCAATTACATTCCTCTATTCAATAGGTATTATC
Organism: Promethearchaeota archaeon; assembly: GCA_004524545.1. Classification (GTDB taxonomy): domain Archaea; phylum Asgardarchaeota; class Lokiarchaeia; order Sigyniarchaeales; family Promethearchaeaceae; genus AMARA-1. The sequence continues at coordinate 5,366 of SDNX01000090.1, forward strand.
GTTGGGATACTTATAAAAAGAAAGTTAAAGAAAAAATGGGAGAGTTTTGGAAGATACATTTTCTTTGTTAACAGAAACTTTTAGAAAATTAAGAGAGAACGAAAGAGAAAATAAAACTAAATGAATCAAAATATCCCATTTCTATTACATGTTCACTTATGTCTACAGTGAAACTATTGTGTACTTTTCACTCAACTTGTCATCTTTTTACCAAAGATCCTTGCAATAAATATATGGGTAAGGTTAGGTGTTGGTGAAATGAGATATAATTTTTATCTTGCTCTTGTGGAGTCTGTAATTTTGAATTAGTCCTTTTTTTACAAAATTTTTGGGAAGTAAAAATTCATATAGTGAAACTATCAATATTTTATTAAGTGAGTAAAATGAGTGACGATATAATTAATGAAATAGCAAAATCGCTAAAAGCCATTAAAGGTATTCATGGATCAGCAATAATTGAAAAATACGGTGAGATTACAGGATTTGCACTGCCTGGATGGGTTGATCCAGAGGGTGTGAGTGCCATGGTAGCACTAATTTTGAAAGCGAGTGAGCGTGCAACAAAAGAGTTGGATCAAGGAGAATTACTCACTGCAACTCTAGAAAACGAAAAGGGAAAACTCGTGTTCACTCCTATCGGGGATAAAGTCATCGTTATTATTACTACCAAAGAAGCACAATTGGGATTAATTACTCTCAAATTGGAAGCTGCTCGTCAAAAACTGAAAAATAATTAATTCAATTTTTCTTCATAAATCTATTTTTATCTCTCCTATTTTCGTAATTAGTCTGGACAAATAGAAGTCTCCAATTCATTTACAGTGACATACAGACACTGAATGTTTTCACTGACTCTTATTGAACTAAGCTTTAAACTATTATGATCCCATTTTCACTCAGAAAATATCCAACACTCAGCGATTTTTAATAGGTACCTAGTAATAGACATTAAAAGAAGGCAATTCACCATAATAACACATTCATTAGATCTCTTGGGTGAGTTTCTTTTTAGGGGATAAAAAATGGTTCATGATGCGATCAAAGAATTAATCAAAGTTTTGGATAATGAAATCCAAGAAAATAAAATTGGAAAGCCCTTGTTCGAAAAACCTGATTATACAACGTATCCTTTGAATAAAAACAATTTTAATGTATTTCAAGCTAAAAAATCTGATCGAACCATTGCCTATGTAGATGGAGGAAATATTGAATTATTAAGCGCTCCCAATTTCTCTGTTCAACTCAATCGTGTATATTTTAGTATGTTTCAAGGAGAAAAAAGAATCTTACCCAAAAAACTACCTTCACGTATTGAATTTTTTTCAGCAATGCTCTCAAAATATGAAAATAAAATTCTTAATTTTGAGGGTTATCTATTTCCAGTTAAACCAGAATTCTCTACTTTATTGCCAAACCAAGCAGATTTAAAATTTAATTCTAATGATCCAAGAATTACAAACACTAATATTCATCGAGCTGATATATCCCACGTTGCAACAATTCCCAGAAAATTTACCGAGTGGACATTATCTCGATATATTATGGAACAGGAGCTGAACTCCAATGACATACTTGTCATGGATTCTACCCTTCAAACAGGATTTCCAAATGAAATTAAAATTGCCAATAAAAACTATGCAATAGCCCATAAGAATAATGTAATCTATACTGGCCTAGCTAAAACTTGTAGATTATATACCGACACTGGATTATCCCTGATAGGAGCAATAAATAAAGTTGTTGAAACTGAAAAAATCAATTTTCCATTATGGTATATCCCTATTGCTGAATGTAATGGAAAATTTCATCAAGCTTCCATTTTCTTCACAAAATTGCATGAAAAAGCATCCAATATATTCCGATTTGAAATAAATAAAACCCAAGCAGATTTTTTAAAAGGTAACAAAAACTTAGGAACAATTTTTTCAGATCTTGCCGCGAACTCTTCTGATATTGGATTTTTGGGATATCCTTACGGTCTTATTGATGCTGATCACAGAGCAAGAGTTAGATATGAAGAAATTGAAAGATATAAAATGAGTATTTTAGCTTCAGCAGCTAATTTACCAGGGGTAATTTCGAAATTACGAAATCATTTGGGTGCTACTGATGCCCATATCACATTAAACGAATTATATGGATAAAAAAAATGAATGAAAAAGGTCAAATTGTATCAGGTAGGTTCTCTGATATACATATTCGTCAAAAATCAAAAGAACACCTCGAATTAGGAGATTTACTTGTTGTAGGCGATCCAAATAACTATACAATTCTTCAAGTTTTCGATTTAGGTTATGCAAGTCAGCTATCACAACAGTCTCGAGAGTTGATGTCAGGGTTTAAATTAGAAGGGTTTAGTCAAAACTTAGATTTTTACGAACCAGAACTTCGAAATTATATAATTGCTGCTTCTAAATCACTTTTACAAATAAACAAAGATAAAAATCAGGATAAGTTTATCACTCAAAAACCTAAGATTCTACCTGCGTTTTTCGATCAAGTCCGTTTAATTACAGAAGATGATTTAAAATTCTTGGAAAACCCGAAAGATTCGATTTTTATGGGAAATATTCGGAGCGGTTCGAAAAAATTAAAGGTGGAGATAAATTTAGATGGAGACAAAGTTCTAAACCACCACCTTTTGATACCCGCAACCACTGGGAGAGGGAAAAGTAATCTTATGAAAGTAATGCTCTGGGACATGTTACCGAAAACAAAATTTGGTGTTTTAGTGTTAGATCCTCATGATGAATATTATGGTAGACATGGATTAGGGTTAAAAGATCACCCAGACGCAAAAGAAAATCTTGTATATTATACAACTAATCCTCCAAAGAAAAGCATCTCAGAAAAAGAGATTGTAATAAACATTGAATCTCTTCTTCCATCTCATCTTTTAGGAATTTTTGAGTTTACTGATGCTCAAAAAGATGCAATTTACCACTATTATAATAAACACAATAAAAAATGGATAGAAAAACTTGTAAAAGCCGAAGACCCACCAGATAATATTAATCCTGGAACTATAGGAGTCATTCAGCGAAAATTGAGTACATATCTAGGGATGGAAAAACCAAATGTTCCTGGTGGAGATATTAAAGTTTTTAATAAAGCATTCAAATTTGGGAATGCGGGTCAAAGCACAATTGAAAATATATTAAAAGAACTTTCTGAAGGTAAAACTGTGATATTAGATACCTCTATTTTTGATGATAAGCATGAACTCTTGATCGGAAGCATGATTTGCAGGCAAATCTTCAATCGATATCAAAAATTTAAAGCGGACGGAGAGTTAAAAGATAAACCTGTGATTTCCGTAGTTATCGAAGAAGCTCCAAGAGTATTAAGTGCTGAAGCTCTAATTAGTGGGAATATTTACGGTACCATTGCAAAAGAAGGACGGAAATTTAAAATAGGCTTAATTGCTATCACACAATTGACAAGTGTCATCCCTAAAACAGTTCTAGCAAATATGAATACAAAAATTATACTCGGTAATGAATTAGTAAGTGAAAGAAATGCAATAATTGATAGCGCATCTCAAGATCTTTCCAGTGATGACAGAGCAATCGCAAGTCTGGATACTGGAGAAGCAATTATTACTAGCAATTTTACAAAATTTGCCGTTCCGATAGCGATTCCGTTTTTTGATACATTTGCTAAGAAATATATCAAGGAAAACAAAAAAGAAAAAGAAAGACCGCCAGTCTATGAGGGTTGAACATGACTTATAAATTCGCTCATATATCAGATACTCATATCGGAGCTTTCGGAACTCGAAAAAAATTGGCTGACCTCGTCCTAAAAGCATTTGACCAAGCAATAGATATATGTATACAGGAAGAAGTTAATTTTGTGATTTTTTCCGGAGATTTATTTGATACAAATTTACCTGATTTAGATATCGTAGTAAAAGCAATACATAGTTTGAACAAACTGAGAGAAAATAATATTCCAATATATACAATTGCGGGTGGACATGATACAAGTTCCAGCCACAGATCAATTCTTGATATATTAATTGCAACTGGATTATTAATTCGAGTTACTACGGGTAAGTATGACGATAATAAGAATCTTGTTTTAGAATTCACTATAGACTCTAAGACTAATGCAAAAATCACTGGAATCTCTGGGCGTTCTCAGAGTTTAGACAAATCCTACTATGAAAAACTTAATCGAAAAATATTGGAAGATGAAAAAGGATTTAAAATTTTTACGTTTCACTGCTTCATTGATGTTCTAACACCTTCTGATTATGCGAAAGTAGAATCAGTTCCACTCACATGGTTTCCAAAGAATTTTCAGTATTATGCAGGGGGGCATCTACATAAAACGATCCATGAACCCAGTGGTACTTTCAATGGTTATGGCCATTTTTGTTATCCAGGGCCATTATTTGCAGCTTCAACCAAAGATTTAGAAGAAAATGCAAAAAAAACTATTCGAGGGTTTTTTATTATCGATTTTGATGAAGATGTAAAAAATATCAAATTTGTTAAAATAAAGCCTTGCAGTTATGAACTTGTAAAATTTAAAGCGGATGACAAGACATCTACAAAATTTATGGATGAAATAGTAACCCATGTTCAAAAAATCGACGCACCGAATAAAATTGTCTTATTGAAATGTACGGGCATGTTGTCAGCTGGCAAGACTTCTGATATTGATTTCGTAAAAATAAGG
>SDNX01000091.1 GCA_004524545.1 Promethearchaeota archaeon
AATCCAAATAGTTGTAACTCCTCGTTTGAGACTTTATAATATAAGCCGAGGTGGATTTTTTGATATGGGAGAAAATTACAATGTAAGTCCTTATCTGAGTCACATTTCTTATAGTAAACATCGGTTTTCTGATTCTTTTTTTTCTGAAACTGAAACAATATGAATCTTTGATTGGGATCCACATTTTGAAAATGGAGTCCATTTTGATACCGATTATAGAATTCCCAAATCTTGAATGATTCTCCATTATTTATATATATATTTCGCAAATTTGCACAGCTTTTGCTACCCAAAATGTTGTGCTGGACGATAAGAGAAATAATTCCTTTATTTTTTACTACATTAAACGCATTTTCCATAAAAAATTTGAATAATTGAGGGTCTCCTGAGAAAGTTTTACCGTTAATTTCAGATGATTGATAAGAATATTTTAATATGGATATTGCATGGAGCTGTGACGCTATTTTCTTTTGATACTCTTGAAAAACATTTCGTATCGCTGAATTATCAAGTAACCTTAATTGGCTTTCATCTTGTTTAGCTCTGTTTAATTGCATGAAATTATCTTGGTAATTAGTGAAAAACTCTCTATTATTCGGTTTTAATATTTCCCATGGAGGATTTCCTATAATAAGGTCAAAACCGGGATTATCATTTCCAAAAACTTCTGGAAACTGCTCACTAAACACAAAACCATTTAAATTTTGCATTGTTTTAATAATTTCGGGGTTTTCAGGGAGTTCTTTTGTTGTTATTAAGGAATTCCTACAGAGCAGGTTCGGAGGTAATTCAATTTGGACCTTTGTCAAAAACTGGATCTTTAAACTAACTATAATTTTAGCCATTTTGTGTATTTTTGGGTCGAGTTCTATCCCGTAGAGGCAAAAATGCGTAATAAAATTCGCAAAATCCCTGGATATGTCTTGTTCTGGTTTAGCTTTGCAAAATGGGAATGAATTAGAAATTGATTCTTTATCAGTATTAGATAATAGAGGAAGTAGAGTCGTTTGAATAGTTTTCTTAATTTCTTGAAGGTATTCAAGTAGGTAAGGAATAACTTCACAGAGAAAATTTCCAATTCCCATGGATAAATCCACAATCCGGAGGGGAAGTATATCAGTTAGTTTATCTACTATTGATGGAGACGACTTTAAATTGACTTCTTGAATGATATTTTCTAAATAAACTCTTTTTTGGCGAATTATAATATCGAGAGACTCCTTACACATAAAATCGCTCATAAAAATAGGAGTATAGTAGGTTCCACGCGTTTTCACAGATAATTGACGTTTATCTCCAAAATTGAGATTAGCTCGTATTTTTGTATTTGACGAGTTTGATTCCCATCTTACGCGAAGATGTGAGTATCGTTTAAATAACTCAGTTAATTCCAGTGTTCCATCTTTTTTATAATCAGAAAAGTGTTCTTTTACATCCTCTATTGTTTTCAATAAGAAATATAAAATGAGTTCTTTCGAATTGACTCCTTGATTCAAGTATTGGAGTTTTGGATTTGATATTGGTTCTAAATCTTTTATTAAAGAATAACCAGTTATGCTTTCTAACACGTCCAATTCTGTTGCGTTGATAAAATCCTCAAAATTGGAAAGAAATGAAGAAAACATATTACAGTAATATCTTATTCTTGTTTAATATATATTTTCCAAGAGCTAATGCACCTAACAAGCCGATTTCATCCCCTAATTGTGTTAATTTTATAGTAGGAACTCGGTTTATAGTGAATTTGATAGGGTGTTTTTCAAAATTTTCCTTAATAACTGGTAGAAAGAGGTCCGAATTATTTGTAATAGCTCCTCCTATATAGATAGCTTCGGGATCGTAGAAATTATTAATCAAACCTATTCCAATGGTGCTATAATGGGTAGCTTGGTCAACGATCTTTTGTGCAATGGGATCTCCCTCTTTAGCTTTTTCATACAATTCCTTATTACTCCACTTTTGACCTGATGCTTGTATTTGTTTTGATAAACCCGAGCCTGCTGAATACGCTTCCCAACATCCTGTTGTTCCACAACTACACGGAGTTTCAGAATCTGAGATAGTTCCATGACCAACTTCTGCAGCATTGCCATCTTTCCCTAGAACAAGATGTCCATTGGCAATAACACCCCCTCCAATCCCAGTCGACATCGTTATGTATACAAGATTGTCTTTCTCATTTTCCAAAGCTTCAAAATAGTGAACCCCAAGCACTGCACCATTAGCATCGTTAATCATATTGCACGGAATCTCAGGAAACTCTTGATTTATTTGATCTTTAACTGGAATTGTCTTGAATCCGAGGTTTGCATTATTAAAAATTATTCCCTTTTTTGCATCTAAAGGACCTGCTGTGGCGATATTTATTGAAACTATTTCAGTTTTTTTTAGATGATTCTGTGTAAGGAGGGAACTAATCATTCTAACTATTTGTTTACCTAACGACATTTCATCCGTTTTGGACGTAGGTTCCTTTTTTTTAATAATTATATTCTTTGTGAGGTTTTCAAGTGGAGCAATACAGGTACGTACATGAGTTCCACCAATATCAACACCAACTAAATATTGCATATACACTATCTCCAGATTCTAAGTTTAAATTTTTTCACTCAATAGGAAATAATCATTGGAGTTACATATTAACCAACACAAATACATTAGGTAGCATTAGCGACAGTAAATTGATGAAAGATGCCTAAAATCGGATATGTTCAAAACGAGCCAATAAATGGCAATTTAGAAGCGAATTTTGATCGAGTAGAAAAGTTACTAGCGGGTGTAAAAGCGGATTTCCTCGTACTCCCCGAGTTATTTGCAACCGGATATATTTTTGAAAATCCCCAAGAGGTCAAAAAATATGCTGAGGATTTTACGGGTAAAACCACCACTTTCCTCTATAAAATGGCAAAGAAAACTGGGGCAACCATCCAAGGAGGATTTGTCGAATTGGGGGAGGGTAAAGCATATAATTCAGTAACCGTCGTATCCCCACATGGATTGGTAGGTAGTTACCGAAAAATTCACTTGTATGGGAAAGAAAAGAATTGGTTTACCCCTGGAAACAAACCCTTTCATGTTTTGACATTTGGAGAGGATCATGAGTGGATACTCGGTCCCATGATCTGCTTCGATTGGGTGTTCCCCGAAGCTGCACGGTCATTGGCGTTATTAGGTGCAGAAGTAATTTCACATTCAGCAAATTTGATTCTTCCTTTCTGTCAGAACGCTATGATTACTCGCTGTTTGGAGAATCAGGTTTTCATGATCACTGCAAATCGTATCGGAAGGGAGCAAAAAGCGGGATTAGAGTTGTCATTTACGGGGAAAAGTCAAATTGTTAATCCACAAGGCGAAATTTTGTCCACAGCACCTGCAGATGAAGAATATGTAGATGTTGTAGATGTTGATTTAGAAATCGCTAAGGATAAATGGTTTACTAAAAAGAATCACTTGTTTAATGATCGCCGACCACAATATTACCACTTGAAATAACCAATATTCTGTTTCTCTTTAAAACAAGATGAAAAAAAGTTAGGATTGCTTTTTTCGTAATAAAGACAAAGCCATGAAGAGAACACCCAAAGAAAGACTCAAAAATAACAAAATATCAAAAAGTACTTCATATCCTTCAAAAGCTGAACCAAGTCCTTCAATTACTAATCCTAAAAGCATAAATGTCAACCCTGTAAAAAATGACCACAAGGATAATTTGGGTTTTCCTTTTGCCTTTCTAATACCAAACCAATAGAGCTTGATCATTGAGAAAATCAACATAAACGCAACATATCCTGCAAATGGCCCGAATACAATCATATTGTAGTCTAGAGTTGATATATCACCTCCAGTAACATACACCCAATCCATAAAAATCATCATTCCAATAATTATTACGCCCAGAACAATCCAGACAATATACCTTTTAAAATGTGCTTTGAACACTTCTGTGGAATGAGTTAGAACTTCTATTGTTAAATACATAAATAATACTGCAATTATAAGAGAACCAAATGAGATTCTTATACTGTATTGCATCAAAGCAGCACTATCCAATACCTTGTAGAGGAAAATGAAGGTTACATAAAACGCAACAAAACCGAAAGATGTTGCTAATAGTTGATTTCCCAAATAGGAACGATTTTTCATTAGCAGTAAGAAAACGATGAATAATGCTCCCACTGCTAAAATCATCTGAAAAATATATACTAACCACTCGTACATAATAAACACAAAAGGGTTTCAAGTCCTAAATAACTACTAATTCTCAAGTATTAGAATCATGGAATTTTCGTGAAACAACTCCTATCATTAATTAGATGATCTTCTAAATTCGTTGAAACAGAAAATATGATCATTTTGTTCAATATCACAAAAGATTAGTAGTTGTTTTACTTTATAGGATATATGAAATCCAAGCTAAAGGTATATTTAGATACTTCCGTGATTTCTGCGTATCTCGATGAACGCAATCCCGAATAGAATTCGTAAACTACCCGATATCAACATAATAACCCCTGCAGAATTATTGGATTGATATAAATGCTGAACATAAGCAAAGAAGATATTAATAGAATGGAAAAAGAAGTCATGAGAGAATTTCCTAATGACCCCGCTCTTCAACAAGTTCATCTAGCTCGGCGAATAATATCAGAAATTGCGAAAAGAGAGAATAAGTCCATTATTGATGTAATCCATTCATTTCAATAAAGGATTTGTAATAGGAATCTAAAAACAAATTCCCTCAGAGTAATCTCATTTCTAGTAACCAGGTTGATGTAAAACAAAATAAACAGAATTCGTGAAATGTGCCTTTCACGAGCAGAATGTGATACGCAGAGAATTGGCTAGCAATACGAGGATATTACGGTTAGGACGGTGTGCTTTTCTTCATTTTAATTTTTCTTATCACAAATATGATTGAAAACATGATACCAATGAAAGTCACACCTATGAGGGATACAAATATTACGATTCGGAATTGAACAAATGTATCTTCACTAAGAAGGGTTAATAATCCTCCCATAATACCTCCAAGGACATTTCCTGCAAGGGCAAAAAAACTTGCTAACGCCATATTACGAATTGCCTTGGATTTATCTTCTAATTGGGACGCCATATATTCTGTTGCTACTTTGAATGCATAAGCAGGAAATATCCATACGAAAAAAACTACTACTATGTTTCCTGTTAGAAGCCCTAAATACACTAAGGCATATGAAATCCATCCATAAAAAATAAGAAAATCAGGACCAGAGCGATCCAAAATTTTTCCAAAAATCCAAAACACGATTATACTCAAAATCCCTGGTATTGCATTCGTTAGACCATAAAACCACGGCTGTGTTCCCAATGATTGCTGATATGCACCTATCAAACCGAAAAACGTAGAAGAAAAGATAAATATACCAAATTGGATAGCGAGTAATTCCTTGAAGGAATATGTAGACTTAATAATTTTCGTAATAATAATTGGTTCAGGCACCGCAATTTTTGGATCGTAGTCAGCACTCTCGATTTTTACATCTCCAATTAAGGGAATTAATAGAATACTAAAAATCGAAAGAATCACTGCTACTAAAATCATATAATGCAACCTCTCTGGATTGTAGATGATTCCTCCCAAAATCATTCCAAAAAACCACGCTAAACTCTCTATCATGTTCAGTTGCCCCAATGCCTTTCCTTTTTTCTCTACCTTCGTCCTGCTTGTCAAGTACGCTTTTACTGCTGGGATATAAGCCACCATAAATAAATTACAAGACATTGTAATTACTAGGGTGACGTAGGGATTTACAAGACCTAAACCTGTCATAACCATTAGTAGGATCCACTGTAAGAATCCAAAACTATACCCTAAAATGATTAACCATTCTTCACGATGTTTTTTCTCAGCTAAAGAACTGAAACCGTATAATGTAGTGAATTGCGCAAATATAGGGCTGATAAAAATTAAAACTGCGATGAGAAGTGCATATCGGGGAGTTGTATAAATCAAACTGTCTAATGCAAGGTAGGGATTAATGAAATATGTGTTGAAATACATAATGAAATAGGAAATCAACAATGGGTAGATGGAGGTTCTTTTTGCCATTGAACTACCTAAAGAGTTAGATGGATAATATGTGTATTATATCTTTTTGAATCTCATTGGGTTCCTTGTCAAACAATATTTGGGCATTAAGTGGACTTCCTCCTCCTTTTCCACCATGTATAGACTTTAATTTCTCAACAATCATGTTTGCTGGAAAATTTTTTGAGGATGATAAAATAAGGAATTGGGTCGAATTCTGCTTTACCGTTAGGACATTATCTGGCTCGAATTTCTTGAAACCATTGAAAACAGCCTTTTTGGGCAAATTAACATCCACAAAACGAGTTTTTATTCCATTGATCTCTTCATAGGGGCTATATTGTAGTAATTCCACTATTAAAACTGATAGGTCTTTTTGATTTTTCTGCAAATCTTGCAGTTCATTAATTTTTTTCTCAAACACGATGGGAAATTCTTCCAAAGTGCAGTTTAAGGGTATTAGGGAAAAAATCACATCAGTGTTGCAGGAAGATAGCAACTCAATGGCTTTCTCAGCACATAAAAAACTCACTTCACTTTCTCGATGGATGTTTATAACACAGACGATTCCAATTTCCGATGACTTCTTGACATGAGTACCCCCGCATGTATTAAAATCAACACCAGACACTTCTAAAATACGTACTTCTTCTACTTGTGGTATTATTCCGCGAATTTTAGTAGAGTATTTCTTAGTTGCGCTGTTGTGATCGAGTACATGAGAGTTGACTTTCTTCTCCTCAATCGTGAAAATTTGATTACATTCTTTCATTACAGATCCTAATTGTTCTCTGGTGATCTTTTGCTCAAATTCTATACTAAATTCTCCGGGTTTGATATTAGCATGGATTGTTTTGTTATTAAATTGTTTCACCATTATTGCTGATACAATATGTTGAGCCGTATGAGCTTTCATTACCAAATATCGACGTTCCCAATCAATTTCTCCTTTAATCGTCGAGCCGATAATAACTTGTGTAGGTTTTGGATCTGTATAGTGAAAATACGTATCGCTTTCATCTTTTTCTACATTATTTACTTGAAAGATCTTTTTTTCAATAGTGATAGTTCCCGTATCGTGAATTTGGTTTCCTGCGGTAGCATAAAACAGAGTTTTATCTAAAATAATTGCTCCATTCTTAACATCGAGCACTGTTCCCGTGAAAGTTTTTTGATATGGTTTAGCCCAGTACAAGCTTTTTGTCATGTAATCACCAAATTAAAAACAAGCTATTCTTTATTCTACATAATTTAGTTTTTACTGAGATCACAGTCAATGTCATTACCTCCTTCGCATATCATCATTCGCCCCCCAGTGGAAGCATATTCAATCCTTATTGCAGTGACTGGTGGGTGTTCTTGGAATGAATGCCGATTCTGCGGAATCTATAAAGGAGTTCAAGATTATGTGGTGAGACCCCTAGAAGATGTTCTAAGAGATGTTGATTACTTAGCAAATACGTATCCTAATCATAAATGGGTTTTTTTAGGTAATGCCAATCCTACTTCGGCTCCCACCGATTATTTAGTCCAGATCTTACGATATGTTAAGACACGTTTTAAGAATTTAGAACGATTAAGTGCATATTCAAAAGCTTTAGATATAGTGAGAAAGACGGATGACGAACTTAGGCAACTTAAAGAAGCCGGATTAGATATTGTATATATGGGGTTAGAAAGTGGGAGTAAAACCGTACTTAGATTGATGAGAAAAGGCACTAATGACCGAACAATCATTGAAGTCGGAAAACGATTATTACAAGCAGGAATTAAATTATCTCTTTATATTATTCTTGGATTAGGCAGCTATGAACATTCAGAAGATCATGTTCGAGAAACTGCCCGTGTTTTGACTGCAATTAATCCAACAATCTTCAGATTTCGGACCCTCAATGTAATTCCTTCCAGCCCATTATGGACTGATGTGCAAGATGGAACTTTCAAAATAATGCGACCTGTGGATGTGCTGAAAGAAGAACGAGATATTCTTCAACATCTTGGACCAAATGTCACTTCAGAAATGTACAATGATCATATTTCAAATTATGTCACATTTAGCTCAAAAAATATCTCTTTAGATAAAGAGCGCTTTATTCGGGAAATCGATTCACTGATTGAGGACCCACGAATACAACAAATGGAGCCAAAATGGCTGACACATATGTGATTTTGAATGAAAAAAGCATACCTTGTTGATTATTCGAAGTGCACATATAATTCGTGCGGCCGTCCCTGCATTAAAGATTGCCCTGTTACAATTACCAACAAAAAATTAGTGGGGAAACGTAAAACACTCCCTGCGATTGATTTTAAGCGATCTACAAATGAAATTATCATTCATTCTGAATCTTGTATTCAATGTGGGATATGCGTAAACCGTTGTCCTCGTGGAGCTATTTTCGTGAAAAAGTTTGTTGAAGAAGATCCCTCTCAATTAAAAATACATCAGTATAAAACCGGATTTCGATTGTACATGCTGCCTACTCTTACGAAAGGGAAAGTTACGGGTTTGGTTGGACCGAATGGTATTGGAAAATCCACCATTATGAATATTCTCAGTAAATCATTGAAACCAAACTTCGGAAATCCAACAAGCTCTACCAATTGGAGCGAGATTGCTTCTAAGATTAAAGATAATAATATACGAAATCATTTTGCTGGAGATGCCAATATAAGTTATAAAAAACAAGTTCTTCGCATTCTTTTCGAGCAATACAAAGGTAAAACAATTAAGGAAATTCTCCTCCCAAAAAAAAATCACCCACAATATGAACAGATATTAAATGCATTAGACATAATTAGCATCGAAGATAGATATCTCCAAGAATGCTCGGGAGGAGAGTTGCAGCGATTTTCAATAGCAGATGTACTACTTACAGATGCTGAAGTTGTGTTAATTGATGAACCGTGCACATTTTTGGACGTTAAAAAAAGGATCGACCTAGCGGAGGCTCTTCAAGCTCTTAAAGAAGAAAATAAAGCATTTCTCGTAGTGGATCACGACTTAGCAATCTTAGACTACATGAGCGATATGGTCCATTTATTCTATGGAGAACCGAGCAATTTTGGAATTATTTCTCGAATTTTGAACGTGAAAATTGGAATCAACACCTATTTGAATGGATTTATTGCTTCTGATAACACTGAATTTCGGGAAAATAAGATTCGTTTTAGGAAAACTGTCTCAGGTAGAACATGGGCTAATGCCAGAATATTTGCTGAATGGCCAGAGCTTACTAAGTCGTTTAATTCCTTTAAATTAGAGATAGGTAAAGGTGTACTATACGAAAATGAAGTTCTCGGAGTAGTGGGCCAGAATGGGCTTGGAAAAACCACTTTTTTTAAGATACTCGTGGGACAACTGAGACCTGATGTGGAAGACTGGGATCTATATGAGCGATATTCCATTTCTTATAAACCCCAATACATTACCGCAGAATTTGAGGGAACGGTAGAAGAATTCATCACAAATTACTCTCGAAAGTACATTCATACTGAACAATTAAACCAAGAGCTCTATCAGCCATTAGGAGTAGAATCTATATTTAAAACACCTATTTCTAAACTTTCCGGCGGGCAATTACAGAGGACTTTCATTGCAGCATGTCTTACTAAGGATGCAAATCTTTATCTAATCGATGAACCAAGCGCATATTTAGATGTAGAAGAGCGTTTGAAAATTGCGGAAATTATTCGTTCCCACACGAAACGCACAGATTCCACCACAATAGCAATTGAACATGATATTCAGATTATTGACTCTCTGGCAGATAGATTACTAATTTTTCTAGGCCAACCCGGAGTGAATGGTTATACACTTGGTCCTCTAACAAAGCAAAAGGGGATGAATTCTTTCCTCAAATCATTAGATATTACTTTTCGAAGGGATGATGAGACGGGAAGAGCGCGAATTAATAAAAAAGATTCCAAAAAAGACGTTCGACA
>SDNX01000016.1 GCA_004524545.1 Promethearchaeota archaeon
AATATATATCCGACTTTATTTAATCGATAATCATCCAATTCTTTCTCAGTTAGCTTGGCAATGTCTACAGAATCAACGAAGACATCTCCTGCATCGTAACTGATGATTCCTCCTAGAACATTCAAAAGGGTAGTTTTGCCGCACCCACTCGGTCCCATAATGACCGAAATTTCTCCGGGATAAAATTCTGCATTTAATCCTCTAAGTGCTGAAGTTTCTACCTCACCGCTTTTGTAGATTTTGATGAGGTTGTGGATTTTGATGATAGGTGGTTGATTTCCTCCCTTTTTTGGATTTTTTTCGTGGTTTGACATAGTTTTTCTCCTATTAATTTATGAGATTGTAAATTTGAAATGTACCATTCGATCAGTTTTCTTCACTCCTCTCCATACAATAATACAATACGTTACTAGTAACGCTCCAAAAAAGACTCCAAGTGCCAATAAAACTCCAATAAAAGGCACACTGATTATGTACGGTATTCCAAAGTCAATTGTAAGGTTTAGGGCAAAGACAGCTTGTAGACTAATACAATATGCAGGAATGAAAGTGAGAAATGATGTAAATGACATCTTTAGAAATTCACCAAAATATATCTTTCGCAGGAATTTCTTTGACACTCCCTTCATTCGGAGATGGAATCTGGCAGCAGTTCTATCTTCAAACTGACGTTTTAATAAAATAGTCAACCCGATCACAATAATGATAGTTAAACTTATAGATTCTATCTGCAGATATTTGGAATATGGAGTCGAGAGCTCTGGAAAAATTATTTCATTTAATTTTGAGGAACCCACTTCTATCCAACCGTTTGGATCACTCTTGTAAACTTGATCTTGAATCAATTTGAACAATTCATATAGGTTAATATTATTATCGTTGGGAAAAAAAATCCAATCGACCTTCTTAATTTTTGTATCTTGGAAAAAAGAAATATCTGCGATAATATTCCTACTTGTGGGGGGATTTTGTATTCCCATAAGAGGAAATCGGGTATAAGAACCGATAATGTATAGTTCCTTTTCTACATGTTGTCCATCAATATTTACATAGTCGAAGGTTAATGTATCTCCGATTTTGTAATTCTCTTCTTCTAAGAAGTGGTCGGAAACTAGGATCGACCCATTAATTGCTAGTTGAGTATATATTTCACCAGAAGAAAGACTTGCCCAATTCCGTGGTATATCGAAATTTGATTCCCAATCACTGATGTTAATCAAATTCAATGGATAACAATCTAAAAATTCTGTATCATTCAATCTAAATAACGAGATATCATCGCGAATAAGAGATTTTATTTGCTCATTGTTCCGCATGTCTTGCAAAATTTGCTGAAAATGGAAATAACTCTCATTTAAGACCTCATACGCTAATTCAAAACCATTTCCATCCGTTGCTAGACCAGTTTCGTAATCGTTTCTTTCTACGATATTGTTATAAGTGATTGACTGTGCAATAAGGGTAAATGACAACGCGATAATAAAGGTATATTGCATAAACGCTTTCATATTTTGTGGAATTCTTTGCAATGGGATTCTGTGTGAAACACTATTTGGTAATTTCCTTATTTTTCTCCTTTCCTTTGTCTTATGACTTGTTTTAGAAGAGGAAAGTGAAATCACATCAATCACAGTTTTAATAAAGAAGTATGGAGCAGCTAATGCAAGAATACCTAGTAGATTCACCAATAGAACCAAGCGTGTATAGATTATGGCATCAATGTTATTGAAATCAAGAATAGTGATCCCAAATATGGGAAACAGGAAAATAAAAAATGGTACAAGTGATAAGATCCCAAATATGATTACACGTTTCTTGGATTGTTTTCGGATGATTCTTAGCTCTCTTTGCTCGGATTCTGATTCTAAAATGTCAATTTCTTTGTGGAGACTAGTATTTAGAGCCGATAAGGTCGACAGAAAACTAATCCCGAGACTTATTGGAAGGAGGAGGAGAGTGGGAATATTCAAGACTCGATTAAAGGAAAAGAACGATCTCCATGTATATTCAAATAAATAATACCGTAAACCCAATGATAGAACTTGTGAGACGATATTTGCGATGATCCAACTAACAAGTCCGATTATAATAGACTTTAAGACGTATTTTTTCCGTAGTTCAGTTTTCGAGACTCCTTTGCACTGTAGAATGTTTAATGTGTTTAACTGAGATTTCATTGACGAACTTATGGAGGTTTTATTGACCCACCACCCGAAAAGGAAAATCGGAAATGACCCTAAAATTAAAAATATTCGAAATCGATCGAAAGAATCCATGTAATACTCAATATTATAAAGGAATGGATAGCAAAAATTGTCATATCCAGCATAGGGATTGGAAAATTCGTACCCAAGAGCACTGGCACTTGACCTAATGTCATCAATTATCCTTGTAAAAATATTGCTGATTGCAGAAGGTCTCTTATCCATTACTCCAGTTTTATCAAAGACATAACTTAGGACAGCATTGGTATCGAGTAAAGTTATAACTTCTGCCCCTTCTTCAGTTCGAAATGTCTCTTCATAATACTGAAAATCCATCAGCATTATTCCATATCCACCAACTACGACGTTATCCCAATACTCATACAAGCCAAACATCTGCATAAATTTTATAGAATCCTCCAAAACAAGTTCATCTATTAAAGTGATATTGTGCAGAGATTGTTGAACATAATAATATCCATCTTCATAATGACCACGACCATCGTAATAACTGAAATTTTTTCCTATGACTAGATTACGTTCCTTGATGAACTTAGAACTAATATAGACTCCACCCGAATTATTGAGAGAGTGTGAATTCTTAACCAATTCTTGAAATGGGGAGACTTGGAAGAGAGTAAAATCAATAGCGAAGATGAACATAGCTATTTCGGTTGACCCATGAAACGTTGTAATGTTATCATCCATTGAGAGATAACAAGTTGTTGCCAAAGATTTATGAGAAATAAATATCTGGGTGATAGGTAGAGAGGACTCAAAATTAAATGTTTCTTGTGTGAAATTCTGATATAGCTGATAATCTCCGTAAAACGATAAATCTACAAGAGAATTTTCTGTAGCTTGGAAATTAGAGATGTGGACTGCATAATCGGTTACAATACTGGACGAGACTATTCCCATTAAAGTAATAGTGATAATGGTGATTGTTAAATAGTTTTTTCCATGAAGGAACAATATTTTGGTGACACTTTTCATATCCAATCCTCAAACCAATCCAAATATGTGGAAACCAATTTCAACATTTGTTTTTTCCGACATATTGAAGAACCCTTAATTTGTTTCGTTGTTTATCCTTATATACATTGCTGAAACAAGGGACAACTAATCACCGCTTGGACATTGATCAAAAACATTTATATAAAGGTAGGACGAAACTGTATGTTGACTCGAAAAGGTCAGAGCAAAGTATAAGTGAGAAAAATGAAAAAAAATAACAGAATCTTAGTATGTGTTTTGGTAATACTTGTTACTCTATCGATTCCAGCCCTCGTTTCTGCTGTTTATGTACCTGCTGACGATGACAATAAACCCGATTACTATTATATGGTATATGGTGATAGCATCAGTGGAGATTTAGGAGATGTAATTACTGATGATATATATACAATGTGTTTAGAGCCTTATCAGGAACTAAGTTGGCGTTACGGAGAAATAAAATACTATTTCTATTACGATATCGGGGGTCTTGATTCAGAGGGTATATCAATAGATTTTTATATTGATGAGTGTAGTGACAGTAATGTTAAAATTCACGCATATGGTGATGTGGACGGATGGATGTATTTGGGGGAACATACAGAAGGTGGTTATAATCTTCTCCTAGAAGATTACGAATATGAAGATCAAGAGATTTCAGTAATAAAATTCTCCAAGACACAACGATGGTCTGACTACAAAATGTATATAGATCTGGCGATATTAAATTTTGCATAGTAGTAAGCGGGATACTAACATATATAATAATAATAATAATAATAATGATGAATTATCAAAATCAAGGATAAATGCGTGACTCCTTAATACTTTATTTTTCCTCAACCGTCAATTCCGGGATAAGATTGAAGAATTGGAAGATGTATCCGACTTTTTTTTTCTTTTCTGAATATTAATTGTTTCAGCAAAAGAGATCACTTATTGAAGTTTAATACATGCTAATTTTTTCCCTATCCTTTCATTATTCATTACCAAATTACCGTTCCAAATAGATACATTCTACAATGTATCCGTATAGGAAATTTTGTATCTGTATAATCTAAAGGTAATTCAGTAATTTCAGTAAATAGTAGTTGGTAGTAGTCTATAAATCATCAGAATAAAGAAAAAAAATACCAATTGATTGGTAATAGCTGTGTAATTAGATGTAATTTAATCGGATTCTTTCCAGTATTCATCGGGAATAAAAATTCCTTTGTATTGTTTTCTCTTAACAGTAAATACCTCGGTTTTAGGGACTTTCGACCAATTTCGCTGCAAAATCTTACTTAATTTCCCTAGACTTAATTGTTTGCCCGTGATCTGATTCAAAACATTTAATGCGAGTTTTGTGAATACAATTCCCTTTGTTCCATTTCTCAATGTATGCACTTGAACCCTCGGATGATTTTCTCGTTCACTGCCTTGTATTTGGAGGATAATTGCTGTGAGAATATCCTTATCGTCAATTGTTAAAGCAGATTGTAGCAACGAATTCAGTTCATCTGTATCAGTGTGTAATGGGAATTCAAATACGTGCTCGAATATATCTGCACCCGTTAAAATTAATCGGTAAATAGTATTCTGTCGCAAACTAAATTCATTTTTTGGTTCTTTTCGATTATAGATCTCAAGAACGGTTTCTGCATTCCAATCCTTAGTCATTTGAAAAATGAACCTACCCAAACATCCATCAGGAATCTTGGTCATCACGGAATTGTATCGTGTTTTCTGTTCCTCGGTGGGTTGCGTATTAATCGGAACAAGCAAAACTCTGCTTAAGAAATGAGAATCATTCAGAATTTGTGGTAATTCATTACACGTTAGAACGATCCATGCAACCATTTCATCATCCAAGTCTAAACCGTGCTCCAAGTTCTTTTTCTGGTTTTTTGTTCGGGATGTAGTATAACTTTTAAGTTTTCCAAGTATGATTACTCTTAAATTTTCTACATCATCGAATGCTACTCCAAATGTGCTTGTGCATATGTAGTCATCAGTTCTTGAATCGCTTTGAAGATTATTCGGTGCTATTACGTTTTCAAAATTACCCCAAATCTTCTTAGTTAATACTGTAGCGATTTGGGTTTTTCTTGTGCTGTTATCACCTTGCAGTATCAAACATGGACGTAAATTGGTGTCATCTAATAAAGCATCGAAAAATGGTGCAATCATTGCCCATGCAAGAAGGATATCTTTATGCTGTGTGCTGATTGCAGAATAGAGTTCTTTTGCGTATTTTCGTGCTGTCTTACGATTAATTTTTTGTTGCATAGCCTTATGTATGCACTTTATAGCTTGCTGTTTAATTCCACTTTTGGATTCAATCTCGACAAACGGTGGTAATTGCCATCCATTTTTTCTAAATCCGCATATTGAAACGACGGGAACGTTTGGGATACTCACATCTTTGAGGAGTTGAGGAAGTAGGATATTAATATAGTTTTTACCGCTAATTCCTGCTTTCTTATATACAATATCCGCTAAATCTCTACCCTTCTTAGAATTAGTGCCAAAAGGAATTTTGTAGTATGTATCACCGTTTATGGAAAAATCTAATCGAATTTCTCCATTTGTGTAGTTAAAAATTCGTTCTATAATGAAAGAGTCAGGTTCCCAAGTCCAATAATATTTTCCAGTTGAATCCACTATACCGTCTTTAGTTAGATAGACAGTTTTACGGTCATCCAGTGGAAATGAGTATTTTGGGTTTTTATTATCACCGAAATATTCGATTTTTGGTTGGGAGAGTTCTGTTAGATTAATGTTCACTTTGGTTTTTCTCACACGAGATGTTTGTGTATCTTTTTCATGTGAATTAGAATGAGTTTTTTCTTGACTTCTGCAATATAAAGTATCTTGTTCATGACAAGAACAGTCCACAGAAGTCACTGAGTTATTGTCTGTCATTATTGTAACATCTTTTGAAGTTTTTGATCTTAAATTACGATCTTCATTAGTGATTAGGTTTGAATCACATTTAAATCGCATAGTAGTAAAATGGTATCAATTTTGATACGATCTCTGTATTTTCTACCATAAATCTCCGTTGAATCCTTTATAGAAGTTCCTGATCTATTCAGTTTTGTCTAACACTAGATATAGGATAAGTTTAAATATTCACACTTACTGTATATATTGTAAGACAAAGTATTGTCTTGTCAACAATACATTGTAACATCCCACTCCCTCTATTGTGAGGGAGTTCCCTTTTTCTATTGTTTCATGCACTTTTTTTCATCATTCAGAAATGTCGGTGTAATCGTTATCACTTTTTGTTAGCACTTTTTCTTGGAAAATACTGTTATCAAAAGGGTTCTGTGCGATGTTCGAGGAATGAAGGTAAAAAAGAGAGATTCTTTTTACTACTAATTTTAACACGAAAACCTAAGGAAATCAGGCAGAACTCCAGCAGATCAAAGATGACATAGTGAATTCACTAGTGGTTACTATAGAGAAATGTTGAAGGAAATAAGGTAAAAGTCCTGACAAATCATAAAAGGAAAACGACATTTGATCTAATAGCCCGATTATCCGCCAAATTTCCCCTATCGTTTCCCTTACCAATGTTATATCATTTGTCGTAAATTTAACTGATAGCAGTCCGTTTTTTGCTAGAATTTAGCAAGAAACGGGACGCGATTTGGTGGTCTAATCTACATTTGCTGAACCTAATCGCATTTTTTTTTATTTTTTTTCATACGACAGATGTATAAAGGGGTAACTATAGTATACGCGGTGCGTTTGGTTAGCATTGTTGATGATTGCATGAAATAATCGAATTATGGATGGATTCTTGGGGAGATGGGAGATGACCGCACAGTACTACGGAAAAAAAGGGGAAATTTTACCGATTAGCTTCGGTAAAAAAAGATTAATATCCCTTTTTTTCTTTGTCTTAAATTATACGGGAACACTAAGAGAATTAAGTAAAAGAACATAATTACAAAATAAAAAAAGTAAAAAAAATCCTATGTCATTAAAAAAATTCAAAAAACGATTACAATTTAACAAAAGATTTGAAATTTACCATCCTAGTGGAATTTATACAGGGTCTATTGGATATCTGAGTCAATATTCATCTCCTGAAATTTTTCTGCTTACTTTTGGAGAGAAATTATTAATATATAACAGTTCAGGAAAATTAAAGCAAGAAATTCCATTTACAAATAAAGTATGCAAATTATTTATCACGGAAAACCTAATACCAGGTAAGAAAGTATTTGTTTCTCTAGCCTATTCAGGTGAAATCCGAGTTTTTTCGGAAACTGGTGAAATATTCTGGAAAATAAAGAATGGGCGATTAGTTGATGGAGTATTAGGAAATTTAGATTATGACCCCAAAATGGAAATTGTTTCTTTGAACGAGAATAATCAGATTTTAATCTATAATGATACAGGGAAAATCGTTGCGAAGTACACTCATCCTTCAAAGATTTACTATATAACTCTTGCAAAATTAAACTCATCTGAGAAAAATGTAATTCTTTTTGTAGACTCAAACGATAAATTACATGTTCTGGATATTGAAACTCAGATTTCTGAAATACCGCTTGGAGTAAAATCAATTCAAGGTTTAGATTCATTAACAATTTACAACACTAATGTAGTAGTTATTCTAGACAGCAAGAATTTTGTTAATATTTATGATAAGAAAGGAAATTTAATAGAGAGATTCTCTCCAGAGAAGGAGGTAGAATCGATTTTCACAGGGTATCTTGAGAATGATAAAATTGAATCCTTATTTCTTATCACTAAAGACTCCTATCTTGTCAATTAAAAGATAGATGTTGCTGATGCTAAGGAATTTGATAAAGTATCATCAAAAAAGGATGAAAAACTAATAGAGAAATCATCAGATTCTGGAATTACAACTCAACCGTATTTAGAGGTAAATGCGAATTATTTTAATGAAAAAATCGAGTTTGAAACTTCAGAAAATGGAGAACCTCAATTACTTAGAACTGTCATTCCTAAAAAAACACTCGATAATCTGACATTAAAATGCCCAGAATGCGAAGATTACCTGCCCAGATCTTTAATTCAACAGATATTAATTGGTAAAGAATCATTTTGTGAAAAATGCGGGAAACCATTAAGTAGAAGTGATTTCGAATCAGAACTCGTTTATTTTTCAGAAAAAGAAAAAAATGAAATTTGATAATATTACCAACTAATTTCTGTGTAATAAGCAGGATGGTCGGTTTGTGATTCTGGAGCCGGAATGTATACTGCTTCATCTACTGTATACACACTATCGGAGATAAACACATGATCAATTCTTCTTGTCATGTTTAACCCGCCCGGACCAATTGCATCCGGATATAGCTCTAACCATGTATCGATATAAGATGCATTAACAAGATTATAGGTTGGAGACCCTTGTCTCCAATTAAAATCACCCATCATAATGACATTAGTTTTCCCCAATGCTAGATTTAGCATTGCTACAGTATGAGCCAATTTTGAAGCGTCAGAACCTGCAGGATGATTTACGAATACATTAAAAATACGAGTTCCAACGACGACTTCACAGAAAATACTGCCGATTTCATCTTCATCCCCGAAAGTATAGAAGGAGAAATAGTTTTGTATTGGATAACGGCTTAGTATGGCGACTCCATACGTTTGCATCACAGATTTAGGACCATAGTACACATGGTAATTCAATTTATCAGCAAAGTATCCTACGACGTCAGTATTGCCCGTATTTATTTTTGCCGTGTCGGATTCTTGCAATCCAATAAGATCAGGGTTGATTTCTTGTATTAATGCGAGTTGAGCCGCAAAATTCTTATCTCCAGTTTCGTTGGCTCCTTGCTGAATGTTATAAGTCATTATTTTCAAGGAAGTGACTCCAACGCCATTATCTTCTGCGGGATGAGGAAGTGTAGTAAATGCAAACACCCCACTCACTACGATCACTATTAAAAAAATAGATGACATAGTATATTTGACCGTTTTAGTAGAAGCTTGAAGTCGCGATTTTTCCCAGGAAATGGTGGGTAACCCAGTCATACCCAATAGTAACACTCCAATTACCACAAAGGGGGTCCAAATTAATCCTCGCATGTACGTTGAAATTGGTTCCACATATCCCCAAACATTCGAAAAGATGAGTGCAAATATCAATACAACCAGAATGAACTCATTTAACAAGAAAGAACCGATTAATCTTCCATTCTTCATCGGTGTCTGATAAAGATTGGTCATGAATAGGAATACATCCAAAAACAATATTGGAGATAATATCAAATTGAAATACGTAATAATATGTAACCAGAAGGGAGTGGGATACACTATTATTGCCTCCACGGTGTAATCTTTCACGAAGGTGGTTTGGTTTAGTATTATCATCACAACTAATGAAGCAATAAAGACAAAATTCCATATCAAAATATACCATTTTTTCAGTTTGACTAGAATTTGTGGAACCCAAGTCATCACGACGATAAATGCGAAATATACTACAGTTAGGGTAATCACCACTCCCAAATAGTTGGTTTCAAACCATCGGGTGAAAATAACAGGGCTATTGTACGCAAAGTATAACAAGGTGATTATTCCGAAGAAGCCAGTTATCGATGCCATAATTTTATTCCTTGGTTTGATTGGGATATTCCCCTCTTTGGAAGTATCTGATTCCCCAATCAAGTCATCATAGATTTTATCTTCCTTAATCAAGAAAATTAGGATAATCGCAGTGAGCCCAAGTGCCCATCCTATAGACTGGTAGTAACCAACCATAGAAATATCGAGTGTTCCATTAACGGTTTTAAATAAGATCAGGAGCAAACTTGATGATGCAATGCTCAAACTATACAAAATTCCCATCGCACTTCCTTTATTGCCTCTCATTTTCGTCATATAAGCCGGCAAATATAACAATAAGAGTCCAAGTGAAGCACCCCCAATCCAAATTTTCCAAGTAGTTCGGAAGAAGGGTTCTAACATTCGTAGTACAATCGCTAGCACTCCAAATATCTTAATTGCGATCTCAGGAATTTTCTTTCGGAAAGCAAACAATACCGGGGTAGTGAAGAAGAATACTACGCCTGCAACTTTCTCATCCAAAGTTGTATTCAATAAATCCATTGTGTAGATAGATTCAATCACATCACTGATCATCTGGAAGAAGAAGATAAAGATAATGGTTAACAGAATCCAGTGAGCAATGAATGATTTATTCATTTTTGATGGCATAACCCTATGTTGCGCTGTTCAGAAATAAAAAACTTGTGTAGTACCACGAAAAATGATTAGGAATAAAAATAATAATTGATATGCACAAAGGATTTCTATAGTCGCAATTCCAGAAAATCAACAATTGAACATTTTACTCACCTCATTGGAATGGATAATCGGAAAATGGTACGGCAAGAATGGCGAAAATACTATGGAAGAAGACTGGCACCAGATTATGGGAGACGCTATGCTTGGATGGTTCCGCTGGAAAAAAGGAGATGCAATTTTCTTATACGAATTTATGCTATTTCAACAAGTGGAAAACAGTGTTCTGTTGAAGATCAAACATTTTGATGCGAACTTAACAGGATGGGAAGAAAAAGGGTCGTGGGTAGAATATCAAGCATGGAGTGTCTCCCTAAATGAAATTATGTTAAGAGCATCTGAACCAAACCATACTCCTTGGATGTCATACGAAAGAACGGGTTCGAAATTGAAATGCACCTTTCACGATATCGCAAGAAATCAAACGGATCAATTTGAATTTCACTCTTGATTTTTTTTGGCAATTTCCCAAAGAGTCTTGATATTTGGATTAGGATTCAAATGGTGGGCATCTTTATACATACAATGTTTTAGTAACTCGTAACTCTTTGCGACACCTTCCATGTCCGGTAATTTACCTTCAAATTCAATGGAATATATCCCTGCATAATCGGCTTTCTTAAGTTCTTTGACCAATTTCATATAGTCTAATTTTGATTCGAATCCAATTTTATTAAATGCGTATATTTTTGCATGAACATAATTCAACCGTTTTTCTTTAATGAGATCTAATGCAGCCCATCGATCTTCTTCAGAATAATAATTCCCAAAATCATATAACCATCCCAAAGCCTTAGAAGGAAATTGATCAAGTATCTGCTTCATGAAAGGAATATCAGATGAGAATTTCCAGTGAGATTCGATTGAAAGGGATACATTTCTTTCTTCTGCAGATTTAACCAGTGGTCTAATTGTTTCAACAGCCATTTGGAATTGCTTTTTACGCCCAATAAGTCTATTCAACAGGTAAACGTGCCCCATCATGAATGCTCGGACATACGGAATTCCATTGTCTCCAGCTAGATCAATATAGCGTTTGTAATTATTGATGATTTTTTCTTGTTTATCCGCTGTAGCAATTAAATCTCCACTTGGACCCAACCCGTAAATGGTCAAATCATAAGATTTGGCTTCCTCAACAATACTTGGAAGGTTTTTATCTTCGAAATGTGAGTGGTGGAGTCCTAATCCGTACATTTCTAGATGTTTTAAGACTCGAAATATCTCTTTTAGTGACAAAGTCCCTTTTTTTAACTCGTGTCTGAAAGAATACGTTGCAAGACCAATTTTTGCTATTTTTGCTAGACTCATACATAGAATATGCTTTAAATGAACTAAAAAATCTAAGGATTTATTTCATCCATTCATTCAAAGTCCTCTGGGATCGAATTTCTTTGAGAAATTTACTTGTTTGTAGCCAGTATTTTAAGGGAATCTTCATATCATCTCTGACTCGGGTTAGGGCATCGTGTAAAGTCTCATGGGTTTTTACATTATCCGCACCGAAATCGCTTAAAGTTTCCCTTATCGTCTCCCTTATCACCCAGACTCCTAAAGGCGTTAAATAACCCTGCCCAATTTCACGGAACACGATTGCCCGAGCACATTTATGGTTAAGGTACAGAAATTCCACAATTTCTCTTCTAGCTGCATAGTAGGCACCTGTGATATTACTTGCATATTTTGTGCGACCATATTCCATCTCATGGTCTTGCATGATGATTGGTGCTCTATCAAAATCTTGCGCATTTTGAACTCCCGGAACCGATTGAGTCCAGATCGTATTAGCATCCCAACATTCCATCATTTCGTAACTCCAAGGTCCTGGAATGAGCATAATCACGAAATTATTGTCTAAATATTTACCCTGAAAGGTGTAGTATTGATTAATTTCCGGATAGTAGCGTATCTCTTTAGCGAGATGTTTACTAGTTATATCATCCACTGCTGCTATAGCCCAACGTGTAGGGACAATTTTTCTTTGTTTTTTTGCTCCAAGCAGACCACTACTTAGCAAACGAACTATTTCTGTCCCTAAAACCAGTTTTTGGGAATGAATGTCTTCATCGACCAATTTCAAATTGGGTTTGTACAAGTGTGTAAAAATTGCTTCTGTTGCTCTCAGATCGGTATCATTGACAGAATAGTCGACTCTTGGATTGACTTTTATATTGTCAATTACCCGAATTGTCTCGGGTGTAAATATAGGACCTAAAGGAGGGGCTTCTGGGTCAGTAGTTAGCTGCGGTTTTAGTTTACTAATAGTAGATTCAGTGTCAACACTAATTTTTGACATTGCAAGCTCTTGACTAGCATCTAAGATGCGCTGTTGATTTACGGATAATTTTTCTTCGACTTCACTTAGAGTTTTATATCCCGTAATCTTGGATGGGGAATATACATTAAGTTTAAAATTAGAACGCGCTAGTGCACTACGATATGTAATGATGTCATCTTGAGATTTCCCATACCAATACTCAGATATATCCAAAATACTGGTGTCCTTCCTGTCCTTCATTTTCCTTGGATTTAATAAAACTACTTTTTCAACGAGATCATCGTTGATCGGAATCATTGGACCAATATTCACATTTGGATACCCGAATCGACCCACAAAAATTCCTGGTGGGCTTGAACCGAAAATGATCTTATCCCTTGCAATCTTCTTATATCGATCAGGAGCAATTGATTTAAGAATTGAGTTTTTTACTAGGAAAGGGCATCTGGATTTACCACAAAGTAACCTAGCTCCTTTACAACGTAAACAAATACCGTCGGATACTTTGCCACCGCCCATATCTCAAAAGTAATTCACATTCGGTTTTAATACTTAGCTCAGTATGAGAAATGAAATTTTAATTCATTACTTGGCTGGTGTTTGTAGCATTCCGCTAAGATGGGGATTAAAGGGTCAAATTGAATTTTTAAAGTCGGACTTATTCCAATAAAAGATATTCGCGTCATTAAGGTCAAAGGAGGATTAAGGTCTTTACCGTTCGGGTCAATTAATATACCTCCCGCTTCTTTAAATATAATTGCAGCAGCTGCAATATCCAATGTTCTTGTTTTGTTTTGGAGATTCATGAATAAATCTAAGTTCCCTTCTGCAACCAGCGTCAACGCAAAGGCATCCGAACCAATTTCCCGTAAACGCATAGGTTTACACTTATCGAAGAATTCAGCATATCTTTGGACATAATCCAATAATGGCTCATTTACAGACATATTCATTCCAAATAAGCACTTCGGAAGTTTTTTGCGCTCGTTCACATGAATCGGATTATCTTTTCCATTTTTATAAGCACCATTCCCTTTTACTGCAGTATAAATATCCCCGTTGTAGATATTGAGGATTACTCCTGCGTCTACATCACTTAAATTTGGACCCGTAGCATGTGCTATAGAAATACATGACATTGGAAATCCGAAAGATGCATTGTGGGACCCATCTATAGGATCGATTATTAGATAATCACGAATTTCATCCGTTTCGTGTTGTGTGAAGAATTCTCCTGCTTCTTCAGTGATGATCTTTGTATTCTCAGGAACCTTTCGAATTTCATGTAGAATCGCATCTTCAGCAGTTTTATCAATCACTAAGGTAGTATCCCCAAGTAGGTTCTTCTGTATCCTCTCTCTTGCTTTGGGAGTGCCAATGATATCTTTAACACTTGCATATCCTTTCTTTGATGCCGCGACAATAACCTCAAGCCAACAATTTGCATCCATAGTTCGTTTAAAAATTCCATCATCCTTAATTTTTACTTAAAATTCAAATCCACCATGCATAGAATTCAAAAAAATAGAGTAGATAAGAAACATCTATCTGAAAATTAATCTAATTCCATAAGGAAGGCGTAGTTAGTCCTGAACCAGTTCCAAACAAGATAATTTTGTCAGATTTATCAATAAATCCATTTTCTGACAACTTTAATGCAGTAGCTACTGTCGCTGCAGCTTCTCCCGCTATCATTATCCCTTCTTTTTTGGCAAGTAAAAACATCGCATCTTTGATTTCTTCATCACTTACAGCAATTGCAGTGCCCTTGGAACCTCTAATCGCTTGTAAGATCAAATAATCCCCGATTGCTGCAGGGACACGGATTCCTCCGAATATAGACTCCGCACATTCCCAAGGAGTTGCATGTTTATCTCCATTTTCAAATGCTCTTATTATGGGCTGACAGCCCGAGGGTTGTACAGCAACCATTTTTGGGCGGTCATTTCCAATTAGTCCCATTTCCTCCAGCTCATTGAAAGCTTTCCACATCCCCACTATGCCAGTACCTCCCCCAGTGGGATAAACTATTACATCAGGTAATTCCCATTTGAAGGTTTCTGCAAGTTCTAAACCCATAGTTTTCTTACCTTCCACTCTGTATGGTTCTTTGAGGGTTGATACATCGAACCATCCATTTGCTTTTCCAACTTTTTTTGCTTGAGCTCCTGCGTCTGTAATTAGTCCTTCGACTAGGGTTAATTCAGCCCCCATTGCTTTCATTTCCGCTTGGATAAATGCATCCGTATCTGCTGGTGCGAATATATGAGAATTCACTCCTGCATGGGCTGTATAAGCAGCTAAAGCTGCTCCAGCATTTCCTGCAGTAGGTATTACAAACTCTTTTGCCCCTAACTCCAAGTTCTTCGCTACAGCCGCGCAAAGGCCCCTGCTCTTGAAAGTGGCTGTAGGATTCTGTCCTTCATCTTTAATATAAAGGTTTTCTAAGCCGAATTGAGCTCCAAGATTTGATAATTTGATCGTCGGAGTCCATCCTTCTCCAAGGGTCAAACGATTTTCATCCTTCTTCACTGGCATAATTTCGTGGAGACGCCAAATATCAAAACGATTCCGTGATTGAATGTTTGATTTAGTAAGAGTTTCTTTCGCTTTTTCCAAATCGTAACGCGGGTATAATACTTTACCACATTTAATGCAAACGGTATGTAATTCATCACATGAATATTTTTCACCGCAGTAGGTGCATTCCAAATGAGTAATATATGAGGAATTCATTGTGGTGTTCTATATTGGATAGTTAATGAAAGTATTCTCAATGTTTTTTTAGAAATGATACTATCTAGGAAGCATGTCAAAACCAGTTGGACCATATAGTCCCTATCGAGTTGTTGGAAATCAGTTATTTGTATCTGGTCAAATTCCAAACGATGTTGATGCACCAGTCTCAGTACAAACTAAACAAGTATTAGATAAACTGAAAGCTCTTGTAGAGCAAGCAGGTTTTAAAATGTCAGATGTAATGAAATGTAGTGTTTTTTTAGCGGATATCAATGATTTTGCTGCTATGAATGAAGTGTATGCAACCTATTTCAGCGAACCCTACCCTGCAAGAGCTGCAGTCGCCGTCTTGGATATTGTAAAAAAAGTTAAGGTAGAAATTGACTGTTTTGCTGTTAAACAATAGATCTATTTCATTAAACTAGGGGATTTTTTCACGTATTTAAATCCTCAGAACTTTTTTATTTTGATAATCCAATCTTTTTATGGGTTCTAGGAAAAGTAAGTGGTAAAAACGAGACAAGAGAAAGAAAATATTAACTTTAAGATGTTAATACCATCGATAATTTCGTGGGTGTTTATTATCAGCCAGGTTATATGCACTTTTATTCTATGGGATAATTACTATGGATTAGATTTTTTGGTTTATATTGGATATACAGTTTGGGTTCTTGCAGCGATTTTTGGAATAGTTCCCATTTTTCAATTCAAATCTCATGGAGGAGTCAAGGAAGGAGAATCCTATATGAAGACTACAAAGATTGTAACATCTGGTCTGTATGCTATAGTACGTCACCCCCAGTATTTAGCGGGGATTTTAATCAGTGTAGCATTAGCCTGTATGTCACAACACTGGCTTGTTGTTGTATTTATCATCCCACCTATAATTCTTACATATTTTGATGCAAAGCGAGAAGATAGACGATTATTAGAAAAGTTTGGTGAAGAATATCGACTTTACAGTAAAAGAGTACCAGGACTTGAACCTATTTCAGGTTTGATATGTTTTATAGTTCGTTCAACAAAGAAAAAAATCTAGATTCATGAAGTTGATATTTGCAAAAGTCTAAAATCAATTTCCACACAATTTTTGAATCAATCTACTAAATACATCATAATGAAGCAACTCAATTTTTCTGCAATTGGTACTGGAGGAATCTTCAAAACCATTCAATTTATGATTAATAAAAACAAACGAGCAAAATTGGCTTGTGTGGTTGATATTAATGAGGAGTCCGCTAAGAAATGGGGCGAAAAATTAAATGTCCCTCACTGTTGTTCAACGGATGAGTTTTACGAGGAACACTGTGAAGACATTGATGCTGTATACGTTGCCACACCACATTTCACTCATACTGCAATGTTGGATGATGCGATCGATAACAATATCAATGTTTTCATCGAAAAACCCCTTACTACCAATCTTGAAGATGCAGTTCGAATCGTAAATAAGGCAGAAAAAGCCGGAGTAAAAATCGGCGTAGATTTTCAGAACCGATATAACCCCCAAGCAGTCAACATGGCACGAGCCGCTCAAGAGGGGTACTTGGGTAAAATAATGTATGGAACTGTAAATATCCCTTGGAAACGAACCCAAAAGTATTATGATGTTGCTTGGAGGTCAAAATGGGATACTGCAGGTGGAGGAACTCTCATCACTCATGCGATTCATATGATTGATATTTTGATTTGGGCGTTAGGGAACCCTATTTCTGTCACAGGAAAATTTGCTACACGAAAGCACGAAATTGAAGTGGAAGATGTTGGCATGGGGATCATTGAATTTGAAAGTGGTGCAATTGCACAAGTGCTCAGTTCTGCAGCAAATGATCCTGGAGCGGGAACTCATCTCAGTATTTTTGGGGAAAAAGGAAATGTTATTTTTGGAGGATCAATTTTATCCCAAACAAGATGGCAACGTATTAAACGCAAACGCTATCCACTTAACATTAAAGGCTTACCCTTGCATTACTATAAAATTGTTGATGCGTTCATTAGTTATGTTATGGATAATAAACCCTTCAACGCTACGGGCCGTGATGCGTTACCAATTACTGCAGTTATTGAAGCGATCTATAAATCCAGTAGAACAGGTAAAGAAGTAAAAATTGATACTTCGATTTTCTAATTTTATCATTTTTTCTAATTTGAAAAGTTTTTCTCCTTTTTCTTTATTCACCAGTAGGTATTCACATATTTATTGTATTCATGTAAAGACTTCACTGGCACATTCTGGTAATATTCTGCTAGAGTTTTTATTCCCCTATCTTTTAAATCTGCAAGAGCCTCCACTAACGATTCCAACATTTGCATATTTGTGATTACAGGAATGTTGAATTCTACAGCCTTTCTACGAATAATGTACTCATCCTCAGTAATAACAGAATTATCCGGATTTTTATGTGCTTGAGGAATATTTATGACGAGGGAAAGTTCTCGACTCAAAATTGAATCCATAATGTTCGGTTTCTTCTCAGGTTCTCTGACTTTATGCAAAGTGTGTGCATTAATTCCGTTAGAAGATAGTACATCAGCAGTATGAGGAGTCGCATATATCGTATGACCTAATTTGGCAAGGATTTTTGCTGCGGGAATAATGGCTTGTTTCAGTTCTTGACCAGCAACAGTGATCAAAATGTTTCCAGGTTCAATGGGTACTTTAAATTCCGCTGAGATTAACGCTTTTATCAACGCATCTGAAAAATCCTCCCCTATTGCTGCGCTCTCCCCAGTTGACATCATCTCAACTCCCAATATCGGATCGGCTCCATCTAGTCGCATGAAAGAAAACTGGGGAACCTTAATTACATCATAGGGTGGAATCGAATGCTTTAACAAATTTTCAGGGATTTTTCCCCCCATAATAACTTTCGCAGCAAGCTTAATTATATTGATGCCTATGCTCTTACTGACATAAGGCATTGACCTAGAAGAGCGTAAATTCATTTCTATCACATAGATTCTTGAACCCCGAACTAAAAATTGAATGTTGAAGGGCCCTCTTACATTCATTTCAAGTGCAATTCTTTTAGTAATTTGCTGGATCTTTTCCCACATTTTAAATGGTAGAGAAGGCGCAGGTAAGCACATTGTCGCATCCCCCGAATGGACACCTGCATTCTCTATATGTTCTACAACCGCGGCTATGAAAACATTCTCGCCATCCGCTACTCCATCGCATTCTATCTCTCTGGCATCAGTGTAAAATTTGGTGATTACAACCGGATTATCTTTGGATACAATGGCAGCAAGTTGTAAAAAGTCCATCAATTCTTGTTCGTTATCTGCAACTCGCATCGCTGCACCTGATAACACATAGGAAGGTCGGACTAGCACAGGATATCCAATCTCTTCCGCAAATGAAATCGCATCTTTTAATTCTCGAAGTTCTGCCCATTGAGGTTGATTTATCCCTAGTTCATCCATTATTTTTCCAAATTTCATACGATTTTCTGCATTATCAATGTCCTCCCCAGTCGTCCCCAGTATGTGGATGCCCCCAGCTTCATAGGCCTTACGATATTTGGTGAATTCATGAGTTATATTATTCCCAATTTGCCCCCCCACAGAAGTAATCAAACCATCCGGATATTCCTTATGGACAATATCAAGAATCCTTTCCGCACTCAATTCTTCAAAATAGAGTTTATCGCTTTCATCATAATCAGTACTAACCGTTTCGGGATTGTAAT
The DNA here is from genome assembly GCA_004524545.1 of Promethearchaeota archaeon. Lineage (GTDB taxonomy): Archaea > Asgardarchaeota > Lokiarchaeia > Sigyniarchaeales > Promethearchaeaceae > AMARA-1. The sequence continues at coordinate 19,197 of SDNX01000016.1, forward strand.
TGATCATAATCACCTCATCGACACCATTCTCGCGGAGAGCGTTAGCCATATTGACACAACCCCAGTCAAATTCAACGGAAGAACCAATACGATATACACCAGAACCTAATACCACAACTCTCTTCTTTCTATCTTGTGTAATTACACTGATTCGTTCTTCTTTGGTTTCGTAATGCAAATCATCAGAAGTGCCACCATATGTAATATATAAGTAATTTGTGGATGCAGGCCACTCAGCAGCAAGAGTATCAATCTGTTTAGTCACAGGGTATATCTCATTTTTATGTCGATATTTTCGGACGACATGCGAATCTGTACCCATACATCGGGCAATTTGACCGTCGGAGAATCCGTATCGTTTTGCATATCGAATTGCTTTTGCTTTAAGAGAATTTGACGTTTCATCATTAATGTCTCTCAACATAGTATCGATTTCGAGGGTATGTTGAACCTTGTGGAGAAACCACTTGTCAATTTTTGTCAGCTCATGCAGTTGGTCAATACTAATACCTTTTTTCATTGCAACGGGTAACAATAAAAAGCGGATATCTGTTGGATGAGAGAGTTCATATTTCAAATCTTGTAACGGGATTTGCATCCAATTGGATTCTAAGTCATTGTTTACAAGACCCCGCATTCCAGTATTAAGCATTCTAATGGCTTTTTGAAAAGCTTCCTCAAAATTCCTTCCAATTCCCATTACCTCACCTACACTCTTCATTTGAGTGCCAATTCTGCGTGAAACACGTCTAAATTTCTCCATATTCCACCGGGGAATCTTAATCGCTACATAATCTAAAGCAGGTTCAAAACACGCTGTTGTAATGTTTGTTACTTTATTTCTCAATTCAACTAAAGTATAACCTAACGCTAACTTCGCCGCAACGTATGCTAAAGGATACCCCGTTGCTTTACTAGCTAGTGCAGAACTCCTACTCAACCGTGCATTGACTTCTATTGCTACATATCGTTTAGAATTTGGATCGAGAGCATATTGGATATTACACTCTCCGATTATTCCTATATGTTTGATAGCTTTTATTGAAGCAGTTCGCAACATTTGGTATTCTTCATTCGTTAATGTTTGACTTGGTGCAATAACGATTGATTCTCCCGTATGAATCCCCACAGGGTCAAAATTCTCCATATTGCATACCGTAATAGTGTTATCGTTCCAATCCCTAACCACTTCATATTCTATCTCTTTCCAACCACCCACATATTCTTCCACCAATATCTGAGATATCACTGATTGAGCTAAAGCTTTTTCTACGAGTTCTTCAAATTCTTCTTTATTATGAGCAATTCCTGAACCTTGACCCCCAAGTGTATATGCTACCCGAATCATTAATGGAAAACCAATTTCTTCAGCAATTTTCCATGCGTCTTCCTTTGTGGTGGCAGTTGCTGATTTACAGATCCCTACACCACATGCAATCATGGATTGACGGAATAATTCTCGGTCTTCTGTATCTTTAATGGCTTGAATAGGTGTTCCTAATACTCTAACATTATATTTTTCTAAAATTCCCTTCTCAAATAGTTCTACACCTACGTTTAAGGCTGTTTGACCACCGAATGAGAGCATAACGCTATCTGGTTTTTCTTTTTGAATAACTCGTTCCACAAATTCCGCAGATATGGGGAGTAGGTAAGTTTGGTCAGCGAGATTTGGATCAGTTTGGACGGTTGCAATATTAGGGTTAATTAAAACGGTATAAATTCCTTCTTCTTTCAAAGCTTTTAATACTTGTGAACCAGAATAATCAAATTCACCTGCTTGGCCAATTCGAATCGCTCCAGAACCTAGAACAAGCACCCGTTTGATGTTTTTGTCAATGGACACTAGTTTTTTCCTCCATTACTATTACCAGTTAAGGTGCGTTGAGTGAACGCTTGCACTGCCATATTGCGCAGAAACTCATCAAACAAGAAAGTTGTGTCTTCTGGTCCCGGATATCCTTCAGGGTGAAATTGTACTGTAAAAATTGGTTTAGTTGGATGATAGACTCCCTCATTTGTTAAATCATCTGCATTTTCGAATAATGGTAAAAACCCTGTATGAGATTGTCTTAAAGACTCGGTATCTACTGCAAAGCCATGATTTTGACTGGTTATATACGCCTTTCCGGTGCGTTTATCTACCACGGGTTTATTCCCACCACGGTGGCCATATTTTAATTTGTAAGTATCCCCACCTGCTGCTAGCCCTAAAATTTGATTCCCCAAACAAATGCCTAATGTCGGGATGGAGTTTTCAATTAAATTTTCGGCCATTTCTATGGTTTCAGTGCATCTTTTCGGATCCCCAGGGCCATTACTAATAAAAACGCCATCGGGATGATACTTCATTATGTCTTGATAACTGGTATGATAAGGAACAAGAATTATCTTTAGATTTATCTTTATGAGTTCCCGAAGAATGTTATTCTTAATTCCGCAATCCACAGCGACTACTGTACCTATAGTTTCTCTGCCATTATAGATAATAGGTTCTTCGGTACTGACTTCTTGTACGAGATGACGCAAATTAGGATCTTCAACTTGGGCTACTTGCTTTAAGATCTCTTCCTCGGATAGTATTTTCTCTTCGGATTCATAGACTTGTAATAAACCAGTTTGTACTCCCTCAGTTCGTAAAATTTTTGTGAGCTCACGGGTATCAATTCCTTCTATTCCAGGTATTTTTTCTTCCACAAGAAATTCATCAATTGATTTTATGGACTCATAATGCGAGGGAATATTGCATTTTTCATGCACTACGAATCCTGAACACTTAATTGAGTTACTTTCAAACCATTTCTGGATCCCAGATGCATCCTTTTCCCACGAAGGCACCCCATAATTTCCAATTAGAGGATAAGTTAAGGAGTAGATTTGCCCTTGATTGCTTGGATCTGTTAAAGCTTGGTTATATCCCGTTGCAGTAAATGTTGTGAACACTACTTCCCCATTTGTGTTAGCTGTAGCACCGAATCCATCGCCATAAAAGATTCTTCCATTTTGGAGTGCTAGAACAGCTGGTCGCTTGTTTCTAAGAACGTCGAGAGATATCATATCTAAAAGGGTATGACCTTTAGAATACAAATAAAGATTACTACAGATCATAATTTTCAGATTAGTAGTAAGGTTTTTTTGAGATGGATCGTTACAAAACTTCTCTTATTATGAATTTAGAGATGGATTTTGTCGGTTTTAGATCTTAATCCTCATGTTGGATTTTTTATAGTTTGGAAGCTTCATTTTCGTAATGTCAAATATTGTCATCACTGGTAGCACACGAGGTCTCGGTTTAGCATTTGCCGAGAAATTTTTAAAGTTGGGGGATAATGTAGTAATTTCATCAAGAAATAAGAATTTAGTAGAACGCATAACGCAAATTCTTCAACAAAAATATCCTAATCAAGTTGAAGGAATAGTCGCTGATGTATCAAAGTACGAAGATGTGGAAAAACTTGCTGACTATGCAATTTCTAAATTTCGGTATATCGATATTTGGATGAATAACGCAGGAATGGCACCTACTTCTTTAAAAGAATTTCATGAATTAAATCCAGAGAAGATCCAAGCCACAATTGATACCAATATCTTAGGTACTCTGTATGGGACGCAAATCGCAATATCTAAAATGTTGAGGAAAGGAGGTAAGATCTATAATCTTGAAGGTTTTGGATCTAATGGAGATGTTCGAAAAGGAATGCAAGTCTATGGTACTACCAAGAATTCTATTGCCTATATCACAAAGGCTCTATCCCGCGAATACAAGAAAACAAATGTAAAAATTTGCTCTATTCAGCCCGGTATGGCAGTTACTAACCTTATAATCGGCGAACCGGGGACAAAATTTGATAAAAGTGCGTATTGGGTATTCAATGTGATTTCTGATACCACAGAAAATATTGCTGAGAAGCTAGTTCCCATGATGAAGTCAAACACTAAAGGGAATAAAGTCTTGAAATACACCTCAACATTGAAAACGATTTGGAAATTTTTCACATCATGGAGATTTAAAGATCGATTTTTTGACTCTGAGGGCAACCTAAAAATTCAAAAAATTGAAGATAAAATTTTACAAGAGTAAAATTCTGTTTTTCTCGCTATTTTGGGCTCTCTCTCAAATTTTAAATAAGCAAAATGACTTTAATATTATAGTGAGTTAGCGTGAAGTCTTCCTATCTAGAAATCCTAAAAGAATATCCTCAAGATACTGAGTGGGCACGAGACTGGTCCAAAATCACCGAAGTTTTTGACACGATAGATTACCTAGAAGAACTTTTTCAGTCATTTGATGTCACATATTTACGGGAACTCCAGCAACAAATGTTAATCCTCAATCTTAAAAAATATGCTTGGTCGCTTCAAGGATTGATTTTAGAAAAATATAGTGATAGACGAACCGATTAATAATTCGTCTCTTGAGGTTCCATCGGTGCTTGCTTTTGGCGTTCCAGTTCAATTTCTTGCGGAGTTCTTCGTCTTAATAATTCTGTAAGAGCAATTTTGTTAAAACTGAATAATATTCGGGGAATATACTTATCAAATAAATATGGTCCATCAGGAACGCTTTCGCTCAATTCTATTAATTCTTCTTCTTGAATGATCTGTCCATTAATATGTTTATCCGTTACGTTATATTTGAATACTTTTTCATTGACAACCACTAGTTCTCTTTTATATTCAATAGGCAGTTTGGATTTTGCCAAAACCAAGAGGATTTTTTCACGTTTCAAGAGATCGAGTAATTCATAGTCCTTTTCATCCGCAATACGTCCAGAATCTTGAACACCTTCTTGGTTTAGGTCTTCTTCTTCTTGCATTCCTACCATGATTTTAAATGCCAGGGGTTCAGATCCATCATCGATAGTGGAGATTTTCATAGCTACAACGCCTTTGTCTCGTACAGATGGCGCCAGTTTCGCAGTTAGAAATTTCATTCGCGTTGAAGTTTCACTCCCATGCCACGCCCAAGCTTTAAAATGATTTGCATCTAAGAACAATAGTGAGAACGCAGGATCCAATAATTCATATAGTTTCACCTTTGGGTCTACGTCTAACTCCTCGAATTCACCTGCTTCATCGTTTAACTGAAACACTTGAATGGGTTTTTTATCTTTTTCAATTGACATTTTGTTTTTCTCGATTTATGGTATTGACAAAAAGAATCGTATATAGGGAAATTAGTTTTTCGATCTTAAAAATTTAAACAATTACACAAAGAGTGAGAATTTTAAGAAATATACATGGCTATAAAAAAGAATAGTAATTAAAAAATTAGGGGACCGAGGGATCACCTAAAAATTCATCGAATCGGAATCGATATATGCTGATTTTCTCCGTTCCATTTCAATTTCTTGTGGAGTCCTAGGTCGAAGTAATTCTAATAACGCAAGATTATTATAACTCATTAAAACACGTGGTATATAGTCATCAAAGGTATAAGATCCATCAGGAACGCTCTCAGTCAAAGGGATTAATTGTTCTTCTTGAATTACGTGTCCATTCACGTGTATGTCTTGAACTTTATATTTGAAGACTTTGTCTTTCACAATGACTAGCTCCCGTTTATATTCTATAGGGAGTTTAGTTTTTGCAAGTACGAGTAAGATTTTTTCACTTTTCATTAAATCTAGTATTTCCTTATCGATAACTGGTGGGCGAATTGGATCCGGTTCTGGTTCTTCATCTATGTTTACTTCTTCTTGCAATCCCACTAAAATTTTGAATGCCATAGGCTCATTATCGTCATCTACAGTGGTTAATCTCATTGCAGTTCCATGTCTATCACGGACTGACGGTGCTAACTTTGCAGAAAGAAATTTCATTCGTGTAGAAACTTCTGAACCTTGCCAAATCCACCCCTTAAAATTATTAGGATCTAAAAAGAGAAGGCTAAATGTCGGATCTAATAACTCATACAGTTTAACTCCAGGATCTAAATCTAATTCTTCAAATTCTCCCAATTCATCATTTAACTGGTAAACAGATACGGGTTTTTTATCTTTGTTAATCTCGAATTTTTTGGACACGATAAATGGAAATTAGTTTTACGATCTTAAAAATTTACAGTTACTTCAGTTAGGGTATTCATGAGAAGTGTTAGATTTGTAATAACTCTTTAAATTCAGGAGGTTCTTCTGATTCTTCAATATTATGCAATTGCATCGTTGACATCGACCCATGAAGATCTCGTGTTGCTGGAGCTATCCTTGCGGCTAAAAATTTCATGTGCACCGTTGCTTCTTTTCCTACCCATAAATATGCTTGTTGACCTTTTGTATCGATAATAATTAGAATATTACTAAATGTAAGATAGGGGTGAATTTGTTCTACAGAATTCACGTTTAACTTGTCAAATCGCTCCTCCTCGTCATTCAACTTGTATAATACAAGTGGGAAAGGGCTTACTGGATTTATATCCCATTCTTCGGTTTCTCCCAACGATATCACCAATGGAGAGATGTCCATTACAAGTATATAAATTGCTAGGGTTCATGGCGTAATGCGATTTGCGTCTAATACAAATTTAACTGGTTATCTATAGGGGGAAATGCCTAGTTGGAGAAAATCTAAGGCATCTTCAACCGCATATTTTAGCGATATGTCCTCATAATACCACCCTTGTAAGGAATCTCTTAATTTCTCTGGTTTTGTACCTCTTAACACCTTTACCATTAGTTCCCTGACAGTATCCTCGTATTCAATATAAGACGGTCCAGCCGGGTGCCCACCCGGGGTTTGAGAATCTTTACCCCATGGTGCCGTCAATCCATATTTTTCTCGTAAAGGTAGTGGAACAAATGTCCTCGGAGTTAATGGTTGGAGTAGGTCTCCTTTTTTCAAAGTACTTTCTCCCATAATATTAACGAAGTATTTTAAAAACTCGTCAAAATTATTTACATGAGAGGTTAAAAACGTAGATTTAAACTCGTCCAATATAACATCTGAGACTTCTTCTATGGCATAAATGTTCATATTACGCTGAGAATTTCCTTTTTGTAAATTTCTAAATCCAAGTAGTTCTAATAGACACCAGGAACTCGCCAAATACGTTGATGACATTAATGCAATGAAATTACATGAGTGTTGCATACCTTGGTTAAGTGGATTTACCCAACGATTATATCTAAGAAGTTCATTATCTTTTAAAGACTGTGGTGCAAAGAATGCTGTAAAATCATTTTCCCTTAATATTTTATACAGTTTTTCGGCATACCGTTCATTTTTTTTTGAATAACTGATGAATACGTCGTATTGATACCTCGTGATTTTTTGAAAAGCAAGGTTGATTTCATCATTTTCAGAACCTAATTTCATTTCAACCATGATATTGTTGTTAAAATTAATAAAATGTGCTAGATATTTTCACCAACCTAACATTAAAAAAAAATGAGATGCATGCAGAGGTTGCCGAGTCTGGTCAAAGGTGCTGGACTCAGAATCCAGTCCTTAGTGGTTCGGGGGTTCAAATCCCTCCCTCTGCACTATTTATCTCTACGCCCTTTTGACCAATAAACTATAACATTTTTGATTATTTTCTGAATACTGGGGTGATTGATCTGGGCAGTTCCATGCCCCAGTGCCAAATAAAACACGGTTCCGGTCCCGTAGGATTTTTCCCATGACAAAGGTACTTTTTGTCCTTTAAAATGAGTAAATAATAGTGTGTGAAAAGGAGGATAATACTCTTGTAGGTACAATTCATCGCGGATGGAAAAATCTGAGATTCATTTCATGATCGGATGGTCAATATCCTCCACTGTTACCTTAATCTTGCGAAGTGGAGGATGTTTGATGAATCGAGCCCCGATCATTTTCAACATTTCTGTTGAATCCGCATAAGAGGTAGTTGCTCCATGAATACCCATATAAAGTATTGAGTTCTTCCGTATTGCTGTCAAAATACTCTGCACTTGGGTAGAAGAAATCTTCTGGTGAGTCGTATAATCGATTATGATTTAATAGTTTTTCAAATCAGATGGCAAGATCTGGTCCATATCCTCCGTGATAGTGACCGTATACTTTTCTTTCGTTAACATATTCTCGAAGATCGGACCTATTTTATTGATATTATGATGAAGTTTCGAAATTCCACCGAGTATGAGTATGTGGGTCATTTTTGTACAGTCTCTATTTTTCTCATAAATACTCTATTTTGTATGCATATTGTATTCCGCCATTAGAAAATCGGGATCACCTTTCAAAGTAAATTGAACTGAATGGTTAGTGATTATATTATTCAAAGTTTTCTCGGGTGCGTCCCATTCATACCAAGAAGATAATTCCTTTTCGAGTGTGAGTGATTCATCATAGTTCATTTCTGGCATCGCTATGATTGCTTGTTTAATCGCATTAAGGTTCGTTGAATTGTAAGACTTTAGAGTTCGGGCTATTCTCTTCATCGAATCGTACAAATTCAACTTAGAACATATTTCATCAGCTAAGTTAGCTTGTAATGCCTGTTCTGGACTGAATTTCTGACCGGTCATTAGAATTCTACGCGTCCATGCCACACCACATATACGCGTAAAAATTGCTACACAGCTAGCTCCTGGAAAAATCCCCGCTGTCACTTCAGGCATACTCCATTCACATGAATCTACCATGATTCGATAATCCGCTGCTGCTAGAAATACACCACCCATTCCCATCGTTCTACCATTTGCAACGACAACACTCGGTTTTCCCGTAAATAATAAAGTTGCAATATCCCCCGCAACTAATGCAAGATTAACCTTTCCTTCTGTTGTGAAATTGCTGACACTTCCCACATCAATACCCGTGCAGAAATCTTTATCACCCATCCCCGTGAGAACTATTACCTTGACTTTTGGATCCCTTTGTGCTTTAAGTAACTCCTCCCGAAGCTCTGCAAGCAATGGAGGATTAAGAGAATTTGCTCTTTCTGGTCTGTTAAGAGTGAGATATAAAACCTTATTTTTTAACTCAGGGAGTAAAATCGTCATAATTCTTCTTTTATCCCAGTAGCATAAAATCTTTTTTCGTGTTTTTATTCGAATGACATTCAAAACAAATTAATAATACATCAGTTCAAGTGAGGATTAAGTGATATTTTTAGTATAAGGTGATAATTTTGTTAAAAAAAAATGAACTGAATGAACTAATAATGGAACGCGCAAAGGAGCTTGAAAAGACTCCATTGATGCATAATGTGATAGATAATTGGACAAAAGAGAAACCTGACCAATTGGCTATTATTGAATACAATACAGGTGCTGAAGTGAATTGGAAAACATTCAAAACCTCTACTAAAGCCTTTGCTGCAAAACTTTTAAACATGGGGATTAAGAAAGGTGATGTTATAGCTACAACCCTTGTGTTACTGAAAGAACATATTTATTTGATGTGGGCCTGCTTTAGAATTGGTGCTATCATAGCCCCGTTGGACCCAAGATTAAAGTCAAACGAAATTATTCGAGCTTTTGATAAAATCAAACCGAAAATGTATTTATTCTTGGGAAAGACTGATTCAATAGATTTCCGCGAGATTGTTAAACCTGTCATGGAAGCACACAAAAATAATGTGAAATATTGGGTACAATTCCAACGAGAGCCTGAGCTAGTTATGGATGGAGCAATGGGGCTAGCTGAGTTCACTTCAGATATTAAAAAAGTATATCTGTTAACAGGATTGTTAGGCGGTGCAGTAAAAAGAGCAGAGAAAAAAGTGCATAAACGAGACCCTTGTTTGATAATTTTCACTACAGGAAGCACTGGGATTCCCAAAGCAGCCTTGTTGTGTCATGAAAATATACTTCTACAAAATATCAGTCTTGGAACTGCGTTTGAGATGAAAGAGGGCGATATAATGCTTGTAAACCTCCCTCCAAGTCATGTGGGTTGTACAACCGAACAATTAGCAACAACCATTTACGGAGGGGGTGTCGCCGTCATTCTACATATATTTAAACCGGATGATTCCTTAGATGCTATTCAGAAATACAAAGTTACGTGTTTTGGACAAATTCCTGCTCTTTTTGCAATGGAATGGCGACTTCCAAATTACAATGACTATGATCTCAGCAGTTTACGATTTGCAATCGCAGCTGGTCAATCTGTAACTAGGGCATTTTTAGAAAAGCTACATAGCATGGCACCACAGATGCCTACAGGTTTGGGATTGACTGAAACTGCTGGATTTTGCACCTACACTCCGATGGAGTATGGAGTAGATGATCTTCTTAAAGGAATTGGATTTGACTCTCCTTTATGTCCTATTTCTATAAGAGAAATTATGAAACCTGATGGTAGTGCAGGGGACGAAAAACCCAAAGGAGAAATTGGTGAAATTTGCTTTACGGGACCGCAAGTCTTCCTTGGATATATGGGAGATGAAGAAAACACACGGAAAACAATCTCAACGGATGGGATCCTGTATACTGGAGATCTTGGATCATATGATGAAGAAGGTCTTCATTTTGCGGGTAGGTCAAAACTTTTGATCAAACCAAAAGGTTACAACGTATACCCGCCTGAAGTCGAAGATTTCATTCATGGCTCATTCAAAGAGAAATTGGCATTAGTTGCTGTAGTAGGAGTTCCGCACGAGATATTTACTGAGGGAATAATGGCATTTGTTGAAAAAAAGCCAGGGCAAGATATTACGGTTGAAGAATTAAATGCAGCAATGAAGGAGATAGCATCATATAAACGTCCCAGCCACTTTGAAATACTAGAACCCGAAAGCTTACCATTGAACCGTGTAGCAAAAACCGACTACGTGACATTGAAGACAATGGCAAAGGAAATCGCTGAAAAATTACGTACCGAAGGCAAATGGGATAAAGAATAATCAATCCTATTTTTTTCAATCTGATCATTAATTTTCCGCTGAGTTAATAGGGTACACAAATGAATTAGCGGGTTTTAATTGATTGAATTTTTTTCATTATCCAAACGATTATATACGGTGTATGACCTAGTATACATATGGGTGTTTTATCAGTTCGCTTGGACAAAGACACTGAAAAATCTTTGGAATATCTTATGGAAAAGAGAAAAATCGTGGATAAGTCCGCATATATTCGTAAATTGTTAGACGAATCGCTACAGAAAGACCTACTAGATTATTTGTGTTCAGAAGTTAAGAATAAAAAAATGAGCGCATGGAAAGCAGCAGAAATCGCGAAAATCACGTTAAGGGCTTTATTAAAGGAGTATTATGAGAGAGGATACGAATCCTATGATGAGAAGTCCCTAGAGGAAGACCTCGAATTTGCTATGAGGGACTAAATGTGATTGGTATTTGTAATGCTTCTCCCATAATTTACCTCGCAAAATTGGGTTCTTTAGATCTTCTTAAAAAAAATTTTGTCGAAGTTCTCACAACTAATAGAGTAAAAAATGAGGTTCTGGCGACGGATTCTATCGAAAAAATCGAAATAGAGGAAGCTTTAAACTCATGGTTAAAAGTAATAGAAATTAGTAATGTGAAAAGGATTGAGAGGTTATCCACTCTAAATATTCATGAGGGGGAAGCTTCAATTCTTGTGCTTGCTGAGGATTTGAAAAAGGAATCCGATTCTATTGTAATTATTGATGAATCTGCAGCACGAGAAATTGGAAGGGTGTTAAATTTATCTATTACGGGAACTTTAGGAATTTTACTTAGGAGTACCAAAAGAAAAATAATTTCTTCAACCAAAGCAAAAGAATTGCTTAAAATATTGACTACTGAGACACCATTTAGAGTAAGTAATAGAATTCTCCTAAAGATAATTGAAGAGATTGAAAAAATCGAATAATGCAAGATGCTGGATATGATTCTAGAATTTCCTTATAATTCAATGAATAAAGAATATCGGCCACTCAGGCGACTATGATTGTCAGATTTTCTCTTTCTATAACAGATCTTACTATCCTAAATCGATTCAAGACTTTTTGATATGACAGTAGGGAATTTTATAGACGAATATCTAATTTGTTGCTAAGAAATGTTTATTTGATTTCACCAGAGGTATCTTAAAAAATAATTTTGCGTTAGAAATCATAATGAGGTGTTGAAAATTATGAGTGAAATAGCATACCACAAAATCTCAGAAGATGAAATATTAAGTCAATTGAATACATCTTACAGGGGATTAACGGAAGAAGAAGCTAAAAAACGGTTAGAAGAATTTGGTCCAAATGAGTTAACCGTGAAAAAAAAGCGCACGAAACTTCAGTTATTCATATCTCAATTTGCAAATGGTATTACCTATATTTTAATTGCAGCTGCAATAATTTCAGCAATAGTTGCAAAATATGTGAACGTAGCGGTAATAGTAGCAGTAATTTTGTTAAACGGGATAATAGGATTTGTCCAAGAGTCTAGAGCGGACGAAGCTTTGAAAGCTTTGAAAAATCTCGCAAGCCCCGAAGCAACAGTGATTCGTAATTGCAATCAGGCAACGGAATGTATAGAAGTTCGTGTTAACACGGGCGATATCGTTCCAGGGGATATGATTTTGCTTGAAGCAGGAGATAAAGTTCCAGCTGATTCCAGATTGATCAGTGTTGCAAATTTAGAAGTCGATGAAGCAATGTTGACTGGGGAATCATTACCAGTGAGAAAACAATTGGGAATGTTCCCAGAAAAAATTCCTTTAGCGGATCGAAAAAATCTTGTTTATTCAGGTACAATTGTAACTTCAGGTCGAGGTCGAGCTATAGTATTCTCAACTGGTATGAAGACTGAAATGGGAAAAATAACTACATTAATTGATGAAGCTGAAGAATTAGAATCCCCATTACAAAAAAGAATTGCCATTCTATCTCGAAACTTGGGAATATTAGCAATAATCGTCAGTTTACTGATTTTCGGGATCGGTTTGTTAAGAGGATTTGCATTTGTGGATATGTTGCTATTTGGAATTGCCACATTAGTGTCCTCTATTCCTTCGGGATTACCCGCAGCCATAACTATTACTCTGGCAATAGGAACCCAAAAGATGGTTAAACGAAATGCAATTATACGTAAACTTTCAGCAATCGATTCTTTAGGAGCAGTTTCTACTATAGTGACAGATAAAACCGGAACTCTTACTACGAATCAAATGACCGTTCGGAAAATGTATACGAATGATACAATCTATAATATTTCTGGAGTGGGTTATAAGCCTGAAGGAAACATCACAATTGGAGAAAATTCAGAAAATATCATACAGAATGCATCAACTGATGTTGCATTGAATAAGCTTTTCAAAACCGCCATCTTATGTAATGATGCTCATCTGGTTGAGAACCGAATTTCTGTAGATAGCTTAGGCTGGCAAATAACTGGAGACCCGACTGAGGGGGCATTATTAGTTGCGGGGGCAAAAGTCCATTTACAAAAAGAAGATTTTCGTAGAAATTATCCAAGATTAGATGAAATTCCGTTTGACCCAAAAAATCGTTTTATGGTAACTTTTAATCAAATAGATAAAGAAAATTCCAGTAAAGTACAATTACATCTAAAAGGGGCCCCAGAATCTGTATTAAGCTTATCTGATAAGATATTTATAAACGGAAACGAAGAAACTATTGATGAAGGAAAGAGAGAAAATATCCTAAACACATTCAATGATTTTGCTAGTCGAGGGCTTCGTGTATTAGGATTTGCGTCTATGGAAATAAGAGAAGAACAAATTGAGAATATAAAAGACCAATTATTGCAAGGTACTTTCGACCCTTCCCATTTGGCATTCCTTGGATTAATCGGAATGATAGATCCTCCTCGAGATGAAGTCAAAAAAGCTATAAAACTTGCGAAAAGTGCAGGAATTCACGTGATTATGGCAACGGGTGATCACAAATTGACTGCGAAAACTATCGGTGAGGAGATTGGAATAGTAGCCCCTGGATCGGAAATTGTTGAGGGTGTTGAATTAGAAAACATGTCTGACCAACAATTAGACGATTTAATCACAAATGTGTCTGCTTTTGTTCGAGTATCCCCCACTCACAAATACCGTGTCGTGAGTTCCTTGAAAAGGCAAAATGAAATTGTTGCGATGACAGGAGATGGCGCAAATGATGCACCTGCATTAAAAGCTGCAGACGTAGGTATTGCAATGGGAATAACCGGTACGGATATAACAAAGGAAACGGCAAAAATGGTATTAACCGACGATAATTTTGCAAGCATTGTCAACGCTGTTGAAGAGGGTAGAGTAGTTTCAGACAATATCAAAAAAGGCATAAAATTTCTGTTAACCACCAATATCGGTGAAGTCCTAACAATTTTACTCAGTATAATCCTATTCAGAGATAACATTCCATTGTTTACTGCATTAGCTATATTGTGGGTCAATTTAGTGACTGATGGAAGTTTAACCGTTGCTTTAGCTCGTGAACCCAAAGAACAAGATGTAATGAAGCTACCTCCAAAATCTGCAAGCGAAAAAATACTGAATAAAACTCTTTTATTTGAGATTTTGTTCACATCTGTAATAATGGCAGCTGGAGTCCTATTGATATCCTTGCTCCATGGGAGTACAGCCTCAATTGCAGAAAAACAGACCTTAGCTTTTACTGCTCTTGCATTCTTCCAAATAGTTAATGCAATCAACTGCAGAAGCCGTAATCAATCGATTTTCCAGCTTGGATTTCGGTCTAATAGAAGTATTGCGATAGGGTTAGTTATTTCAATTGGTCTGCAAATTATCGCAGTTCAAGTGCCTTTCATGAACGTGATATTAGGTACAGTTCCTCTAGACCTAATAGATTGGCTAATTATAATCTCGGGAGCTTTTATTTTATTATTTGCAGACGAACTGAGAAAATTGGTGTTAAGAAAAAGAAATTATAGACTAGAAAAGAGAAGAGAAGAGAATCAATTTTGATTTGTGGCGATCTATTTTTCTTTCTTACTTTTTTCTACCCATTTTTTAACCATAGGAATTCTGAGATAACCAAAGGTCACAAAAACACCGAGGAAAAGAATGCTGTATGCAATAATAATTAATATCATTTGAAAATCAGTTCCTATCAACAACGCATGTACAAAAACCATGATTAACGCTAAATAATTGAACCAGTGAATATATTTCCACGCATTCTTTGATTTTTTTCGTAATAACGCTGCAATTAAAGCGATATATATTAAAAATAGAGCAGGTCTACCACCTAATAGCCAAAAATTATACCAAGAAGAAAAGTCTGGTATAAATACTAATAGGGACATTCTTTGGATTGCAAAAGCTATAGGATGACCAGTTGCCGTTATCAACGAAAAAATTGCCATAAAATGATGAAATTGCATAAATTTTAACCCAAATTTCTGATATAACACTTTTTTATTTAGGTTCATAATTGCAGATAATGCTAATCCGATAAATCCCCATAAAGCAGTTAACCGAATAGTTGCATCAAGAAAATTGCTGGGAGCGATGTAAATTAGAGCTCCAATAGGAATTGCTAACAATGTTCCAAGTATCACTGCTAGAAGAGTTCGCCATTGTGTTTTAAGTTCCATGTCCTTCTTTTGTGATATTATACTTATTAAATTTTAACTGAGATATAGATAGATTTATTTCATTATATTCTGTGTCAATTTCAGGTTTTTTCCTTAAAAGTTATTAATTGTTTTCTACTCGGGATAAACGCACTTGGAAATAATTCCTGTAATTCTTTTTTGCTTGCGGGTTTCCCATACTCGCAAAGCTCGTATACTTCGACGTTTGTAACTTTCTTTTCAGGATACCCTATCCTAATTAAAGTCCGATATCGTGTAAGTGCTGCAGAGAAGTAGGTAGTTTCGATTAAGCGCGCAGCGTCCTCTGTATCTTTTTGAGTAAAGGGTGGCTTAAATCGGTCTTCCATCCGAACCGTCCACGGAATCCATTCCATAATCTGGCTTACATGGTGAGCGATTCCCTTGGCTTTTTCGTCATATACATCTGAAATATCCAAAATCACATTGGGGTCAAATGCTTCGGGTTTCATAAAGTCATCATATGCATAACAGATTACGGGAATTCGTCTAGAAGGGGAGATTGGAACATCAGGGCAATAGTGCGGGACTGTTAACATATAACTAGCATCCATTACCAAAACTCCTGTGTATCGATGGTCACGATGATAACTATAAGGTCGATGAGTGATAACTAAATCTGGATCGAACTCCCGGATTACTTTTACGACTTTTTCGGTTTGTTCTTTATTCACAAATACATATCCGTCGTCCACATTCAAGCATTCATATGCTCCACCTATTTCTTCAGCAGCGGATTGAGCTTCTTTTAACCGAATTTTACTTAATTCATCGGATGGAACTATATGATGTCCAACGTTTCCGTTTGTGACGC
>SDNX01000092.1 GCA_004524545.1 Promethearchaeota archaeon
AAAAACCATAACCCGTTTGTGAAAACGGAGCAGATAATGTACTGGACATACATATATCTAGGTTTTTTCCCCTCATAGATCTTTTGGTCTCCAAGGAGAAGTATAAATTACGATTTATGTCGGGTATTTAAAAACCTTGAAGACTGTTTAAACACGTGTGAGTTAAGGAGTTTGCACCTGTTAAGAGCATTCAACTACTACTAAAATCAATTTTGAGATCATTTTTGTTCTGGTAGATAAAGTTTATTACAAATTATGAATTTGTATACATGATGAAAACTACCTCCATTCGATTAGAAGAAAAACAAGAACGAGAAATAGAGCACTATGCTGAGAAAAATCAAGTAGATAAATCCACAGCGGCAAGACAAATAATCGATCAAGGACTCCGAGTCATCAAACGAAAAGAAGCGCTTGAAAATGTCCGAAAAATGAACTGGACCATTTGGAAAGCAGCTGAATATTGCGGGGAATCTTTTCGATCTTTTCTTCCCTTATTGCGAGAAGAAAATATTCCTTTTCCTTTAACTGTGGACGAGCTTGAGAGGGAGTTAAATGAAAGCAGTGAGTAATTCTAGTCCACTAATTTATCTCGCAAAAATCAATTCGTTAATATTGCTTCAAAATATTTATAGTGAAATTTATATTCCTCCTGAAGTGTATAATGAATGCGTTACTCAAGGCATGGTAAACAATCATCCAGATGCGATATTGATTTCAGATGCTGTAAAAATTGGTTGGGTTAAAGTTAAGAAACCTGATATCAAAATTAATTTGGATTTTATTACAAATCTTCATTCAAGAGAGAGAGAGGCAATCAAACTAGCTTTGAGTTTCAATAAAGAATATCCAATATTACTGGATGAATTGGAAGCACGGACGTATGCAAGAACTCTTGGGATACGTATCAAAGGAGTACTTGGGATCCTTATTATAAATGCAAGAAATAATTACATAACCCAAGAAGATGCAAAACGAAAACTTGATGCGTTAAATGATATTATGTTTTTATCTGCAGATTTATATTCCAAAGTTTTACATGAATTATCACTAATTTGAAGTACAATTAATAATCGATTTGAAATTGAAAGGCTCGGGATCCGAACCAGCAGCCGTTTAAGGGCTGAACTGAAGAAGATTCACTACATCCGACCTATTTTTCTTTTTATTGTTTTAATAGTTTTGAATCTATTTATAATTTAAAACAACAATTTCGCAGATTTATCATCTAAATAAAAATCTACCTTTCTGTGAGATTTCAATATAGAAGCAGGAACATCTGGAGTAATTGGCATGGTAGGATGTAAAGTTTCATACACTGCTTTTTGCTTCCGAGAATCTGGGCAAATGCAAATGATATACTCCGCTTTTAGAATTTGTTTCACTGACATGGATATCGCATGAGTAGGCACTTCATCAATGGATCTAAACCATCCCTCTCCCACTTGTTGTTGACGGCATTTTTCATCCAATTCGACAACAATATACGGGTCCTCAGTCTTAAAATCTGCGGGAGGGTCATTAAACGCAATATGTCCATTTTCTCCGATTCCAATAAACGCTATGTCAATTTTGTCTTTATTCAATAGATCCCCAACTCGCTTACATTCTTCCACACTATTAGGCGAATTTCCTTGAATTAAATTGACGTTTGGGTGCTTTACTATATCGATAAACCGCTCATTTAAGTATTTGCGAAAGGAAGCTGGATGATCCGCACTAATTCCCATGTATTCATCCAAATGGAACATTTCGGTTTTTTCCCATGGAATATTCATCTTCACTAATGCTCCCAAAAAATCGTATTGGGATACTCCTGTTGCCATGATAAATCGTGCGTGCCCTTTTTCTTGAATTCTAGAAAGTAAGATTTCCGTTGCTTTTTTTGCTGCTTCCCGCCCCATTTCGGCTTTATCTGAAAAAATGTGGATATTCATGTATAAAAATAAAAGGTCTTAGGATGTAAATAAAAGATGATTTTTTGAAAGGAATTATTCCATCAAGAAATCATCATCGATATGCATTTCTTCCTTCAAGATAAGATAACGGAACCGTTTAATAGTGCGTTTACGAATAATTCCCTCGATTTTTCCCTCATCGTTAATGATTCCGTAACGCTCACTCTCATGATCTTTGACATCTTGCCAAGCATCAAGCAAATGGGTGTCTTGATAAATAAGGGGGAATTTTTGAATGAAATCAGTGATGGGAAGTTCTTTCATATTCTGACCTTGGGATACCAACCGTAATATGGTTTTATCATCAATAAAACCAATAATATCATCATTTTCTGTGATCACAATGGAGCCAATATTCTCTTTTAACATCAGTTTAGCTAGTGTACTAAAAGAAGATGTCACATCTGCCTTGATCAAGGTTGTCCGTGCAAATTCAATTATCTTAGGCATTATACGATGATAAATTCGTTAAAACCTAAATACCTTAATTCATCGTAAGGAGGATAGTTTGATTTCTGTTTAATTATTTTGAAGATCCAAATAAACAGATAACATGGTGTTTGTAATTTGCCATTAAGTCCTCAGATTTTTTAGAGAACCGTATTGCATCTTTTACAATTCGTGGCAACGAATCACAGCAAATATAATCTACATTATAGGAACAAACTGACTGAATCGTATTCTCATTAATAATAGAAATTAATTTTTCTCTAATTTCTTTTGGAGATTCAATTTTTGGACAAATAAGTAAAATTGTATGATTTTGTGCAATTTCATTAAATGAACGAAAGATAGCGGGAACACAATCCGCTACAATAGCAAGATTTGCATTATTGAATTGAGAATGATTTTCCTTTACAATATGCAATTTAATAGGCCAGTTACGGATGAAAGTTTCTTGTTGAATTAATTTAGAAACATTTCCTACCGGCTGACCGTTGTATAGGATAGCTCCCATCGGGCAGTTTTGTATGCAGAATCCGAGTCCATCACAAAAATCTTTCTTAATAACTCGAGCTTTTCCATTAATGACCTTAAAACCTCCGTTGGGACAAGCTGTGACGCATGAACCACATCCCATGCATTTTCGCAAGTCAATACTGATTTTCTCTTTAGGATCCGATTTGCTAGTATGTGATGTATTTAAATCCACCATCTCAAGTGCAACAATATTGGATGTAAAAAAATGTTTATTGTTTTAGCGTATCTATACTTACATGCAATAAAGTTTAATTTACGGATTATGTTGATTACATTATAGAGAACCGCCAAAATTCAGATGACATACTGAATTACCATAAAAACGATTGGGATGGGTTATATTGAAACATATATGGATTATTGACGATTTATCGTCCACTGCAGTGTTTTATAAGAACTATAGTCCAATGGATATTGACCAAGATCTAGTATCTGGATTATTGTCAGCGTTACATAATTTTTCTGAAGTCGAATTAAAGCATCAGGGTATTGAAAGCATTGAAATGGCTGGATTGACATGGACATACCTCGATTCCAAAGAGTATTCTCTGCTATTGATAGCGGCAGACGATAAAGGAACAGAATCCAAAACAATGAGATTTCGATTAGAAAAATTGCTGGATGCGTTTATACAAGAGTTTGATCTCACACCAAAAAAATGGAAGGAAGATTGGAATGGCAATGTAACGAAATATGCAGATTTTGGCAATATAACCGATGAATATATTTCTCAATGGCGTCAAGCGGAAAAAGTAATGTCTGCAGCAAATTCTCTGGATCTTATGGGTGTGGCTCAACAAATACTAAATCTTTTCACAAACATCATCAAAAACGCGTTTACTTCCAAAAAAGAGAAAGAATTACATTTTCAAATTTTAAAAGCACTCACTGGATTATTGAAACTGCCGGAATACAATAAAGATCCTGAAATCCAGAAGATTTCATTTGATAGTGAATTTGAATGGAATATCATTACATTGAACCCTGTTGCGGTAGATTCCACTCTCCTCGAGAAAATATTGCTTAGATTGATCAATGAAATTAAAGGAATCTTTTTAAAATACTTCAATATCCCTCTCTATTATGAACAGATGTCTCAAGAAATCTTTCCTTACTTGGTCTCAAGTTGGAGTTTATTGAGAAAATTAGAGATTGATAAAAAAATCGTCGCTATTTTTCTTTCCACTTGATCTTTTTTCATTTTCCTTATCGCGGATTTTAGGAGCAAAGGTTTTTTTATTAGACTAATAAATTATAAGTAGCATGATATCAGATCAATTCGGATTAGATGATATAGATCGGAGTATAATAACCCTCTTACAAAAACACCCCAATATCACTCATT
This sequence comes from Promethearchaeota archaeon, assembly GCA_004524545.1. GTDB lineage: Archaea > Asgardarchaeota > Lokiarchaeia > Sigyniarchaeales > Promethearchaeaceae > AMARA-1. The sequence goes on from SDNX01000092.1 coordinate 4,285, forward strand.
CAGAGATTGCCAAACGAATTGGGAGAAGTCAACCTGCAGTGGGATCAAGAATTCACCGTTTAGAAGAAAAAGGGGTCATCTCATCTCAATATGGAGTGAATTTTAAAAATGCGGATATAATACTCGCTAAAGTTGAGTTATCCACAAAAGATCCTACAGAGATGATAGAGATGGGTAAATATTGTCCTTTTGTGGTGAATTGTATGAGATTAAGTGGAGAAAATAATATTCTGCTTCTCCTTGCATCATCATCTATGAAAAAAATCGACACTGTTGTGGATTGTCATTTCAGAAATCATGAAAGTATATCAAATGTTAAAATGGATATTATAACGGGCTTTGTGAAGGATTTCATCCTACCCATAGATTTCGAAATGGATTCCCATGACCCCGATCCCATTAACGGATGCGGTGAAAATTGTAGCCGCAAGAAAGCTTTGGAAGAACTCGCAAAATCAGCAAAAGTATAATTAAACTCTTTTGTCCAAAATTTTGTATTTAATTTTTATTTAATTTTCGATTTAAAACATTAAGACTTATTAATGTGTGATTAGAAAATTGAATTACAACTAAAAGAGTTGACAAAAAATCATGATTCATGAACTAATTCATAAGCCAGGTGAGGAAATGGCAAAAGAAAAACACGTTCCTCACATTGAAGTATTAGGCGATAAAGTGAAGGTATCTTGCGGCAAAGAAATAATGCACCCGAGCACCAATGAACACTATATTGTATGGATGAAACTTTATGGTATAGATAAAGAAGGCAAATTTCGAGAATTAGGGTCATATTACCCAAAACCTGTTGAGGAACAACCCGTTGCTCATTTTTCTGTTGATGTGAGTAATCAGAAAGAATTTCACGCATTAATTTTCTGTAACATTCATGGTTTATGGGAAAATAAATTAGATCTCTAATTGAATCCATTTTTACTTATTTTATTTTTTTATACTACTCTTTATTTACTTCACCAGCAAATTTTCAGTATGGAACTAACTTTGAAAAAACAGATCTTTGGATATACTAGCGTATTCTTACTCCTTGTCACGTGCATGTCTATTGGATTATTGTATTATAATGATCGGGCACTGATTCAAGATCGCGAAAAGATTTCAATTCAGGCACCAGATTCGGATAAATTAAGAGGATTTTATTATCCTGGAACGATTGATGCAGGCATTTTATTACTAGAGGGATTCGGTGCAGATCAATTTATGATGAAAGGCATTGCCTACGAATTCCACAAACTCGGATTTCACGTGCTGAGTTTCGACTATAGTGGTCATGGACTTAGTTCAGGATCGATAGGATTTGATAATGCTCAGACTGATAAACTCGCTTTGCAAGTTTTAGAAGTACGAACTCGATTTATGACGATTTCTGGATTAGTTGGCTCTCAAATATTAATATTGGGTCACAGTTTAGGCTCACGTGTTGCAATTCAATCGACACTACTGGATAATGATGTTGCTGGTTTAATTTTATTGGGTACTCAAATCAATTTAGACACCAATACTCAATCAGAATTTTTTACAGGAGTTAGGGATGCTGATTTAGATTGGGTAAAGTCTTTAAATGGAACGAACCCGGCGACAGATATTTTGTTAATCTCAGGAGCTTGGGACGACATTTTAACTCCCAACGCAGCACAAATATTGTATGAAAAACTCGGAGGAGATTCTGCACCGTATAACAGAGACATCATGATTTTCAATCATATGTTACATAATTATGAAGTTTATTCACCACGAGCAATAACATATGCTCTAAATTGGGCATCAGATAAACTAGGATTAGGATTTGGTGGCATTTCTGCTTCTACTATGGTATTTCGAAAAATTCTTTGGACAATTGGAATCCCAAGTATGTTTCTAGCACTGATATTATTTAATTCATTTCTAAAAATTAAGCAAGAAACTGACGATAGGCTAGAAAAAACTGAAAAAGGAATCATAATTTCAAATCCCAAGAAATTTTTATGGGGAAAACTATTATATTGGTTATTATCTTTGCCGATATGTGTTTTGGTTGCAGGAATTCTTGCAATGATACCAATTGGAGTGCCTGTATTTAACCTGATATATGTAGGATTCATTGCAGGGTATGGAATTTTTATGCTCCTCCTGTACCAATTCCGTAAGAAAAAATTGATTCCAGGAGTGGAAGGACCTTTTTCAATAAAAAATGAATCAAAAATTACTATACAAAATTTCCTATTATGTGTCGGGATTACGATAGCTGTAGGAATATTGGTGACCTTATTTGCTCGCAGTGGAATTTTTGGATTGTTTCCACTGAATGTGCGAATAATTTGGTTGGTTTTGTATGGATTAGTCACAATTCCAGCATATTATATTGGGCAAATAGAACAAGATTGGATTTCTGATTTAAAATCCGATCGAACTCAGATAATATCTTCATTTCATTCGTTTATCGGATACATTCCATTCTTCCTTATGGCAATACTGTATCTTGTATTAGGATCATTATCGGGATTAACCGGTGCAATACATGGGTTAATAATTATTGCATTAGTAACGCTAGTAGGAAATTCTCTGCGATATCTCACGAAAAGCTTTCTTTTAATCTCGGTTGCTCAATCTTTCTTATTGTACTACTTGGTACTACCACAGACTGCATTGTTTGCATTTTTCTAAATCTATTTTTTTTCCATCCAATCAAAACTTAAGCAAAAGTAGGATCTTCCCTTTATTTTCAAACCATCAGAATTTTGTTCTTTTCCCGCTTGATATACTTAAACATTATTTTAAGTGAATGAAATGGTAGAAAAAAAAACTGAACATAAACATGAGCATGAACATCGACATCAGAAATGGGTAAATGCAACCTCCCCAAATGCATGTGGATGTCAAGATCCTGACGATGAAGTGTTAGTGTTAATCTATGAAATCCCTGGAGCAAATAAAAACGCAATCCACCTTCACGTCGTTGAGAGCGGATTAAGACTAGTCGCACCTCGCAAAGAAGAAGATTTTGACTATGTAAGTACATATAATTTTACATGTCCAGCAGACCCAAAAACAGTGAGAGCAAAATATGCAGATGGGGTTTTAGAAGTGGAGATTCCTTATTCCTGCCCAAATCCGTATAAAGATGTGCCTCCTGTAAAAATTGAATAAAAGAAGTATCGATGAATTATCACTATGAAGCATAAAAGTCTTTCCTTCTCTCTTTTTCTATTTTTGTTATCAGTTTTTACTTGATAAGCAAAGCAATCTACGGATTCGATTCCCGTCGGCGAAATTCACCTTATAGATGAAATTTTCATCTGATATCCTATGTATAGACGAGCTCGAGATATTTTTATTGCTTTTTAATTATTTTTCTAAAATGAATGGTCAAAAGATATTATATTCTAATTATCTCAATTGTACTTGATTACTTTATCCTAAAAAAATAATGAGTAGATGAGAAAAACGAGTATCGAAATCAGTCGCGTTGAGGGAAAGGATATTAAACTAGTCTTGATTGAACCAGAATTTCCGATTGGTATTGAAATTAAAAAATTACTAAATGACTCAAAAACCAAGGATTTAGTGTTTAATCATCCAATTTCCTCATATAAAAACCAATTAGAGCAGATTCTTTTAAAAGCTAAGAAAAATAAACCGGCAACACTATTATTTATGGAAAAAGGATTATCTGATGTAATCGATGATAATCAAAAAGGCATAGAAACGCTTGCTAAAACAATCGGAATCCCTTTCTTTTACGTAGATTTACCCACAGAAACCAAAGAATCTTATTTCTCACAGTTAAGAAATCAGAATAAATTCATCGAAAAATTGACAAAATCTAAGAATAGCATGGAATCTCAAGAAAAATATGATACTGAGTTGGAGAACATAGATGTCGTTCTCCAAAAAGCTCAAAATGAGTTTAAGATAGCTTATACGGAATTAGTTGAAAAAACACGGCCAATGTGGATTTTATTTCAAATAGTAGAGATTCTTCGTGAATGGGAATCAAGAGATATAACTTGTTTCCTTATTATTTCAAAAAACACCCATGAGCAAATTCAAGACTTGGCAAATAAGCTAGAACTTGATACCGAGCAATATTTAGTCCACAAAATTTTATCCCAACAAGTTAATGCAAAAAACTTTGAAAAAGCAATTGAAAATCAGAATTTAGTACAATTGAGTATAGAAAAAGAGAAGAAAAAGACTGGGAAAAAATATCTTTTGTATATGGTTGATACAGATCCCATCGCTACTCCATATGATATCACAATGGCATATGATTCTGGTTATGATGCTGTAATTCATTTTGAGGATGTAAAGCCTGAAGAAACTGTCGGATTAATTCAAGATTTAGTTTTTTCCAGAAGAAATAATAAGTACACAACACTCTTTTTGAACGGTAGGCACGAAAATGTGTTTTTTGAAGTCTTGGAACGGGTTAAAAAAGCAATGTTCGGACCTTTCAAAGTTTCAGTGGTAATTGATCCTCGAGGTGCCTGTTCAGGAGCAGGTGCTGCAGTCGCTCTAATTGAAAATCTGATTTATTCTCATCGTATGGGAAAAATTGAAGATAAAAAAGTAGTGGTATTTGGAGGAACGGGACCTTTCGGTCATTTAATTTCAACTTTATTATATAAGGATGGCTGCGATGTCACGATAGTGGAAACATGGGAAAAAAATGACCAAGAATTTCTGAACAACTTCCTAGAATATACAAAAAACACCTACCACGTGCATTTAAAAGGTGCTTTAGCTTTTAACGATGCTAGTAAGCTCAATCTAGCTAAAGATGCAGATATCATTATTTCAGCTGCTGCTCCAGGAATTCAAGTCCTAACTAAATCAATCATGGAAAAACTACCTAAAGGAAAATTAGCAATCGATACAAATATGGTAGCCCCAGCGGGGATAGAAGGAATTACAGTAGATATGGAGGGGCAAGAAATTTATCCTGGGATTTTTGGAATTGGCGCAATGACCATTGGGGCGCTTAAGTACAAAGTGGAAATGAGGATGTTAAAGGATGCAAAAGAGGCAAAATCAGGCTTTTTTGATTTGTATTATGCCGTAAAAGCAGCAAAAAGAATTTTACATCTACCAGAAAAGAAAAATAGGATTATCAAACATTCATAAAAAAGGAGTGAGACATAGTGGTAGATATAAATCAATATAAAAAAGTATTACGGGAACAATCTATTGTTGAATGGTCAAATATAGGTCTCCATATTAAAGATAGACGAAAAAAATTTCTTCTATTTATGATTGATACTGATTCTAAGGCTTCTCCTTTTGATATAAACATGGCGTATGAATCGGGATATGATATGTGTGTGCATTTTTCTGGGTTATCACCCGAAGAAGCAACAGGGTTTATGCTTGATTTATATTATTCAAGATATGAGAAAAATCATAAATATACAACAATATTTCTGAATGGTAAAGATTTCGATAAAGTATATGACGCATTTAATAAAGCAAAAAAAGCGATGGGCGGTACTATTAAGATTCCGATAGTAATTGATCCTCGAGGTGCGGCGACTACAGCAGCTTCTTTGGTTGCAAAAATGAAGGGAATTCTTATTGAAAAAGGTGAATCTTTTAAAAATCGTAAAATCACAATTTTAGGAGGAACCGGTCCTGTTGGGCGGATTGCAGGAGCTCTATGTAATGAAGAAGGAGCAGACACATGGATTGTTGAAAC
>SDNX01000093.1 GCA_004524545.1 Promethearchaeota archaeon
AAAAAGTTAGTAAAGTGTTTAACCTTTGCCAAATAAACGCATCAAAATGTAAAAAATTAGAGTGGACGATTTTTTAGTTTATCCAACCTCTTGCTTGTGCACGTCTTAAAAGTTCTTTTTCTTCCCCTTTTCTTCTATTGGCAATAATTTTATGTTCAAGTGAATACCATAGTACCCCTAAACTAAAGGTTATCGCGACATTGAGAGGCCAAAACATGAGATTAACCCATTCAACATCAGGATAAACGGATTGCCAAATCGGGAAAGGGTCGCCGAACATGGGGAGAAAATAATTGTACAGGATCATAAAATAGAAAATTTGCACCATTAAGATGTGAAAAGTGGATTTACTAATCCGAATAATAATTCGAACAAAGAGATTTTCTTTCGGATCTTTAGGTAGGATGTTCAGAAAGATAAGTACTATTAATGCCGGATAAGGAAAGAAAATGAAATTATAATCCCCATTAGACCAGTCGAATAAATCTTGCATCTTTAATCCTATAAATCTCAGCCAATTCGGCCATTGAAATGGTAGTGGTTCATCAATGTAGAACGCGTAAAAGAAAATGCAAATTCCACTGATTATCCCCAAGACCCAAACTAATATATTTTGCAATGAGAATAATTCCTGATCTTGCGATAACCACAGACCCAAACCAATTGCTGTCATTAACCTAAATGGGTTACATATCAATGCGAAATAAATGAAGATATACATTTCATAGTTCCAATCTGGAGTTCCATAAAAATTATTGATGTATCCATCCAATGAAAAATTGATGAAATACTGCCATGCAACCTCAACTCCAAATGTAAAAATTAATCCGAGTAGGGATATCTTGTATTTTTTTAACTGATCAAAGATGATATATACCAATGGAAAAACCACAACTGTTATTAATAGAGTAATGATAAACCAGGATCCCGGACCATATACCCAAGGAAACAATAAATATCTAAACATATGGCTTCCGTAAATGCCAACGGATACAGTAGGATCTTTAATAAGGATTAATATCCCAGAAAGCACGTAAATAAAACTGTAAGGAAGAAGAAAGTGAATTACTTTATTTTTCCAATAATATCTCCAAGAGAACAATTCTGAATACGGCAGATGTTTATTCTTTTTCAGAGATCTGGCCCAATTAAACCCGAGTACGACCATAAAGATAGGGATTGCGATTCTCTCCCAAAGGGGGGATCCTATTGTCCTGAGTTCAGCGTGAGATGTGCTGTGATCCATGATAACAAGGAGCATTGCGATTACTTTCAATACATCTATTTGCCAGAATCTCTCTGATTGCCTTGGTTTTAGTTTTATTTCAGATTTTATTTTTGATTTATGACTATATGAATTCGCGATTTGTTGAAAGGATCTGCCACCTTTTGGGTTTTCTAATCCCAAATCAGCCATTTCTTGATAAACTTCACTAAGAAATTCTTCTTCATTTCCCATATTTGTCACCTAAGATACATTACTAAAAAACTTTGTAAAAAGTTTTGAGAGGTAATTTGGGAGGTATTTTTCATGTGACCCATCCTCTAGCTTTTGCGTGCTCGTATCGTTTTTTATCTGCTAATTTCATTCGTTCCCATAGATATGTATTTTCTAATTTATACCACAATATCCCTAAACTGAAAGTGAGTAGTAAATTAAATGGATAATACCATATGTAATGTACCCAATAGAATTCTCCTCCGAATGATGCGAAAATCGGAGTATCTCCAAACATCGGTAAATATAAATTGTATATAACGGAGAAGTAAAAAATCTGCACCATTAATATGTGATAAGTAGATTTACTAATCAAACTTATGAAACGGTAGCTTTTTCCGGCTGGTTCTTTAGGAAAAATATTAAGAACGATGAGAATAAGCATTGCAGACCATCCAAAATGAAGCATAGAATAATCTCCTGTAAAGAATGCAAAATCGGTTCCAAACACATTAGTTGTAAACCGAAAATCTCTAAAAGTATAAAAAAACAAATAGATTCCGCTTAAAATTCCATAGATCCAAATGAAAATATTCCGAAATGAATTCCACTTATGATTTTGAGACAACCATATTCCTAGTCCTACTGCCGATAAAGCCCTAAAGGGAGTACACCGTAGAATAGTTAATGTATTATAATAATTCCACACCCCAATAGGAGTATAGTCAGCCATAGCCCATATTACTCTAAGAATAAAAATTATTGAGTACCATCCGTATTCAACGATGAAACATACAACCAAGCTGACAACGGGAAGTCTCGAAAACGCTTTGTACATTATTGGAAATATAAGGATAAATCCAAATAATACAGGGATATACCAATTCCCAGGGCCCCAGACCGGTAGGAATAGGATTATTTTTAATACTGGATCATCATAATACGCTACATCCATCAAAGGAACGTCTGTTAGATTGATAATTATCTTAAAAATTATTGATAATGCATATATTATTCCAAAAGGAAGCAAAAATCGCAACAATTTCTTTTTGAAATACCCTTTCCAAGAGTATAGCTCCCGTAACGGCTTATCCTTATGTTTTTCCAATGATTTAGCCCAATTAAAGCCTGTAATAATTAAGAAAAGGGGTATTGCGATACGTTGCCAATAAGGAGAACCGATTTCAAATAACATAGAGTGCGGAAATGAATGATCCATGATAACGAGCAGTATAGAAATCATCTTTAACAGATCAATCTGCCAGAATTTACTTTTATTCGGACCAAGTTTATCAATTTCTGGAAGATCAATCTCATGATTCTCTAGTTTGATGCTTTCCACATCTGTCATTATATATACGTTTATCACAACATAGTAATAAACCCTCCATTTCTAGAAGAATAGAATTTCAAGAAAAGGTGCTCATTTTCTACCAATTTCGGTAATAGTTTAAAATTTCATATAAAAAAATGAAAAATGCCTTAAATTTCAAAAGAAATAACTTCAGATTCCGTTTAAATGATAGTAAAGAAAAAAGGTAGAATTTGGTTAAAAGAATGTATTTCTCCCAAATTCATTTGTAATATTTATGAATTTGAAACTTATTTTTCTAATTTCATAATTTTTGCAGATTTGCTCTTAGTGAGTTTTAGAATTGTCCAAATTAGCAACATAACAAAAGAAATCATAATGCAGAGCATCGATGTATCATAGATCGGAAAAAATAATGCAAAACTCACATTTATTAAGATATGTAGTGCCATGGAAACGAACAGACTATCTGTGATCAAATATGCTAATGAAAACAAATACCCAAGTCCAAATACAATAAAAAGGGATAATATCAAATTCCAACCTAATATTCCATTAAGAACACGATTTGGAATATGCATTAATGCAAACAATAGATTTGCAACTAATGCACCTATATTTAATCCTAGAACTGGTTTATTTTTGAAGATTTTTGTGAATTTGATGCTTAATTGACCCCACAATAATCCACGATAATAAACTTCCTCAAAGAGAACATTTCCAAATATTTGAGCAATGAGAAAACCTAACGAAACACTAAAACTACCTACATCCACCCAATAGGGATACCAGATGGGTGTTATTTTTAATATTACGTTTACGATGTAAAGAATAAGGTTGATTGCAATATATATTACACCCAATACTAATAATCCTATTGGAATCTGGCGAATTACCAAACCCATGTTAGTGAATTTTACTTTTCCCGCTAAACGAATCATAAAAACCAAAATAACTAAAAAGATTGCCAGACTACCAAGCAAGGTGGAATTAATGATACCTTTAGTTGCAAATACGATAGGATTAAACCAACCATAGGGATATGCAAAAAATAACAAGGCTATCACCAAAATGCAATTTACGATATAACTTCCTATTATCATGAACCAGGATTGCTCACGTTGAGGAGCAAATGTTCTTTCATAAAAATCCCGCATCAGTGTATTCATATTTTCCTTTCAATCCCTGATGTATTTGAATTTTATTGATGTATTTACGATAAAGGTTGACACTGAGGGCAATTATATATCGATCCACCTTCTTTTGAAGTTCCTCTCGGGTAGTTTTGAATATAATTTTCTGCTCAACCTTCGATAATGATCTAAAAAACAGAGCAAACCATACAATTGGAATCAAAGAAAATCAAAAAATATTAAGTAAAAAATTAAATCACTTGATGAAACCCTTTACCTTTAAAAATTCTATTCGATTTTTGGTAAATCGTTTTTTCCGGTCCCATAAGAGTTCTTTTTCTAAAGTATGCCATATTGTGCCCACAGCGAAGGTGAACACTAAGTTAAATGGATAATACCACAAGTAATGTGCCCAATAGAATTCTGTCCTCAAAGATGCCCAGATTGGATAATTCCCAAACATCGGAAGAAAGAGATTGTAAACAATTGAGAAATAAAAAATCTGCACCATCAATATATGGTAGGTAGAATCACTAATTTTACTCACATTCCGGTAAATTTTCCCATAAGGTTCTTTCGGTAGTACGTTTAAGGCGACAAGAACTATCAATGCACTCCAAGGATACACCATGAAGTTATAATCCCCATTGATGATACCAATTACACGATTGAGATAAATTTGATTGAGAGGGGTACCATCCCATGTGTAATACACTAAATATAATAGGCTAATGATTCCCAATACATAGATTATGATATTTCGAGGAGAATCATATTTATGATCTTGAGATAACCAAACACCCAAACCAATTGCTGATAAGAGTACAAAAGGAGTACAAATCAAAAATGTATAAATTACTCCGATGTTCCATTCGGGATGCAACTCAATGTAATCCACAATTATCCCATACACAAACACATGATATAGTATTTCTAAAATGAAACATCCAGCTAATGCAAGTACTGGTTGTTTATTGAATGCCCAGAATATCACCGGAAATATGAAAATGGTCAAAAATAAAGTAGGGATAAACCAATTTCCTGGACCCCAAACTGGAAGGAACAATATAACTTTCAAAATGGGTTCACCGTAATTTCCTACATCTTTTAAGAGGGAATCAGGAATAAACAACATTCCAATATATAAAAGTAGAGATAATCCGTAGATAATGCCGAATGGGAGTGCAAATCGAACCAATTTCTTTTTAAAGTAATTTTTCCACGAGTATAATCTATAAAGTGGTTCATCTTTCCGCTTTTCCATGGATTTTGCCCAGTTAAATCCAATTATGATCATAAACAAAGGAATTGCAACTCTTTGCCAGAGCGGGGAGGCTAATTTCCTCAAAGAATCGTGAGTAAATGAGTGATCCATTATAACCAATACCATGCAGAAGACCTTTAGGAAATCTATTTGCCAGTATTTATTCTTATCGGCTGCCAATTTATCCATTTCAACAAAGGTACTCGATCTATCTCTTGTCTGTACTTCCATTATTGTCACTTATATTGCAGTAATAGTAATAATAATTTCAAAATGCTTTATATAAATTTCGTTTCAGTTTATTCGAAGTTCATAACGTTGCACCATTAATAGTGTGTATAATTTGGGTTGGAATTTAATTTTTTCAAATACAGAAAATGTTAGGGATACATAGAGGATGTAGCTTTTTATTTGTATACAGCTAAAAGTAGAGTGGTGTTACGTTATGAGTGAAGAAGTAGTTGAAGCTCCAAATAAAGGTAAGGAGCGAAGAAAAAATAGAATTCGATTTGAATGGCTTGATCAGTTCCGAGGAATTGTTATCGTGTTGTTTATCGTTCAAACATTCGCGTATATGTTTAGTGATATAATTGCTTTACCCCCAATGGTAAACCATGGGTATAAATATATTAATTTTGGAGATGGTGTACCAAAAATAATAACCCTTATTGATCTGGGTCAGTCAATTTTCATCTTTCTTGTCGGATTCATGCAAGCATTTACAGTTATGAAACGATTTCAAAAAACTGACAGTAGATGGAAAGTATTGGGACATGTAGCTTTCAGAGCTTTGCTTGTCTGGGTTTTGGCTTTTTTACATTGGTTAATTGCTGAAATATTAGATGATTCTCCCGGTATAAATTTCAGTGGATGGAAAGGATTTGTCTACACAGGGACTCTAGCAGTTATAGCATTGTCGGGTCTTATTGCAGGAATTGTAGCTCTAATCTTCAAGAATGGAGATGTGAGATTTTGGTTAGGATTTGGATTGATGATCTGCACAACAGTTTTATGGTATTTAATTGAGAATCAATATTGGTTACCTAACCCTCCTTATGCGATTGTCGGAGGAGAAATAGTATATGCATCATTCGAGCGCCTGCCAGATATTCTTTCATCTCTTGGGCATGTAGAAGTCGCAATAATTGGTGGAGCGATTGCAGGTTGGGTACTTAACGCAGATGGAACTATCAATGATGAGAACTGGAAAAAGAGAGTCTTACCCCTTGCCTTTGGATTTATGACACTTTCTTTTGTATCATGGTTTATCCAATGGGCCGATCATCATAAAGCAAATATGTCATTAACAACAATGACGATTGGGTTCAGTGCATTTATGATATTTGCTTTTTATAAAATGCAAAAAGTGAATTTCCGAATTCCTATTCTGTCTCCATTAGGTAAAAACATGTTACTTGTGTTTCTTCTATCAATGGTCATCAATGAGGTAGTATATGCAGATATGGTTTTGAAGAATTTTGATCTTATCGGTATGGGCGGATGGTATGGCCCAATATTAGATCTAATTTTAGCGGGAGTCGTTCCCATTATGTTAATGTGGGCGATAGTCTACCCACTCCATAAATATAACATCATAATAAAGATATCTTGGCCCATAAGAAGTAAAAATTAACATTTAAATGAGTTTTAACTTTTTTTTAAATTTTCTTTAAAAATGAAAAATTTTGTGTTGGTTGACGTAGATTTAGCGCTAATTTTTATTTTATTAAGATATTTGATAGAAGTCTTTTGGGTAGGTGGTTGGTTTTTTGGAGCTACATTATTTTTAAGTGGAATCTCTAAACTTGTTGATACATCCGGTTCTATACAAGATTGATTCCCCTTCCAAACCAAAATTTCCTATAATTCATAAAAAATCCCAAGATTTTAAATCATCTTCAACAGAATTGGGTGTAGTGATGAAAAATGAATTCTCCTGATATTTTGATAACGGGTGCAACAGGATTTATAGGCACCAATGTGACCATTCAAGCAATTGAAAGAGGATATTCTATAAGAGCTTTTGGATTGAAGAATTCGGTAATCAAGTATATTGATGTTCCCGGTGTAGAGATCGTGTATGGCGATATTACTGACCCCAAAAGTGTTGAGTCTGCGATGGAGGGAATTGATAAAGTAATCCATATGGCAGGAGATACTTCATGGTGGTCAAAACTAGTACCTCGACAAAGAAGGATTAATATCGATGGGGTTCAAAACGTAGTGGATGCTGCACTTAAACATAAAGTCAAAAAACTTGTACATACGGGAACTGCATGCACGATTGGGATTAATCCCGATGGATTAACAGATGAAACTTGGTCAGATTACAATATCGCTCATGTCAAATATGAATACTCTTTCAATAAACGAAAGGGAGACCAAATAATATTCGACGCTGCTGAAAGGGGATTAGATGCAACTATAATTAGCCCAGGGGGAATAATGGGGCCGTATGATTTCACACTTCAATTTGGCAGGATCTTCTTAAATATAAAGAATCAAAAATTACCCGGAATCCCATGTGGAGGACAATCCTGGGGACATGTTAGTGAAGTTGCCAAAGCCCATTTGAATGCCTTAGAACATGGAAAATCAGGGGAACGATATATCTGCGCAGGGCCCCACCATACCTATAAAGAAGTATTTGAAGAGATTGCAAGATCTATAGACATGGAATTACCCAACGATAGGGTATTTTCTCCTCGAATGTCAGTTTTTCTAGGGTACTTAATGGAATTTATCTCCGTATTCACAAAAAAACCACCACAGTTGAGTCCCAGTAAATCCCGCTGGATGAATCAGTATCCCAAGTACGATTCCTCCAAGGTAGTAAGAGAATTGGATTATACTGTTTATCCCTTGCAGAAAATAGTGGAAGATGCTAGGGATTGGTATATAGAAAACGGATTTCTTTAGATTTACTAGAAGTTGGATACATATCCAATTCTATTTTCTCGAAAATTCGGGATTTTTGTAGTTCCCTTTTTTAAATAGTTCAAAGTAAGAGTAATCCCGTTTTTTATAGAGGTCTTAGGTACTTCTTCAACTCCCATACTGAGAATAATTAAATTTTTAGTTGAAGTAGTGATTTTAGTTGCATCAGCATCCCTATATGGAAATTGTGAAAGAATTCTATCCTCACCCGCTGTTAAAATTTCATTCCCATTCATAACTCGCTCTTTACCTCCTATGGCATTAAATTTTTCTCCAATTTTTCCAAATCGAATCGTAATTGGTGAGTGGAAAGTATCTAAATCATACGACCCAATAGGAATTAAGGAACTACAACTCGCCCAATTGTACGCATCAACGAAATAGGACATTTTTGGTAATGTTTTTCCTTGGAGAATCCTACGCACTAAAGCTTCTCCGCTCGGTCGAATTTTAGTAGGATCAATTTTCAGATGTGTCCAATAAAATGACCGATAAGCTGCAATTATTGGATCTTCTTTTACATTCTCAATAGTATATTGTTTGTTAATGCGCTGTGTTTCCGGGGTTATTACAGGTTCCTCATAATCATAATCTTTAATTGTATTATCAAAATCATTGAGAATGATAAAATAGACATGAATGTTTACTCCATGTTCCGCTAACGAAGGATCAATCTGCACAAGGTCATTGGTCATTATCGAAATATCACATTAGGTAATCTCTAATATGGTCTTTAATTCGTATATTTTATTCTTACCGATTTGTGATTTTATGAAAACTTGTCCATCAGAACAGCGATTTATGTCTGCTCTTCGCTTGGGAACTCCCGATAAAGTAACAAATTTTGTACAATCCATTATGGGAGGGCTCCAAAGTGAATGGAGGAAAAAATATGGCGCTATTCCCAAGGAAAAACAGATAAAAACCCCAATTGGAGATTTTAGTCTGTATAAAGCATTTGGATATGATACCCACTGGCATAGTGCCCCGAGAGCATGGTTTATCCCTGATGGAAAATTGCGTAGGCATATTCTTAAGAGAACATTTGAGATTAACAAGGATAAGCATCCTCTTTACGTTATGACAAGCACTGGAGCAATTTATACCTATAATAAAACGAGCAAAATTACTTTCTTTGTGCGACCCGGTATAGAAACGGTAGAAGAGTTAAGATTCTTTATAGATCACTTGCGGATTCGCACTCCCACCACTCATCAAATAAATCGGTATCTTAAAGCCCGGGAGATTTGTATGCAAAAAGATTTTCTTCCGGTTATGCTTGGCCATATTGTGGTTGAACCTGGAAATCAATCCCTTAGTTTTTCTTTGACTGCACGATTAATGCGGAAAAATCCAGAATTACTCCATGAATTCTATGATTTGCTGAGTAGACAAACCGAGTTGTCTTTTAAAGCCGCAATTAAAGCAGGATGGAAATGTTTTGCCACAGCAGATGATTGTGCATTTAAAACGGGACCAATGTTCTCTCCTAAACAATATCGAGAATTTGTAATACCTTATGCAAAAAGAATATGTGATATTGTACGGGACGCTGAAGGCGTAATCTTCATGCATACTGGGATGACAATAGAGCGAGTAAAAAAGAAATGGGGTGATAAATTGGCTGTTATTGGTAATGTGGACACAACCGATACGCTTTCATTTCAAACCCCTCAAGATGCTCGGGATTATGTTCATCGATGCTTCCGTGAAGCAAAAGGAGATTCGGATTCAATTTCAGGCTATATCTTTGCCGCAAGCGGATCATTGCATGATAAAGTCAAGTTAGAAAATGCTCAAGCAATGCTCGATGAATACCGAAAAATTCGAGATGGGATCATTCCGATCTGAATACCCAGTTAATGG
>SDNX01000094.1 GCA_004524545.1 Promethearchaeota archaeon
GGAAGAAAATCCACAATTTCTTAAAAAGAACGATGTAGCAATTGTGAAACTTTCACCAATCAAGAAAGCTTGCATTGAGAAATACAAGGATTTTCCTGAACTTGGACGTTTAGCAGTTCGTGATATGGCCAGGACTGTGTGCGTTGGTGTGATATTGGATATCGATCCAGCACCAAAAGTAGCAAAAGCTAAATAAAACAATTGCATTATTTAATTTCTATTTTCTTTTTCTTTCGTTTTGTCTTAAACTTAGGTGATATTAAGGATAAGTTCATTTTATCTCAATATCCTTTATAACGCACTTAAACCTCACAGTTATATACTCAAATTACCTAAATCTAGATACAGTTTTTAGGAACTATTTTGTATTGAAACTAGGCGACCACATATGGGTGATTCAGAATCTGAGGAAATTTGGGATTATATTGTTGTCGGTGGAGGTTTAACTGGATTAGGAATGGCAGCATTATTATCCTTTGAGGGATCTCGAGTTTTGTTAATAGAAAAGGATAAGGTAATTGGCGGTCGCTCAAGGACCACAAAAAAAAATGGATTCATTCTAGATGAAAAACCATTTCATTTAATGAAATTTGGGTGGAAAAATCCATTAAACGATGTTTTACGAGCAATGAAGGATGAAAATTACCAGAGACTTCTCATCCATCCGGTTCGGCATTATCATCTATATGTAGGAACTGAAGAAACAAAGAAACTAAAACCAAATACGTATGAACAATCTAAATTAAAGTATTTTAAGCAAGGATGGATTTCAATTCCTCGAAATATCAATCAGATGAGGAAAAGTGATTATTTCGGTGTTTGGAAATTGATCCGTATTTTCACAAGCGGTTTTAAGTGCACCTATGAGGATATGCGAGATAAGTCCCTTCAAGAATTTAATGAAAGTAAGAAAATGAATGAAGCTTCTGCTCACTATTTAAAACTCGCTGCAGGTGTTTTGATGCATAGCCCTTATGCCGATCTTGTTTCCGCAGGAGAAGTACTTCGATCTATCAAGTGGAGTTCAAAACAACCTGTTCTATTTGGATATCCTGATGGAGGATGGCAACCAATTATCGATCGATTTGTAGAAATAATCAAGCGAAATGGCAAAATTCTAACTAATTGTGAAACCAACCAGCTTTTCTTTGAAGAAAATAAAGAGAAACGACTGGAAACTAAGAAAATAAACACTTCAAAAGGAGATTTTTCAGCTCACAATTTCATATTATCTCTTCCACCAAAACGTGTACCTCGACTATTCCAAGTGGACGGAGAGAATATTCTAGACCCTGAAATTAGAGCATTTATTGAGAAATTAATTCCTACCTCAGGGATTTCTATGGATATTGCTTTGTCCCATCGACCTTATAAAGGTCGTAGCTTACTCCACTTTGAAAATCCGGATGCATTTGGCATCTTTATATCTAATGTAGAATCTTCGATAGCTCCTCGAGGTAAACTTCTTATGACTGTGTT
Organism: Promethearchaeota archaeon; assembly: GCA_004524545.1. Lineage (GTDB taxonomy): Archaea > Asgardarchaeota > Lokiarchaeia > Sigyniarchaeales > Promethearchaeaceae > AMARA-1. Next base: position 1,480 of record SDNX01000094.1, read on the forward strand.
TGCTCCTATTCATCCAGAAAAAATTAAGGATAAGACATTTATCCAAAATCTCATTTCAGATCTTAGAGAAAAAATATTCAAAATGTATCCGAAATTGAAAGAAGATGTAGAATTTGAACGAATTCGAGTTCATGAAATAGTAGATAATACTTTTGTAAACACTTATCAATATAAAGATATTCGTCCAAAAACTCGCATACCGGGAATCGATAATTGCTTTTTGATTGGAGATTACGTAGCGGCTTATGGATGGGGAGAAGATATCGGGTATAGTTCCATTTGGGAATTATATCGCGTACTTAAGGAGAGGAAAAAATAGAAACTGTTTACTATAATCTGGGCTTTATTGGACTACCCTCCGGTGAAAAATCGCCACTCGTAGTTCTTCCCGAAGTTTATTGAATTTCCTTCTTTTTCAGCCCATTTATTTATCAGTGGGTTAGGATTCCCTTCAGATACACCAATATCCTTGACACAAAAATCCAGGTTTAATTTATTAAGAGTTGTTTCTAGGGGAAGTCCATCTTCTCTAAATCCCATTGCTGTATAATAGGCTTTAGCCATTACCTCCAAATCCAATGAAACTCTTTTAATTGGTCCTTTCTCAAGAATAGGGCTTCCGATAGCCCTTTGGCTGATTTCATGACGAATTGCTCCTTCTCGTGCATTGAACATTTGTCTCAATGTTTGAATACGATGCCCTATTTCTAATATTTCTGAAGGAGTGATTTCCCATCCCGTGGTAGCGGTTAATAATTCTATTAGAGGATATTGGGCGAAATTTATTGCTAACAAGCATATTCCCAATGCTTCGTAAACCTGGTGGAATTGTACTACTTTCGCTGACAGTCTTGCTTTTTCAATTGCATCTTTAGAATTCTCAAACTTAATGTCTTTGATGAAAAAATTCAATCCTAATCCTCCCTCGGTATCCATGTTACCAGCTGTATGCCTTCCAGGTGTAGGGTCAATAATATAGGTGAGCCCCATGCTGGGATTGTATCGGGGATCGTGCATAGGTAATTCTTGACCATTGCAATGCATGACGAAATCGGATGTTCCGTGTATATGTTCAGAAGCATTTAATGTTCCATCGGCTAGTAGGTCTCCAATTCCCTCTCGATTTACCATTAGCTCTAACAATGATAATACACTTTGAGAATCTCCCCATACGGGTAAAAATCCATCTGGGTGTTTTTTGCATTTAAAGTCTTCTCGCTTTAATATCCCGTTTTCAACACATTCCATAACATACGCAACAACATTTCCTGCAGAGATTGAGTCCATGCCGGCTCTGTTGAGATACTCATTTATTTTGAATAACGCATCAAGGTCATCACATAAAATCATAGAGCCAAAAGAACATGTAGTTTCATATTCAGGGCGATGGGTCGTTTTTTTCTTATAAGGGAGTCCTTCATATTCAACAATTGCTCCACATCTAATAGGACATCCAAAACATCCATATCTCTTTTTCACAAAAGATTGTATCCGTTTTCCGCGTAATTTCATGGCTTTTTTCATGGGAAAATCTTTATATCCGACCCCTTTGAAATTCATCACAGGGGAATCTCCGGTCTGAGCACTCATTACATTAGCAATTGTAGTTCCCAGTCCCGATCCACTCATACTTGCAGTGGCCATTTTAGCCAAGCTCTCTCCGGATCCTCCTAAATTCGCGTTTACCATTCTAAATAAGGGAGAAATTCGGTCTATCATGGGAAAAAATCCATTGATAATTTTGTTTTTTGTGTAGGATTGGATGGTTTTATGATATGCTTTTGATAACTCCAACAGGGTATTTTTTTCATAATAGGATACTCGATTTCTACCTGAAATACATACAGCTTTCAGTTTCTTTGAGCCCATAACAGCCCCCAATCCGCTACGTGCGGCAATTCTACCTTCGTCAGTTACTATTCCGGAAATTAAACTAAGATTTTCACCTGCTTGCCCTATTGAGGCGACTTCACAATTAGCACCATGTAATAGTTTCAGAGCTTCTTCTGTTTCTACGCAATCTTTCCCCCACAGATCTTCAGCGGATTCAATTGAAACTTTACCATTTCGGATGATTAAATAAACTGGTTTCTCAGATATCCCTGTAAAAAAAATACAATCATATCCTCCTCTTCGTATAGCAGGTCCAAACATGCCACCAGAATTAGCATTACCCCATCCCCCTGTTCCAATAGTTCCGTTTTTCCGCTTACCCTTTCCCGTTAACGGGCTTTTTCCACAGACTACATATCTTCCTGTCAGAGGTGCAGCGCTTCCTGTAAACAATCCAGGACAAAATCCCAGAATGTTTTCTGGTCCCATGGGATCACATCCCGGTTTAATTCGAGTATAAATATGATACACTCCTAAACCATATCCCCCCAAATAGGAACGATATATGCTTTCATCGGGTGTTTCTTCACGTATTTCTTTCTGGCTAAGATCGACCCACAATATTTTTCCTGTATATCCTGATGGTTGCACTATTTTCTTCTCACTCAATCTTTGTTATTTTATAATCATCGAAATATGAATCAGAATTGATTTGTGAAATAGAGCGATTTAACAAATGATAGTAACTCTGTGATTGCGCTCGTATCAGCATCACGTTTCATTTGAGTATTTTCCCATGGAAAGGGTTTTTTTTCAAATCCAACAATGATTTTATCCACCATTTCAGAAATTGTCATTTTTTCTTGTAAAAACGCATAGGCTATTACTGCTTCGGCGCTATCTGCTATAGAGTGTGCATTAGCTCGACTTTTTGCAAGGTATCTTAATTCGGATAATCTCATGGATTCGGCTAAAACAGTGGCATTAATTTTTTCTCCCGTGAGCTTGTTAATAAATAAGGATTCGGCTAAAGAATATACCATATTGATTATTTCATCTCCTAATTTTGCCATTCCTTTGTTTTTAGCCGCTATTTCTATGGAATCGATTCCTTCTAGAATCTTGGTATATTTGCTCAATCTATAAAAAACCTCTATGTATTCATGACAACATATATGGAATTTATTCCTTTGGTGTAGTATTTTTGTAATAAGGGGAGAATTAAAAATCAGAAGGATATTCTAATATGTATGATGAAAATTTATCTCAGAACCCTAATCAGTGCAGGATTAGGTGCGATTCTAGGAATATTCTGCATTATCGGAGTAAGTCAGCGAATGCCTTCCGTAATTTTAACAAGTTCTTCGATATATCTATTGGGTGCTTGGTATAATAGACTGATTATGGGAATAATGATCGGTCTAGCAGGTGAATTTCATTTCTTAAATGAGAAATATCAAATTTTGGAATCAATAATTAGAGGAACCATAATTGGTGCGCTTATTTCAGTGAGTTTCTCCTTTCTTTCACAACCTCCTACTTGGACCTATTTTTTCGCAGGAATTGCATACGGCTTCGTAATTGATCTTATATCCACTCTTATCCTAAAGAAGGTATCAAAAAAGGAGTAATTTCTATTTAATTACAGAAAACGCATCTCGAATTGCATTTAATTCATCATTTATTTTTTTACCGGCAGTTTGAAGTAATTTTTTAACCGAAATCGAACCATCTGTAATCATCGTTAAGATTGGATTTCCTAAACTAGTCTTTTTATAAGCCGCGTACTCTACTGCTTTTTCCTTGAGAAGAATGTTTGTCAGGAAATTCAAAAATCCATGAGACGCATCAATGAATTCGATACGGTATGAATTTTTTTTCTGTTCAATTAAACGCGCTTTCAAATGCTTATAATCTTTTAATTGTTCGGGCTCTTCTTCTTGTTCAAGAAATAAATCTTCTTCGTCTTTTAATTCCTCAGAGCCGTTTTCAATTGGTTTTTCGTCTAACATGTTGCCCCTTTCTCTTAAAATGTGAATGCATAATCAGTATTGGGATGGTTTGTTTTAGGATTCCTCGAATTTTAATTTTTTTAATTTCAATTTAAGATCAATATCCTTTTCATCTTTGCCTTCTGGTTCTTGTTCCAGATCATCTAGTTGTATAAGGCTATTATGGAGTTTCTTTAGCTTCTGTATTGTGGTCTTAATGTTTTCAGGAGATCCGATTAGGGTTAACTCCAATTTTCCGGAAGGGTTCATTGTTGCTGTGACATTTGCATACATTTTCTTCCTTCCTACCAGTTCAAGGAATTCTTGTGCAATTGCCATATCGATGAAATTGAACAATACTATCTTTTTGGAATGTTTTGCCAATAGTGCTGTCTCCAATGAGGTATTTTAACAAATGAAATTAAAAGAAATCATTTGCTAGTTTTCTTAGCCCTTTATTACCACAGAAGGGGCATTCAACATTTTTCTGACCTTTTTTTTCCATTTGTGTACCGCAAATCGTACAAGAAGAAGTCACGACCCCTAAGTTTGGACCATCCGTCGTTAACTCATATTCAGTACCAAATTTTTGGATAACTTTTGCTCGTATAATATCTGTCTTCTTAAACGCTTCCTCTACTTTCTCAATATAGGAATTACTGATTTTGCTAATGTGGATATTCCCGTACACTGAATCATTGTAAATATTTCGATCATTTGCGAGATATATTTTTAATCCAACTGTAAATTTTCGCATAAATTCAGCCTGTCCGATGACAATATCTCCGACTTTAATATCACGTTCAGTAAGGCTAGGATCAGGGTTTTCAATGTTTATTGTTCGTTTTAGGGGATTAATTGTCACAAATCCTGCAATGGAAGCATACAAGTTGCCATTTTTTTCATGAATCCTTAAAGTGTCTTCATATGCATATTCTTCTGCTCCCCCGATAAAATCCCCAATCATTACAAATTTCCCATGTTTTACTTCTGTCATGTGTTCTTCACAAAACCATATTTGGTGAAAATGCAAATTTGTGCATTTTCGAAATATTCATTTTTTCTCTATACTATGACTCCTTAGGAACCAAACCTAAAAAATTTGATCGAATTTACTCGAAAATGACGTTTCCCATAAAAAAGAAAAATCTAATATCAATTGTCCAATCCATGGAGGGATTTAAATCTCCGAATGTTCAACTGGAGCAATATATTACTGATGCAATAAGCACAGTAGACTTCCTTTACTTTATTGCAGTTGACCACAAAGATATCTTAGGGAACATCATCGTTGATTTAGGGGCTGGTACAGGTCGATTAGGTCTAACTTCTCTACTGATGGGTGCTGAAATAGTAATTGCAGTTGAAAAAGATGTGAATGCGATAAAAATCTTGAAGAAAAATGCTGATGTTTTAGAATTACTAGATCATTTACATATTTTTCAAACAGATATTTCATTAATAAATGATTCTGAACGAGCGTCCATTATTCAATTACTACAGAAATCCTCTACTTCTGGTACAGAAATCGTGTGTGTTATGAACCCTCCATTCGGTGTGCAAATCCGAAATGCAGATCGTCCATTTCTTCAATTAGCGATGAGTATCTGCGATAAAATCTATTCTATTCATCTTTCTAACCCTAAAACTCGCTCATACTTAGAACGTTTTGTGGGAACTCATGGGTGGAAAATTACTACTATTCATTCTCAAAAAATGATTTTAGAAGGAAGCTTCTCTTTTCATAAACACAAACGCAAGGAAATTTTAACAGATATTTATAAAATGGAAAAAAAGATAGATTAATTATATTTAGCCCAATCGCGTAAATTTTTTGGAAAAGTAGATTTTCCTTCTAATTCTTCTTCGATTCGTAGCAATTGGTTATACTTTGCATTTCTATCTGATCGACAAGGAGCACCTATCTTTGCTTGTCCATTACTTAATCCCACAGCTAAGTCCGCAATGAAACTATCACTTGTTTCTCCAGATCGATGCGAAACTACTACGTTATAATTGTTTTTCATAGCCATATTCGCTGCTGCAATCGCTTCCGTCAAGGAACCGATTTGATTTACTTTTAATAATAGCGCATTGCCAGCACCCATCGTGATTGCTTTTTGTAATCGTTTCACATTTGTCACAGTGAGATCATCATCAACAATTTGGATGTTAGGTATTTTCTTTGTCAAATCAGCAAATGCTTGATAGGAATTCTCATCAAATGGGTCTTCAATGGTTTTCAAAGGATATTCTTTCGTTAATTCGACATAATATTCCAGAAGTTCCTGCTCATTCAATTTCTTCCCGTCGATGTTATACATGCCATTAGTATAAAATTCGCTAGCTGCAGCGTCTAATCCCAAAACAAAATCTAGACCTGGAGTATATCCTGCATTCTCGATAGCTGCAATTATTACATCCAATGCCTCACGAGAGGTTTGCAAATTTGGGGCAAATCCACCTTCATCTCCGACGTTTGTGGAGGCTTTTCCATACTTTTCATGGATCAATTTTTTAAGAAATTGGTAAGTTTCTGCAACCATTTGCACTGCTTGACTAAATGATTTTGCCCCAACAGGTAAAATCATGAACTCTTGGATGGCTAAGCGAGTCCCTGCATGCTTTCCCCCATTTAATACGTTGGATTGAGGAATTGGCATAAGAAATTTATCTGTAGTTTTGTTGTAAGCAGTTTCGTACAGGTATTGGTATAATGGTTTATTACTCAATTTTGCTGCTAATCGTGCTGTTGCCATAGAAACGGATAAAATCGCATTCGCTCCTAAATTTCCTTTATTCTCAGTGCCGTCAATAGCATTCATCTCTGCATCGATATTTTCTTGATCCAGCACATCAAAGTTGAGCAATTTTGAACTCAAGATATCGTTAACATTTTGGACTGCTTTCATGACTCCTTTACCTAAAAATGCTTTTCCTCCATCTCGCAGTTCCAATGCTTCTGCTTCCCCAGTAGATGCCCCCGACGGAACAATAGCGCGTGCCCATTTTGTACCGCAAAAAACATCGGTTTCTACGGTGGGATTTCCTCTTGAATCTAAAATCCATCGACTTTTTATTTTTGTGATATTTGAATTGACCATTTCGTATTCTATTCGTGATTCGACGAATAAATGTGTTTTGCTTAATTCTATCCATTCTACATATAAATATCTAATAAACATCTAATAAACATCTAATTGAGGAACGCAGTAACTTTTTTTAATATGGACAGTACACCCATATACTGAGGGTTTGAACTTATCAATGATCGAGCAACCATTTGTTGAAAAATATCGACCTCGTCATCTTGATGATGTGGTTGGCCAGACCAAAATTGTCGACCGTTTGAAGAAATTCGTAGAAGATGCTACAATGCCTCATTTGATTTTAGCGGGACCAGCAGGTACGGGTAAAACCACTTCTGCATTAGCACTGGTACGTGACATTCAGAAAACGAGTATGAAACATCATCAGACTTATTTGGAGTTAAATGCAAGTGATGCTCGAGGAATTGATGTGATTCGTACAATAGTAAAAGAATTTGCGAAAAGCATAGTCACAATTGATATTCCTTTTAAGATAATTATCTTAGATGAAGCGGATCACATGACTAGTGCTGCTCAGCAAGCGCTCCGCCGTACTATGGAAAATTACACCCATATATGCAGGATGATTTTGATATGTAATTATTCTAACCAAATTATTTTACCTATTCAGTCTCGTTGTGTTGTGTTTCGATTCAGTAAACTAAATGAGGAAGATATAAAGAAACGCATACAATATATCGCAGAAAAGGAAAAAATTAAGCTCACTCCGAAGGGATTAGATTCCTTATATTATGTTGCAAACGGGGATTTGCGTAGAGCTGTGAATTATCTTCAGGCTGCCTCCTCCATTAATAATGAAATTCAAGAGGATATAGTGTTTAAAATAGCGGGACGAATCTCACCTGAAGAGATTCAAAAAATGATCACAATCGCTCTTGATGGGAAGCTCATGGAATCCAAACGAATACTTGATATTCTAACTTTAGAATATGGGTTGAGTGCACGAAATTTGTTATCCCAAATGCATAGTGAGATCTACGAAATGGACATTGACGAGCTCACTAAGATGCGCATAATACGTATTCTAGCCCAAATCGAATATCGCCTAAGTAGAGGAGCAACAGAGAAAGTTCAATTGAATGCACTTCTTGCAAAAATATGTTTATTGAAATGATTTTTTAATGTAACTCAATAGACTTTTCTTCAATCTTAATTCATCTATCCATGAGGACAAATGAGAATTTAATTTCTGTATTGATTTTCCACAAATTTCAAATTTCATTTGAGAAGGATAGGTAACATCCCATAATATTAATCCGTCAGGACTAAAGGGTTCCACTTTTAAAGCGTATGTCATGTCATCGGGATTAAGAAGTGAGGATAAGACTTCAGGTTTCCACTGTTGAGATCCTATTTGTGTTATAACTCTCATCATTTTTCGAATTTGATTCCAGAGGAAACTTCTTGATTTAAAATCAAATATCCATAAATCTCCGATGGTCTCTACACCGATATGGTCTACAGTACGGATAGTATTTTTGTCTTGTTCCAATTTTGAAAAATTTCGAAAATTGTGTGTACCC
>SDNX01000017.1 GCA_004524545.1 Promethearchaeota archaeon
CATATTGTGAATTCCATGGCTCCGGACATGCATGGGGAAAATGCGGATCTGGAAAACTTACCCACATGAAGAAATTTTCGTTTTCATTCAATTCTTTGTAATGATCCAATTGTGCTATAGAGCGCTCTTGAATCCAACGTGAATGGTGATACTTTTCTGGAAGTTTCCATTGTTGTTTTAAAAGTTGACCTACTAACAAAGGAGGTTCAGATAAATTCCCTTCGGGGGAAGTAAAGTAGTCTTTCCAGTTTGGAAGTCGCTCATTGAGCCAGACTAAGTAATTCTCACCCACTTCACTATTTCCATGACCGCGTTGGAGCTCAATATGGTTAAAACCGTAATATGGTCCAGAAAAATTACGCCAAAAATCAAAATTAACGAAGTTTTCTTTTGTATCAATCGAAGAATATTCTTCTGTTTCTACCAGAGGTTCAAAATGTGCTTTTCCAATTAAAGTAGTTCTATACCCAGATTCTCTCAATATATCGGTTAGTAGTATATTTTTCTCAGGGTCTAATTTAGTTCCAAGAGACCATGCTCCGTGCTGCGATGGATATTTTCCTGTGAGGATTGAAGATCTACTTGGCGTACATGTAGGATCGGTGCAGTAAGAATTTGTGAATAGGATGCCTTCCTCTGCAAGCTTATCTATATTTGGGGTTTCAATCTCAGGATTGATTTTCCCGATACAAGAATTATGATGTTGGTCGGTTGTTATCAAAATTATGTTTGGTTTCTTGCTAGTCATATTCTGCGATCCCAGTTGAATCTCAATTGTTCAATAAGATGAAATATAGCATAAAAAACATAGTATACCTTAATGATAGTTTTTATTCCAAGAAATTTAGAGAAAAATGTGGTATAGAATATTACTTCAAGTGAAGTTCTTCTTCCAATTCGTGGATATATAATTTCATAACTCCAATACGTTCATCAGCGATTTTTCTACCTGTAGGAGTGTACATTTTGTCTGGAAGTAGTAATAATTTATCGAAAAAATGCCGATACATAGCCATTAAACCAGTCCCATGCTCATATTGAAAACAGGCAGCACGATAAATCCCTACAGCTCCAAGAGCATCGATTTTATCTGCATCTGAAAGGATTTTAGATTCAATAGTTTCCGCTTTTCCGTTAGCAGAAAAACTGTGTGCTAATATGCTATGAATAATCCGTTCAGATGTTTCCTCATGTAAATGAATTCTATTGGAATCTAAAAACTCTTTCGTCATTTCAGCAGATTTTTCTGCATGGGTACCATCTTTAGGAGTAAAATCTCTGCCAACATCATGTAGAAGAGTGGAGAGAATGAGAATGAATAAATTTCCTCCTTCTTCTTTTTGCAATTCTAAACCTATTCGAAGAACCCTTAAAACGTGTGGAAACCCATGAAGGTCGGTTGTGTTCATCTGTTGCACTACATATTCTCCTACTTTCTTTAAGATTACAAATTCTTCTTTAGATAGGGACAGTTGTGCGGATAAAAATTTATTGAGAGTTTCTTGAAGAATAGTTCGCCGAGAGTTCATTTGGATTTCAACCTGTGTGCTTCAATAGATATGATTTTGGTGTTTAATTCCGAATCTAAACTTAAAATTGCAGCGTTACCTTGTTTAGAAGCTCCCGGGTTGACACATTTAGTAGTTCCAATTATCTCGATGCCTTGACTTTCATGCACATGACCACAAACACAATATGTGGGGTTGTATTTTTCAATTATTTCACGAATTGAATGGCTCCCAATGTGCTCACCTGAGAATATTTTATCAAGCATTTCACTGTAAGGAGGGTTATGTACAACCAAAATAACCATTTCTTTACTCGGAAAATTCAAACACCCAAACAAATTCTCTAATCCGTTCTTAAACTCATCTTCAGTAAATACAAAATTATTGAAAATTCCTGGAAGTGCCCCCCCAAAACCCACTAAATGAACATTCTCACCGTTTGAACAACCAACTGAAATTACTCTGTTGTGTAAAGGATGGAAGTTTTCCGGAATCCCTTCAAATTCACTTGCCACATTTTCATATTCTCGATTTCCGGGTACATAGTATACCGGAATTTGAGAGGGAATTTTGTCTCGAATCCGCTGGTAAAATTTTGCATTTCGCTCCACATTCTTTGCCCCAATTGATATGTCTCCTGCAATAACCACAAATTCCATATCGATAAAGAAATTCTCATCAAATTCCGGCGTATATCCTTCTATATCTGCTAAAAGTAGAAACTTCATGATACTCTCTCGAAATTCTAAGTATAAATAACAAGATTTTTTTGTTGTTGATAAATGTTCATATTAAGATGTGCTTAGCAATCCCTGGAAAAGTAATGGAAATCAATGGACCTATGGCAATGGTAGATTTCAACGGAGTACAACGTGATGTTGTTATAGGTTTATGTCCAAATGTAGAAATCGGATCATATGTTGTAGTTCACGCCGGGTATGCTATTGAGACCGTCAATGAAGAAGAAGCACTAAAATCCATTGCTCTATGGAAAGAAATGATAGAAAATGAAGAAGAATTTGATCAAGCTAAATTTCTTTAAGCTACATCTTCTAGCTTAAGTTCTCCTTTTTCAATTAACGCTTTAATTACCAATTCTAAATACGATTTCAATATCGAATCCGATTTATCGTACCCCAATTTTTCCATCATTCCAAAAATCGTTTTTTTACCTTCTTCCATTTCCTCCTCATCCATACAGATAATTTCACATTCTGAATAATATCCCTCAAGATGCTCGATTTCATCAATGAGAATCTCAATGTGAAGTGTATTGAAATCAAGGGTATATAATCGTCGTTTTTTCTCTAAAGTTAATATGGGCCTAATACCTAAGGATTTTAGAATTAATTCAAGATTGTCGGGGTCTCCTATAGAAGTGACTAATTCTTTTCGAGTTTTCGTCTCCGTGTCAATTTTTGGACCTTTATAGGTAAGATCTGCCGATATTTCGGGATCTAAGGTTTCTACCATTCGGGCATCGAATTCTTCGATACGACGTAAACGTAGTGCTTCATCGGTTTTCGCAAAATCCCGTTGACCTACGGGTAATTTATAGTACGTGTCGCTGTGATTTATATCTGTAATGTATTTTGCCCCGAATTTTTTCAGGTTGTCTTCGTATTCATCTTTATCCCGTAGATGGAACTTGACTTCAACTTCTAATGGCATTTTATTGTCATTAGATCTTTCGTAATAAGCAGTAAAAAAACCCTATGGTGTTGTGAATATGTGGGAATAATCTTCGCGCTTTGAGAAGATCTTCAGAGAGATCCATTCCAAACACATTTATATACCCAGGAAGACCCCAATCATCGTCAATTGAAGCTATTTCGATATTAGAATGAGAATCCAGTGCTTTTTGAACCACAAACTCGTTCTCTTCTGGTGCTATTGAACATGTAGAGTACATAATTTCACCACCGGATTTGACCGTTTTAATTGCAGATTGCAACATGGAATATTGTTTACGCATCATCCCGGTAATTTCACTCAAAGTTTTACTAGTCTTTCTAGAAGGGTCGTCCCGAATTAATCCTTCTCCAGTACATGGAGCATCTAGTAGGATTTTATCAGGATTAAAACTCTGTTTATATGAGGAATTTGCGTCCATAAGAAGAACAGTGGTATTATTAACTCCGCATCTTCGTAGATTGTACACCAGAGATTTTATGCGTTTTTTATTGTTATCCATTGCGAATATATGACCTTGATTCTCCATGATCTGAGCTAAGTGAGAGGTTTTCCCCCCTGGCGCTGCCGCCATATCTAGCACAAAATTAGTTTTTTGGGGATTCAAATAAAAAACCGGATACATGGATGCGAGATCTTGGATATAATAGTGCCCCAAAAGATATTCATGAGTAGAACCTAAAGTCGCAATTTGTTTTCCTCGTAAAATGTGAGTAGATTTTGTTTCATCCCGTTTTTCCGATTCCGCTTTCCCGTTTTCATCAAGATAGGAAGGTCTACCCCATTCAATATTCTTCAAGGTTGTAGGGTCTCTCTCAAACCCTTGCATTTCATATTCAGGGCTTTTTGGTTTAGTATATGCGGTTTTTTCATTGATAACGTCGTGTTCAATAGAATATGCATAGGGAATATGTTCTGAGGGTTTTAATCTGTATCCTTTTGAGATCAAGGCTTCGAAAGCGGCTTGTGGGTCGGTTTTCAAAGTGTTAATTCGTAAAGTTAAGGGAGAGAATTGTTCATTAGCATCAAGAAACTCTCTAACTTCCTCCAAATTCGACTTGAACATGGAAAAGTAGCGTTCAATCATATAGGGACGATACCCATATTTTTGTGCAAGTTCCTTAGCTTTATCCGAAATTTCTGGTTGAATGGTTTTAAATTCAAATGACATTTAGTACCCCCTCCGTATATAATACCCGTAATCAACTAGATTTCGTAATTCTGTTCGATTATCCCTTTTGTAAACATATCCGATTCCAATAAACTGTGATTTTGGATTTAACACAAAAAATACATCCTTTCGATTGAGTGATTCTGGGGATGGAGATAAGTCAGTAGTCTGCAAAGTATTTCCGTAGAGGAAGGATTTTGCACCATCTATTGTAGTCGTGACTGTCTTCAATCTGAGTTTATTGGTTTTGAAAAATGTATTGAAAATATATTCTGCCCCTTCAAGGCTGAGTTGGAATTCTGTACCTTTCAAAAATCCAAAATAAATCCCTGTGTGTTGGATGCTTTTAAGATCACGGATAAGTCGCAAGTGTCGCTCCAATTGCTTAGGTACTAAGAAAATCTCTACATATTGATCGTACCGAATGTAAAGATTCCCCGATTCTTCACCTAAACATGTCCAAATTTGAGAAGATATTCGGTGCAATCCATCTTTAATGTGCTGTAGTTGTTTCTTGGTAGCTAAATGAAAAACTTCATGCTGTTGTTTGGAGCTCATGCTGATAGATAAGAATAGATAAGGGCATTTTATGGACTTTACGTTTGTTGTAACTAGTTCAATTGACAATTCTAAAATTTATTCCATATTGAAAAACAAAAACGAAATGAAAAGTACTAGTTTTAAGTATGTTAAGTATTTTGTTCCATTTCAGAGCCAAATTTGATGAACCGCTAGAATGGCCATTCGGAAGTACGGGATGCAGAAGTAATACTATCCTTCTTTATGATATTATACCATACTAAATGGAATTTAATCATTTTTTTTTTTTATTTTTCTTGATGAAAGTTCCATTCCTATATTCTCGAAATGCAGTCTCAATCTCTTCTTGAGTGTTCATTACAATCGGACCATACCACGCAACGGGTTCCTTTATGGGTTTTCCACTAATAAATAACATTCGTGCATTTGAATCTGTGGTGGTAATTTTTACCGTATCACCTGCTATTAATTCGATTAGATGACCAGTGTCGACCTCTATATTATCTCGACCGAAGTTTGCTGTTCCATCAAAAAGATACACAAAGGCAGTATTTTCCTCTGGAATCGTGTATTCAAACTCTGAATTTGGGTCCATACTAATGTCCATATAGATTGGTTTTATAACAACATCACGAACGGGACCTTCTATTCCATTGATTTTTCCTGCAACAATCTTAACAGTCACTCCTTTTGAGATTTCTTCACATGGAATTTGATCCGTAGTAACGTCTCTGTATCTCGGGTTCATCATTTTGTGCGATTTTGGAAGATTTGCCCATAATTGGAAGCCTTGCATTTTACCCGTATCCAATGGCATCTCTTGATGTAATATTCCATTTCCGGCAGTCATCCACTGGACCTCACCATCGCAGATATTCCCTTTATTTCCTAACGAATCTTGATGCTCCACATTTCCTGAAATCATATATGTTATAGTCTCAATCCCGCGATGCGGATGCCATGGAAAACCCTTTAGATAATCTTTAGGATTATCCCCGGAAAAATCGTCCAACAGAAGGAAGGGATCGAAAGTATTATTATTACTGTTGCCAAACACTCGTTTAAGCCGGACTCCAGCTCCCTCCATGGTTTCCCTACTTTTCAAAATAACTCCAATTTTTCGCAAGCTCATGAATATAAAAATTATTTTCCGAATTAAACAAGTTGGATTATATATCTAATGTAAAATTCATCAAGATCCTTATTTTTTGTTGTATCGATCAATGAAATCATCGTAAATTCGTTAACTGAAAGAGAACGTTGATAAAATTAAGAAAAATATTTTTACACCTTTAGGGATAAAGGATGAAGTATGAAAAAGCATAGTTCATTTTCTTAGTTCTACAATATTTTTAACCCAATCCCCCCAAAGAGCTAAAGATATGTTTAAATACCCATAAAGGGAACTAAATTTAGTATCTTATTACAGAGATCACATTTTAAAGGTTTTAATTATGGATATTGAAAATCGAAAAGGAACGGGAATTTGGGGATTACTGTCTCTCATTATGGGTATTGGTGGAGTTTTTGGTCACTACTTGCTCAATTACCTATATATGGGACCCATTCTCCAACATGAAATCGCAGTAGGCCAAGAATGCGCTGTTTCGGTGCCGATATATTTTCCAATGTTTGCAAACTTTGGCTTCATTGGAGGATTGTTATTTGTTATTGCAGCTATTGGATTCTTTCAAAAGAAGAATTGGGCATACACATTCGCAATTTTAGGAAACGTAATTTCTTTAAAAGCATCATTCTGGCCCAACATCCCGATCATGGAAGCTGGCATTTTAGCGCCAGGACCATGGTTTGGAATTTTCCTGCCAAATCTCATATTCTACTTCATTTTCTTAAGAGCGATGGGGAAAGAATCATGGAAGAAAATTTTACTTGGTCTATTTGGTGGGATGGCATTTATTCTGAACTTTATAAATGCAATTGCTTCTACTACTCGATTTATGAATCATTATACCCCCTATCACGTGATAGTATCTCAGATGTTCATTTTAGTACTCGCAATCAACATGCTAGCGTCCATAGCATTTGGGATATTCGTGATTGGATTGTTCGTAGGCAAAAAACTAGAATGGGTTCGAGTTACGGGATTAATTGGCGCTGTTTTATCAATAACAGGTGGATTTCCACTGGCAATATATTCAATGTTCTTCTTCCATGTGGAATCGGCATTTTCGATGTTTATTGTAGCACCCGTAATCAGCACCGTAACAATGCTATTATTGCTCTTTCCGAAATTATTTGAAAAATTGACAGAACCAAGAATTGTAGTTCTAAAAACAGAATAGAATAAAAAAACAATTTAATCTTTTTTTACCGAAGCTAATCGGTAAAAATTTCCCCTTTTTTTTCCGTAGTACTGTGCGGTCATCTCCCATCTCCCCAAGAATCCATCCACAATACGATTTTTGCATCCCATCATCAAAATGGCTACCCAAACGCACCGTGTACACTATAGTTACCCCTTTATACATCTGTCGTATGAAAAAAAAGAAAAAAAATGCGATTAGGTTCAGCAAATGTAGATTATTCCTTTTTTTTAAATTATTTAACAAATTCAGTATGTTTAATGGTCGTTCCCATACCTAATATTGATTTTAAATTACCATACTTGGTCATTGACATGAGTATTACTTTAGTTCCTTTCGTGATTTCATCCTTTAATGACAAAATTGCTTTCAATTTTCCTTTCATTGCTCCACTTACATCCCCCACTGGGGCCTCGTCAGTATTTTCTACAATATTACCTAATTCACTTATGGAGATAGTGTCAATGAGTTTAGCTTCAGGATTCTGTTTAGGATCGGAAGTATACACTCCATCAACATCCGAGACATAAATCACTTGATTTGCTGAAAACTGTTTGGCAAATAGAACCATGAATTGATCACCACTTCCTACACTGAATCCCATTTTTGAATCATATAACATATCCCCACCAACCAAAGGAATCATTCCGATTGAAATGTATCCCTTTACCGCTTGTAGAAAGAAATCAGTGATCTTCATTTTTTCTTGCACACAAAATGAAGACGCGTGTAATAGATTAACGGGGAGATGGTTTTCTATGAATTTTGCAGTTAATTTTAAACGAAATTCATTTATTTCATGTTGTGTTTTGGACATCGCAAACAATTGGTCGGGATGCTGAAATCCAAGGTGGAGATTGTGCTTGAATACAGGAACATGTCCAAAAGAACCGACTCCATGGACGATGATTAAATCCTCAATTAATCCTGAATCGATGCAATCCTTCAGTTCTTTAGCGATGGAAGCAATGATTTCATCATTTGATTTGTATGGAATAGATTTATCTGTAAGGATGGATCCACCCAGTTTTATTACAGTTAGTTTCCGCGTCATTTACTCTGGTTCTCGTTGGTTTTACGTTATTTTTTAGGTAAAAAATGATATCAAGTCGAATGGCCACAAACCTGTATAGAATAGTATCACAATCACAATGATTACTGACACGGGAATTGTTATATTGTCAATATGAGGGGGGGACAACAATTCTACAATAGTTGCAACAAGAGAAATGATAGCTATTGGCAGCATCAAATAGATTAAGTCGAAATTATCCACTTCGATAGAGAATATTGCGACTAATCCCCAGCTGAAAATAAAGGATCCGACAAACATGCCGAGAGCTCCAGCGAATGATTTTTGACCTCCTCCAATCCCAAATTTTTTCTTTCCGTATTTACGACCAATAATATCTGCGAAACCATCACCTCCTGCGAGACAACCTATAATTACAAACGCCGCAGGATTGCCTTTTAATGTCGAATAGGCTAAAGCTGATGGAGAAATGTAAAACCACACTACTGTAACGATTAAAATTATGATCGAGTAGTATAACGTGCCTTGTAACAATTCTTTTGGATCACCTGTTCGTGACATGGATCTAACTGAGTCTTCATCCTTCATTAACCCGGTTCCAATGGCAACAAATTGCCCTACAAATGCTAATGGTACAATCATTGCAATAAAGCGACTAAACCAAGATCCCGTATAAAGGAACCAGGAAAGGAGAAAGATAGGAGCCACAACGATATGAATTATCTTCCGAGTGATGTATGTTGGAAGTTTCCCACTCTTTTGAATTCTACCATTTATTTTCACTATTAGTAAGAGCGCCACAGTGGCAATGACCATCGCGATTAGATCCCACAGCCATGCTAAATTTTCTGAGAATGCGTTTAAAACCATTTGAACGACCTATTTTTTATATTTTTTTGTAATTGTATCAAGCTTCACTTCTTCGGTATCCCGACAATTCACATAACACTCTGCGAGTTTCTTACTAATCCTTCGGAGATTTTCGGATAATGCAGATACCGATATTTTATAATTGTATTGTTCTTCAAGTTTTTTGACCGTATCGGTCATCGTTTCTTGACGGGGTATATCGTATAACCCAAATTCGATTGCTTTGTCAAGGATGAATTTCTGATGTTCATTCAATGAGGGATCTTTTGCACAGTATTTTCGAGCTACATTGAATTTTATATTTAGTTTCTCCCATATGGGTTTACGGAAAATTTCTTCTACTTTACGAATTGGAGCTATCAATTCAATAGTAATTTTCCCATTTTGAATTTTGATAGGATACATGATTATGACTTGAGGTTCAACAATAGACCAGATTACCCAAGGTCGATCAAAAATTATATTCATGAGAATTTCCCCTTTATCTTGAAGAATCAATTGATAATTCTTCGGATCATGTTCCTTGCTGAATTCCTTATAGAACGAAACTATCTTGTTTCCTTTAATATGCAGTAAACAGTTTCCTCTTTCTTCAGTGATTGAAAGTAAGGATAATATTCTAAACTCCAGTTGAGGATATTTCATGCTATAAATCCCTAACCAGCGTTGTTTTGGTACGGAGAAATTCACTTGTGTACTGATAATTGTTGTTGTTTTGTGAATGTCTTCCAGATTTTCTACCATGTTTATTCCACTAATTTATTTTCAATCTTATGTATCCTTAAATTATTGCTCCGACATACAGGAGCACGAATCCTAGTAACATGAACGCGCTTGCGAATTTAAATATAGTAAATGTGATCTTTTGGGTCGGTTTCACTAAATCCATGATCACTAACACAATAAGCAAAATACAAAGTACTCCAATAATGATGCCCACAATCCAGTGAATTTTCAATAAAATTGCCGTGATACCCATCACAATTGCATTCACAAGTGCACTTCCACCAATTACACGCATCGTTTCCTGTTCCGAACTTAAAACAGGCCACATGGGAACGCCCGCATTGCGATATCCTTCCAAATTATGCGGCATTAAAGCGAGAGTTAAGATATGAATAGGAATCCAAGTCAGGATAAAGAACATTAACAAGATCGCTATCCCATCAATAGTTCCGATTGCTTGCACGCGGCCTGCCACAGCTGGTAATCCACCAGCAATTCCTCCAAATAGGATACTATATTTTGTTCTGCGTTTCAACCAAATGCTGTAAATCACAAAATCGAAAAAGAACCCTAAGAAGATTACCAGAGTTGTTGTCCAATTTATTAGAAATAGCGTTAATATTAATCCCAGAACCGTGAAGATGATTCCATTTATTAATACGAATTTGGGAGTAATCTTACCACTGGGTAATGGACGGTCTTTTGTCCGCTCCATTTTTGCATCAATATCGCGATCAATATACATATTCAAGATTGTGGTCCCGGAAATTGCAATAAAAGTGGATAGAGATAATAAAAATACCTCTAACCAGTTGAACACTCCCAGTGGGATTGCCGACATCAAGTATGCAAATATGCAAGTCGCCAGTAGTAGTATCGTCTGTTTTGACTTTACTAACTCGTGATAGTTCCACAGTATTTTTCGGATTTTCATATTTTTTTCCTATTTCTCATCTTTTCTTTTTACATCGCAATTCTCGAGTATTTGCAAAATATCTTGAACGGGTAAATCCGGTTTGAATTGACTTGCTGCATTACTAAGATTATTCTTGCAGAACACACAAGCCGATACTAATGATTCTGCCTTCGTTTCAACTGCTTCGAGAAGCCTGTCTTCATTAATTTCATCCCAGCATTCAACCGTTTCATCCAACCGAGAATCAGCAATACTTGTGGCTTCATCCCCGTACAAAGCTCGAACTCCACCACCTGCACCGCAACAATGGGACATTTTCTTATTATATTGCATTTCTGACAAACTTATTCCCTCAATCATGGAAATTAAGTCTCGGGGTTCTTCATATACGTCACAGTATCTCGCGAGGTGGCACGGATCATGGTAAGTGATTTTGAGCGGATCCTCCTTCGAACGTAGCTTGTACTTGAAATATAGACCATGTTCCTTGGCAAATCGGGGAATAAATTGAGTCACATGAGATAGTTTGAATCCGAGATTGTGGTGGGTATATTCTTGGTATTCATTCGAGAATGTCGAGAAGCATCCGGCGCAAGAGAATATTACCTCTTTGATTCCTGCTTTTCGGATGAGGTCAATATTATATTTCATGAGTTCAGTTGCTACATCATCGACTCCTGTTCGAAAGAGCACGCTTCCGCAGCATTTCTCTTCCGGAATGACAATAAAGTCTGCACCCATGGCATCTAGGACTCGGCACGTTGCACTTGATAGTTCATTGTTTCGAAAAGCACTTGTACATCCTATGAAATACGCTACTAAATTTGGACTTACTTCGTCTGGTTTTAGTTCCCCTGACTTGATTTTACGGTAGAGTCCCACTCCTCGCTCCCATGCGACATATCCTTCATCACACGCGTTCCCTTTACACCAATCGTGACGTTTTGTTCCCTCTTCCATAAACGGGTTTGCAAATTCTACGACCGAGTCACGAACCTTTTTCAGTTTTTCGGGCATAGCTCCACCGTTCACTGCACGTACACGGAAATTCCGGAACACGTGCACGGTATCTATTCCAACAGGACATACTTCTGCACAATTACCGCATAACATGCATCTGTATACCACATCTTGGATAGTTTCTGGATCAAATGGTATTTCTTTCTTATTTAGTGATTTGAGGATTCTATTTCTTCCACCCGCATAGTCGGTTTCTCTAAAAGTTACATTGAAGACCCTGCAAACATCTCGGCAGTAACCACATTGAATACAACGCAAATAATCTTGTGTCATGTCTTCTGTGGTTAATGGTTTGATTAAATTCTCTTGTTGGGGTGAAAATAGCCCTCCAGATGGAGGACCCGTTGTAATTAAATCTTTAGATTTTTTGTCTGACATTTTATTTTCCTCCATTATGCCCACCTAAACAGGGTTTGTGCAACTATAAACAGCAGTTTTATCCTCCAAAGGCGCATTTTTGTCTTTATAATTCGATAGGAATTAACCCGATCATCGGGATCTACCGAATTATTCAACTTCTGCATATGCTGAACCTTTTCTTGATTAAAGAGGTGGTAATAGAACGTGTTAACTACTCCACAAGAGTAAATCCCTTCCCCATTCTTATACGACCACTGTGCCATTTTATGGAGGTTCGCTTTAATTCCAAAGAATTCTAATGATTTTTCAATATCAGATAGCCCGAATAGCTTGATTCGGCTTTTTCCGTTCGAACCTCCCATAATATACATTGCATTTCGATACTTGTCGTCCTTAACTTTTGGTGCATATTCCTCATAAAATGCTTCAAGTTTCTCATCTGAAATCCAATACTCTTGGAAAATGGGATTATTGCATAAACGACCAAGATTTAATTCGACATCGGCAACATCTCTCCATTTCTCTTCTAAATACCATTTATCGATCTCCAAACCTCCAAGTTTGTCAGCGCTTTCTTTTGAAAATGCTAGTGCTTTTGCGGTAACCTCAGGGTCGTCATAGAATACTGCATACACGAAAAATGGTCGGGATGGAATGGTCACATGTGAAAAACCCTCAAATTTCTTATCTGAAAGAGATAGATAGAAGGGTTTGTCAATTGAGTTAGATTTGAGCAAACGATAGAATTCCGATGCTTGCTCCATAGTGTGGAATCCATACCCAACTAATTCCATGGAAGTTTTCAATGTGGTAACATTTAATTCCACTTCCGAAATACCTCCGAAAATTCCAAAAGATCCAGTAATGTCAGCCAAAGTTATTTCTCCACCACTATTTTTTTGGATTCTGCTAACGGATCCATCAGGTTTTACAAGAGTGACTGCATTCAATGCATCATATATAGACCCAAATTTGATTTGCCCAATTCCAGCTGCTCCAGATGTGACTACAAATCCTGAAAGACATGAGGATTTATAACTTGTGGGGTAGCATTTTGGAGCGAGTCCTTTAGCTCTTAATGCTTGGATTAGTTTTAACCAGGAAATTCCTGCTTGACATTTCACGGTCATCTTTTCAGAATCAATTTCTAGTACTTTATTCATCCGACGAACATCTATAACAACTCCGCCTTTTGTCGGTGTGCTTGCAGAATAACACGAAGTACCAGCAGCCCTAACAGTGACAGGAAGCATATAATCCTTACATAGTTTCATAACTGCGGAAAATTGATCTGTATTGTTTGGACGGACAATATGAGTAGCAATGTGTTCCTCTTTAAATTTATAATGGTATTTAGGCAAGATTGAGAGATCTCCAGTAGCTGCTTCGATTTCATATGGATCAGTAGTTACATGGGACGGCGATACAATTTCCTTTAGTTCATTCGTATATTTTTCAAATTCAGTTATCTTTTTTTGTGACATCTTCTTCAATCCTCCTCAAACGTTAACTATGAATGTTGCGACCATGTAAGCAGTCCACCAACACCCTAGCGTTAAATATCCAGTTAATTTTGCAAACTTTCTCTGCCCTGCAATACCAAAAAGTGCACTTAAAAAACCTGTTATTACACCCACTGCTCCACAGATGATATGAAAAGCATGAATCCACCCGGAGTAAGCGTTCATCTGAATTTCAGTGAGTGAAAATAAGGATATTACATTAAGCACTGTCAAAATCCAAGAACTTCCTGCAGTCAATCCGTGGTACAATACGTATTGTGGCTCATTTTGTATCACTAAAATTGTCCCTATTGAGATAAGAATTAAAGCGGGAAATCCCAAAGCAGATCCAATATGAAGGCTATTCTTCTCTATAGGATCACTAATAAAAAATGTGAGATACACAACCGAAGCAATTAATCCTATTACCATTAGACCTAAAACACAGAATACAATAGAATAAATACGTTTTTTACTCGCTATTCTCTTTATCCGTTCAAGGAAGAAAATTGTGAGACACGTCCCTACAAGGTATATACCTGTAATGATGAAGATCAAATGAAGAGCTATCGAAATTTCAGGAATAACAGCGTTGGTCATCATTATTACTGTATCCCGTACCACAATTCCTAATGCTAAACCTCCAAATATTAAAAGGAAGGCAACAAGAGTTCGAATCAAATGTTTTCGTTTTTGTGCTTTAAAGTAGTCAAGCGCAATTATTAGGACTAACATTGTTAGCATTGCAGCACAAACTAATACGAAATGTATGATAGTGTAGGTTTCTGAAATAATTGTTACCATTTAGTTCCCTCTCCTCTTTTTTACGTATGATCTAACGATCACAATTATTCCAAAAATGAAACCCACTACTAAGATCCATACTCCAACGAATGTGGTATACATGGATGGGAACTTACTAACAGCGGGATCACGCATCATATACCAGTTAGCTCCAGTAAAGGCAATAAAGCCTCCTATTCCCAGAAACCATCCTGCCAGAGTTCTCAGAGTAGTTTTAGTATGTTGGAAATGATCAATTGCGGAGAGTAAAAGTAGAGTAGCGATTAGCACAGCTAATAAATGCCAGTGACCGACATTGAAATCATACTCCACTTGCACCCACTCGTGAGATCGGTAAACCTCTCGTGTCTGTAAGCCCACAATGATTCCACAAATGGTCACAACGATCTGTGCATATAGATATATAAAATACAACGCCCACTTAATGGGGTCCTTGAAAAATCCTCCGAGTTTCTTCCAGAATGATAGATTCTTGTATTCATCTCCATAGTTGTCTTTGGAGATGTTAATCCACCCTTGGATCGCCATCCATGTTGTATTAAGTATAAGTATGCCAGCACCGGCCCAAATCATATAATGATTTAAAACCCAAGCGCCCCATGAAATCACGATTAATCCCACTGGATTAGCCCATAAGATGATCTTGTATGCTATCCCTTTCACCCTTGCAGTCTTGTAGCCAATCATAACTACCATTGCAGATGACAAGGCGAGTTGAATATGAAGATGTGAAACTATGAACTTCTCTACCCAATCATGTTTTAGGACCTTCACGACTTCCTCAGCAAGGAACGCATCAGTTTCCCTCATCAGATTGGTTATAGTACCCGTAAAATTCTCCATTGCGGCCAGTCCCCCATAAATTGTGGAAACTAAAACACAAATTGCCAGAATAACTAGTGAATAATTTTCTAGGTTTAACCCATAAACTGAACTACCAGGGGTTGCGTTCTTTGGATCTGGGAATTTATTTGGAATAGGGAAAGCTGCAGCAATAAACAGACATCCTCCGATGAAAATCAGTCCTAATCCAATGTAGAATAACTCATGGAAGAATCGTAGTCGAGTATATGCAAAAATCAGCCCACAAAATCCGGAGAGGAAACATCCAGGTAATAATGTCCATTTTAACCAAGGCACAAATTTTTCTCTTACATCATAGTATTCCATTATCCAGAAAGTGTTTGCAACCACGAAAGGATTCGCTAATGAGTGATAAATCATGATGATACGGGCTGATCGATTAATTACATCATCATTATAAATTTGAAATATTGGATGCGATCCCCAAAATATACTAAACGGTTCAGAGAACGTAATCAGAAATAAGACTTGACAAGCCATGAAAATGATGATCGTTACATGTATTTTGTTGAACCTGTGTTTTTTGACTTCTTCAAAGGTTTGAGTGATCATTGCTGGCTCTTGTTCAGTGTCAATTTTTCGTTCTTCTGTCATTATCGAGTAACCTCCTGATCGACTTTTCGCTTTTCTTTTATTTTTCCAATTACAGACCATACAATAATTGGCAAGAGGACAAAGAACGTGCACAATGCGGTTGGAAGTAACGCTTCCATGAAAGAATGAGGTTCATCCCACCACCAATGCCCGGCTATTATATCATTTGTATACTGGCCCCCAAGTTTACAATAAGCTGTTACTCTTATGTATGTCCAATATTCAACATCTAAAGTCGCATTGTAATCTGCAATAGTGTAATTATGGTGAAAAATTTGAGTGTCTTGAGTATCAAGACTATCGTCTTCCTGCTTTGTATAGGTTTCATTGAATTCTGCGATCAATGTAAAATCCTCAGGATGATCCTCAAAATAGTAATGAAAATCATGTTGAGTAATTTTATCAACTGTATAATCGGGGTCGGGAGGGTATTGGGATGTAAAGTCACTGCTAATATTATAGAATTCGAAGACAACGGTTTCTACATAATGATATGATGTATTACTAACTCCATGAGTGTAGTAAACTGATAGTATCTGGTCATCCAGATAAAATTTTACGTCAATAAACTTCGGGCTATGCCCTCGTGCCATTTGTGTGAAGGATGTTGCACTCAACAACACCACAAAGGATATTAACAAAACATACTTCGTTCTTTTTTTCAGCATAATTCTTGCCTTTTAGAGTTTATAATGAATTTGCCATTCATTTTCTGGTTTGATTTTAATATATATAAAGGTTAATTTCATTATTTTTTGAAAAACGAACTTTAACCCTTAAGCAGTAAAGTAATATAGACACGAAGAACACAGAAATGGTAAATTTATGATAAAAAAAACTTGTTGTTTCCAAAAAATCCGCATATGTAAAGGTCACCCTTAAATTCATAAAAAAAGTAGAAACAAGGCATTATAAGTGTAATAGACAGACAATAACGCGAAATTAGATCAGTGGATTCAAGCATGATGCACCTCACTGAGGAAAAAAAAATTACACAAAGGATTTGAAAAACAATGGAAGACCATTACAAAAATAAAATTCTCGGGTATTGGATTGCAATGATCGGTGCCATTTTGGGAATCGGAGCAAATGTAACCTTTTTTTTTACCCAATATGATTTAATGATCGCTGCTCAGATTGCACAATATCCTATGAGAACAAATTGGAAAGTAATAACATACATATTACCCGTTTTTGCAGGAATGGGTGTTGTTGCAGGATTCATGTACATGCTTGGTATGAGTGGATTCTTTGCGAATGATAAAAAGGCATATAAAATTACTATGATTGCGAATGTTATTGCATTGCAATTCAGTTTCTGGCCCATGATTCCAGCTTTAGACACAGGAATGACACCATATTGGACTGTTATCTTTTTAGTTAATATCATAATCTACTTCCTCTTGAATTTCTTAGTAGGTAAGAAGAATTGGGGGAGGATTACTTTCGGTTTGGTTACCGGAATGGCAATGATAATGAGTTACATAAATGGGACAGCCAGCTTAAATATTTTCTGGATGCGAGGGCTACTTTACTACAGAATTGCAAATCCAATACACTGGACAATGATGGCCTGTTTTGGAATTTTGACTGTTGCAATACTGATAGGAAAACCAAAAACTTGGGTGAAATGGTTAGGAATTACTGCAGCAGTAATTGAAATGGGAATTGGTATTCCTATGGGAATAATGACAACGATTGAAAAGGGCGAATTCAGTATGTATCTCGGAGCCCCTGGGATGTCAATTATCATCTTGCTGGTACTCGCAATTCCATTCTTATGGAAAAACTTCATCAAACCAGAGGAATAAGGGTCTGAAATAAATTAGATCCTTATTTTTTTTACCCATACTATTATGATTGTATCCCTTTTGCATATTACAGTAGTCTAAAATCATAATGGGATTTTTATATCTGGTCTTATACTTAATCATAACATGCCTCAATCTGCTGTGAAACTCCCAATTCTCACAAATCTTCACACAATAACTGAACATGACCATAGAAAAACTAATACAGCTCTTGAAAAAGCATTTGAAAAGGATCCAATTTGGAGCCGTATTCTGGAAGAATTCCCTGATAAGTATCCGTTTATATTCGGTGTCCCTTTGAAATATGCATTACGCTATGGAAAAGCGTATGCACCTACCTCTAACATAGAAGGTGCTGCGATTTGGATTGGATCTCCTTTTATAGATATGAACATCTTTCGACTCATTCGCAGCAGGAGTTTGGGTGTTGGGCTGAAAATAGGGTTAAATCTCGGATTAAAAATAATGAAAGCATTTGAGATTGCCGAGAAAGACCGTCGAACGTTTATGAAAGGGCAATCTTATGTTTATTTATTGACTTTGGGAATTCATCCTGACTTTCAAAGACAAGGGCACGGATTTAATTTAGTAAAATCCATGTTGGACGCATTACCGAATGAGATTCCTGTCTATCTTGAAACGGGAACTGAAGGGAACGTGAAATTTTATGAAAAACTCGGGTTTGAGGTAATTAATGAAATAACTGAACCAATATTTGACTCAACATTCTGGGAGTTAATGTATAAAAAACAATTTAACCAGCAATGAATGGTGCAACCACGTAAGCCGTCCACCAACATCCTAATGTGATATATCCTGAAAGTTTAGCTAATTTTCGTTGTCCAGATATACCGAATAACGCACTTAAGAACCCAGAAATCAGTCCGATCGCTCCACACAAAATGTGAAAAGTATGAAGAACCCCCGAAAATTCTGTCATTTCGAATTCGCTCATCGAAAAAAGAAGTAAAATATTTAGTGTAGTTAAGAGCCATGAACTCCCCGCTGTCAATCCATGATAGATCACCAATTTTTCCTCATTGTAAATTACCATAATCGTTCCAATAGAGAGCAGCAATAACGCAGGGAATCCGATAAATGGAGCCAAGTGCAAGTTCTTTGGAGGGTTTGGTAAAGTAAAAGTAATCAAAATTACCGCAGTGACGAGTAGTGCACCCATGAATCCAATTGCACTAAATAGAACGGGATATAAAGACTTTTTTAGATTTTTTGCTCTCATTCTTTCCAGTACTATAAACGTTAGAACCGAAATTATTAAAATCGCTGCGACTAATGCACCGATTATAAGTATTGCAAAGTAAGTACTAATATCGGTAATTTCACCCATATCCATTATTGGTTCAACTAAGCCTAGACCGAAAACAGCACAGCCTATGGCTACTAAAATCCCTACAAATATTCCAATGAGTAGTTTCTTTTTTTGCAGTTTGTAATAATCTAATAAAATGATTAGGGTGAGTAATCCCGCCATCAAAATGCAAGTCAATATAAAATGCGATTTACAAATAATGCACATATCTGAAAAGGACTGTGTCATCTTTTCTTCCCTCTCATTTTCTTTTCTTGATCATTCTTGCCGTCACTATTACAAACAGTGCAACTGAAAGTATGAAAATTAAATACAATTTAGCGAACCCAGGAATATTTAGAGAAGATTGAACGGATCCAACTACCAGATCCTCATGAATCTCCCCACCATTGTTACAGTAAGCTGCGACTTTTATTTTATCCCCCTTTACTGCCACGATATTGTATTGATAGTGAAAATTATCTTCAGTGGGTTGACTTGTGTAATTTATTGTTTTAACAATGGATTCTTGCACACATATTTTTACTCCATTAATATAATGGGTAGTTCTATTATCTACTTTATGAGTAATAATAACGGTTAGGGTTGACGAATTTTCATCATACACAATATCCATATCCTCAGGAGAATGAGCGGTGACCGTCTCACCAAGAGAGGCTAAGCTCATAATTAAGAGAAGTACTATAATCAGAAAAGAACCCCGATTTCGTTTTTTCATGCTGAGTATCCTTTGTTGTAAGTTATGGAAAATAACTATGACTTAAAGGAATTTCTCTATTTAATGTTCTGGGGTTCACTTATCCCCATATCTGAGTTCAGCATCTTTCAGTTGTCTATGCGTGCAAGTTTCATTGCCAATTTCTTTTTCGATTCTAGATCTGCTAACCTGTGAATCATGATTTTTTGCGCTTGAGGAGATCCAGCCCCATGCATGGATTCTGTTAAATACCCTACAGCAGCCCTGCCTAAAACTAAATTTTCTATTAAACGCATCATTTTCATTCTATCTTTCGTAGCAACACCTTCTACACCCGAGAGATATTTCTCAACTAACTTTGCGGTTTCAGGATTCGCTAAATCTGCAGCACTGGGCATGGTTACAAAAATTCCACCCGCTATATCATGTAATAATCGAGAAATTTCATAAGGGAACCGAGTAACATTTTGTTTACACACATTTGCCAGCAATATATCAACTAGATAATTTCCCGATGGAGTTTCTTTACCGCAAGACGAACATGCAATCCCACAAGAATATAGAGTTTCGTTAAGATGTACCATCTCGGTTATTTTATCTTTGATATGGGACGCGTTTGCAGTGCCATTGAAGTCAGCAATTGTAGCAGCTGCACCAACTAGCACATCCCCTACCCCTACTTTACATCCTCCATAACTCTGCCGGTGGTAAGCTGCAAAAGTCTCTACTAAACGTCCACAAAAATCTGTTTCTCCATTCATAAATATCCGATCATCAGGTACAAATACGTCCTCAAATATTACTAAAGCCTCTTGCCCCCCAAACTCAGCATTACCACAATCGATATCTCCAAACTCGCTGGAATCTAAACGACGTAAGTCACTTGCTTGTCTGCCATAAATATAGATAACGTTAGGATCATCAGCAGGTACAGCACAACAAATGGTATAATCCGCATCTTCTTTTCTCATGGTCAAAGTGGGCATGATTAAATGTTCGTGACTATTAATCGCACCTGTTTGATGCGCTTTAGCACCCCTGATAACTACTCCATCATCTCTTCGCTCAACAATTCGTAGATATAAATCCGGATCCCTCAATTCTGAAGGTCTTTTATTTCTATCTCCCTTTGGGTCAGTCATACACCCATCGATGGTCCAGTCATTTTCTTCGGCCATTTTGATATAGTTGCGGAACTTTTGATGATAATTTGTTCCATATTTTTCATCGATTTCGAAGGTAGTAATAAAAACGGCATTCATAGCATCCATCCCCACACATCTTTGAAAGCAAGTTCCGGTTTTTTGACCATAGTAGCCGTTGCATCCTGACTTTATTTACCAAATCTTCCACACTTTGGTGAATATGACAGAATCGGTTGATTTTTTCTCCCGTTAAGACGGATTTAGCAGTCATCAACTCTCTGTATTCGGCTTGGGTCGCTAGATCATACGTCAATGCAATGGAGTTTACTGCAGATTTTATGAGAGGGTGAGAGAGGGGATCTTCAATCTTCTTGCCCATGAAGTAGATATTCATTGATTTCCGTTTTCTCAAACTTTCCCGATATTCAAAACCAGATTTTATTACCATAGCGTTCGCCTTTTGATATCTTTCTATGGTATCACTCTTGTATTAAAAAAATTGTGTGATAACTGACTAAATACCAATTTATAATCAAACCTTGATCAGTTAATGAAAAAAAGGAAGAAATTGAGATGATTTATTCTTGTTTGAATAGAGGATCGTTTTCTTGGAGAATTCTTCTTTGAACCTTTCCTATAATGTTTTTAGGGATATCAGGAATGAATTCGATGTATTTTGGAACCTTATAATGAGTCATGTTCTCTTTACACCATACCTTTAGAGTTTCTGGAGTTAAAGTACTTCCTTCCTCAAGTTTTACCCATGCTTTTACAGCTTCACCTGTTTCTTTATCAGGAAGTCCTGCTACCGCAACTTCGTTAACTTCTTCGTGTAATCCAACGAGAGACTCAACTTCCTTAGGATATATAGAATATCCCCTCATTTTGATCAGTTGTTTTTTACGATCTCGTATGAAACCACGTCCGTATTCATCCAAAAAGCCAATATCTCCTGTAAGAAGCCATTTTTTGCCTCCCCACTCTTTGATAGTATCGGCAGTCTCTTCAGGGCGATCTAAATATTCCTTCATGATTTGTGGACCTGATGCGCAAATTTCACCCGTATTTTCTTCCCCGATGCCTTCGATAGGTCCAGCATCAAAATCTTCTGAGGGAAAGATCTTCCAATCCGTACCAGGGAATGGGATACCAATGCTTTCTACACATCTGTTTTCTCCGTAGAAATTTCCAGCACTTAATACAGGAGAGGTCTCAGTAAGACCATATCCTTCGACAATTTTGCCCCTTGTCTTTTCTTCAAACGGTATTCGAACATATTCATGCAGTGGGCCTGCTCCTGAAAGACAGAATGTTAATTTTCCCGACAGATCATATGTATCGATAGTTTCTTGAGGTAGATCGGCAATTCTTTGGAAAAGAACTTCAGCTCCAGGATACATCATTGTCTCCAATGAGATTTTCTTGAGAGTCTCAAGAAGTTCTTCAGTAGGTGGGGGTCGGGGGAACATTACAATACTTGCTCCAGAAATAACACCTGCATTTAACACAACGGTCATTCCAAATGAATGAAAGAATGGTAAGACTCCGATCATAGCATCTTGAGGAGTGAATTTTTTCATAGGTTCTCCTTCTTCGTGCTGATATCGCACCCAATTCCTACATTGAAGAGCATTTGCATAGATATTCAAGTGAGTGAGAACAGCAGCTTTGGGAACACCTGTCGTTCCACCAGTCATGAGATAGACAGCTGGATCTTCAGCAGTAGTAATTTTAGCTTTTTCAACAGGATTAGCTTTTCCCATCTCGATAACTTTCTTCATTGAAATAGAATCGGGCACTTTTCCTGTAGGAACCTTCTTCAGAACTTTAGCCAAGAACTTCTTAATAGGTGAAAATGGAACAAAATCTAATATTCCAGTAGAAATCACATGGTCTAAATTGAGTTTATCCCGAATGGGTTGAAACAAATCATCATTTAGTCCATCTAAAATGACTAATACATTAGCTTTAGTCATGGATAACTGGTGAAGTATCTCCCCTGGCTTGTACGTGCCATTCATCGGCGAGCAAATCACCCCAATCTTTAAACAGGCATAATAGGCAATAACAAAATTGTAAGAATTGGGAACTAGGAGCCCTAATACATCCCCTTTCTTCATTCCGAGCTTTATTAACCCACCAGCAAAATTATCTACATTTTTCAGCATCTCGGCATAATCCATCCATGTATCTAGGAACCAGAAACCATTTTCATGGGGGTATTTTTCTGCAGTTTCTACGAATGCATCATACATAGTCATGTTCGGATCATATTCTAATTGTTTAGGCATGTCCTTTGGCCAGTAACGCTCATTAAACCATGGACTATTTTCATCAATCTGAGTTTTTACCATCCTCTATCATCCTCTATAAGACTCTCCGATCATCCTCTATAAAAAAATATCGCCATAATCTCAACACTCTCTCTCTTTTTAACGCCAATATAGTTTTTTTCTCTTAGGGTTGAGATGGGTCTATTTTCGCGTAGAAAAAAACGATTTGAAGCAATCTACGCAAAGCGATATAAAGGATTAGATGGCAATTGGTATCGTTCTTTATCTGAAAGAGACATTTCTTTTTATCTTCAGAAGTTTGGGATTAAATATCAAACTGAAAACTCAATTTTTCCGAAGGAACGAAATTTCAAGTACGATTGGAAAATTCAGTATCGAGATGAACAAGGGAAAAAACACACACTGTTCGTTGAATTCTTTGGTTATTCGGGCAAAGAATACGTTAAAAGAAAAAAAGAGAAAATTAAATTCTATAAACGCAGAGGATACGAACTAATTTCAATTGAACCTTCGGATCTTGATGATCCTGAGCGAAAACTGAGAAAAAAACTAAGAAAACACTGGAAATATATCATAGGAAATGAGATTCTTGCCAAATCCTCCGAAACAAATCAAGATTTAGGAAAACAACTTGAAACTATGGAAACTGAGGAATTACTAGACTTGCAAAACCAAATTCAGACCATACTTAATTCCCGTAGAAGGTACTTACCCATAACCATCGAAACTATAGGTCAATTTAATCGTATACTTAAACACAATGCGTATGTATCTATCCTACGATATAAAGAGGTAACGAAAGGCTTTACCAAAAAAGAAGAGCATGAGTATGTAGGAATTTGGAATAAAAGCACCTGTGATGAAGTAGAAGTGATACTTAACCAGCGTAAATTTGATGAAAAAAATAAAGATCTCTATTCAGCAAAATGGATATTCAATGCAAAAGAAGGAACGATTCTAGCATATCGCAGAAATTCTCAAGATCAAAAACTAAACAAGCATAGATCTAAGTTCTGTGTAGTAGATGGTTCCCAAATTCATCAAAACCCACAATTTCTTAGAGAAATTCCAGCAAAGTTGGCGTATGAGTTAGCTAAAGAGAATTCATTCCGGAATTCATTAAATTAATTTATCTTTAAGTTGTAATTACTTGGAGGAATATGGTAAATTTAATCCCTGATTCACCAAGTAAATCTCCAAATTATTGGTGCACATGGTCTTTGCAGAACTATATTTTTGGACAAGGAGATTCTTTATTCAATATAGCAGAACTTGAGGGATCTCGAGGAGCTCTCCATGCCAGAAATAATATCACTGAAAATTTGTTGGTTGGAGAAAATGGTTGGGCTAGTTCGATTTTTAAGGAAGTCCGAAAAGACCTAATCGTTATACTTGATGATGGTTGGGATTTACCTTTACTGGAAATCCCAAAATTCAAAAATAGAGAAAAAGGTCCCATTAGAGACGGGATAAACTCAATCTTGAATTTGTTCCATATTAAAAAATACCTGTCTTCATTCTACTTACATCCGGATCGGTTCCCTTCTGCAAAAGGAAAACCAGAAGAACGTTTAAAAGACTTAAATGAAAAATTTAAAGAATTGGGATGGAAAGGTATTGGAATATGGGTCGCAGCTCAAGAAGCGTCCGACTTCAAAGATGCTTTCGATCTCAGGAAAAGAAAATATTGGCAAGAAAGAACGGATTGGTCAAAATTCGCAAGTATACAGTATTGGAAAATAGATTGGGGCATCAAAATGCACAGTATTCCTTTCCGCAAATTACTCACTTCACTTGGAATGCAACAGAATATTCGAGTAGAACACGCTCATCCAACAGGTCCTTTTAACAATAAATTTGGAGATGGGTTAACTTCTGAAAAATATCTAAGACATGCACAAGAACTTCTGAAATTTTCCGATGTATATCGTTCCTATGACGTTTCTCCTCAGTTGTCAGTGCCTTCAACTCTAGATCGAGTTGCTAAAATCTTGGTAAATTCTCGAGAGAAAGGATCCGGGTTACAACTGATTAATTGTGAAGAAGAATTATATATAGGTGCTGCTTTAGGATGTGCTATTGGTGTTATGAGGCATCCCTATAGAGAATTACGTGTGAGAAATGGAGAAGAGTTAGATTTTGCAATGCCTAGACCTCGTAACAGTAAATATCGCATGGATGAAGTAGTTCGTGCGTTAAAATGGCATAGAATTGCACCACCGTTTGCTTGTTCAGCATTACAAACTATAGTAAGTAATGAAATTCTCTATGACAAATGGCTGTTCAAATCGGGTGATTTTTGGGATAAGAGCGTCTTGAATAAAACTGTGAAACAAGGAGCTCCCGCAGTAGTTGCTCGAGGAATAAAACTCCCTAAAATCGTAATCGAAGGAAAGAAACCATGGGTAGTAGCGTGTAAGAACCCTAATGGGGCTGTTTCCATTGCCACTTTAGGTAGGGTTTATGGTAGGAAGGAATTTGTAACACCAAAAGCTGATATCACACTGTTCTTGAAAAAATCAGATACCACTCTCGGTATTTTTGGATACTATAACTCTCTCACTTTACAGTTTGATTCTCCAAAAGAAATCTCTGCGATATGGGCACAAGATTTGAAAGGGGATGAAGCTACGGAAATTTCAGACAGAATTGATAAACAAGAGACTTCAATTACCCTATCTGGAGTTTTATTGGAGGAGATTGGATATAAAAATGCTTCTGAAGAAGATATTTCTGATCCAGGATTAGTAATAAAAATAGAATGAACCCATAAAGGGTTTTGAATTCAAGAAGATTTTCTTATCGGTCGGGTAAATCCTCGAAATAACAAATAATAACCAATCATTAGAAACACAGCATTCGCAATTCGGACATAGAACTCATCTAAAAATATGTAAATCAGCACTAAAATAAACCCAATTATCATAAAAATTCCACTTAGTCCAATTCTAAGCAATGAACGCTTTTCAATTGATTTTTCTAAATATCTATAAATCTTGAATGAGTTGATGATTAGAAGCAGATAGATTAGGATTGTGGCCACAAATAACAAAGCTGTGGGAATGTAGAGGAATATGTCATTGAGTTCAAGGATAATATTCAAAGAAATTCCAACATATGAAAATAGGATTATGATTCCAATTCCAACCAATATCCCGATATTTTGGTTATGTTCTCGCTCTTTCCAAAATAACTCAATCATGAAAATTGTCAACATAAATCCGGTTCCGGAAATAAAAATAAATGTAGAATCAGTAAAAAAGACTTGTAGGTCTCTAACTGTAAACTCTATGATTCCAAACAATCCCTGAATTAATGCACTAGCTCCAGACAACAGAAAAAAGCCGAAAAGCGAATCCGCAATACCAGATTTATCCTCTTTTTCTTGCATTTTTTTTATCATCTTGAACATCATAAAGAATGCAAATATGCTCAGGGCCAAATAAAACCCGGCAGGAATAATTTTCTCTACTTCTCTTAACTGTAGCACGATTTCTGGGATTGGTGTTATAAATACAAAGATAAGAAAAACTACGATCCACCATGCAAAGGTACCCCATAACCAATATTTAACCAATTTTTTCATTTTCTCTCACGACCTAATATAAAAAAAAGGGAAGGTTTTACCTAAATAAATAAGCAACTATTTTAATTTTCCAAAATTCTATCTTCTAGGTAAATTAAGAAGTTGATAAAAGGTAGAGACTTTTGGTAGGGTTGTCATCTCAAAATGTAGGTTTTTCCCGGTTTCGTATGAAAAATAATTTTGTCTTTATCATACTCTTCAAATGGAATTTCTCTACCCTCTAAAGTCACTGAAGTAATCTGTGAGCGTGAATTTCTACGAACCACCATTTCTCCATTATATGGAATGTGCAAATTAGCTTGTATTAATTTCCCATTCTTCCATTCGATATCAACAGTTACATTTCCTCGAGATTTGATACCAATAATATGTCCAGATTGCCATTCAGTAGGTAATGCTGGCAGTAGTTCAATACATTCTTCGTGACTCTGAAGAAGGCATTCTGCAATCCCAGCAGTTGCGCCAAAATTTCCATCAATTTGAAAAGGTGGATGGCAATCGAAGAGATTCGGATAAGTACTGTTTCGTATTATCGTTACAATAGCTTTATATGTGCCTTGTGGGTCTTTAAACCGTGCAAGTAAATTAATTTTCCATGCGCAAGACCAACCAGTGGCTCCGCCTCCATACTCTATTCTGCGATCGATAGATTTTTTAGCCGCTTGAAATAATTTTGGTGTTTTTTCTTGCGTGAGACAATTAAAGGGATGAATTCCTATCAAATGTGACATATGACGATGTCCCAACTCAATATCCTCGAAGTCTTCAGCCCACTCTTGTAGATGCCCATATTTTCCGATTTGGTAGGGAAAAAGTCTAATGATCTTTTCTTGTAATAACTCTTGGAATTCAATATCAACCTCTAAAGCTTGTGCAGCAGCTATTGTGTTTCTAAAATGCTGACGAATAATTGTCATATCACATGTCGATGCATAGTGAACATTGTGTTTTCGACCTTTTTTGTCAAAAAATCCTGTTTCAGGGGATGTACTTGGACATGTTACCAAATATTCATCTTTTTCAATAAGCCAGTCAATGAAAAATAATGATGTACCTTTCATGAGAGGATATGCTTCGTTCTGTAAGAATTCTTTATCTTGAGTAAATTGATAGTGTTCGAACAAGTTGTGACAAAGCCATCCCCCTCCCATTGGCCAAAATGCCCAAGACGCACTACCAAATGATGGTTCGGTCATTCGCCACAAATTCGAATTATGATGAAGCACCCAACCTTTAGCACCATAGTTAATTTCTGCTGTATGGGCTCCTTTGATCGCCACTTCCTTTATCATGATTAATAGAGGTTCAAAACATTCAGAAAGATTACATACCTCCACTGGCCAGTAATTCATCTCAGTGTTAATATTAGTGGTGTAATTGCTACCCCACGGAGGATGTACCTTATTATTCCAGATGCCTTGCAGGTTAATTGGCTGAGAACCCTCTCTTGAGCTACTTATCATTAGATATCTTCCGAACTGAAAATACAAGGCAATTAGGTTTAAATCATCAAAATTTTCTAATGCAGATTCAAATCCTACATTTTCCTTGTGCTTACTTCTAAAGAGAGTCTTCTTTATTCCCTGAATTACATCTGCTAACAGTGGGTAGCGTCCTTTAAAAGATTGAATACGTTTTAATCGTTCATTCGTAGGCAGGTCGGTATATGGATTATCACCCAGTGAAAATTTTACACGGTGAAATAATTCTTGATAATCTTTAAGGTGTGAGTTGAGTAGTTCAGAGTAAGATTTATCTTGGATTGCATTCCAATGAATCATACATTTCTTAACCTCATCTATTCCCTCAGTGAAAGCATCTTTATCAGGACCGTTGAAGCTGGTAGCGGCTACCATAATTAGGTTACATATGGTTGCACCCGAAACTTCAATATACGACCCATTGTTATGAATTATTCCATCGCAATCTTTCAGGATAACCTTAGAATGGAATCGCATTCCTTTCTCAGGTTCATATATGACAGTCCCGTTAGGAATGTATGTATCAATGTAACTCGGAGCTCTTCCAGAAACTGTTAAGGTCCACTTTTCATTAATGAATTCTATCTTGGTGATACTTTCGAGCTTACTATCATATTCTAATCGGAAATTAAGTTTCTTCGGTTTTGATGCAGTTAATCGAATGGAAATCACATGATCGGGATAAGAAGCAAACATTTCTCGCTCATATGTCGTATCACCCAGTCGATATTGCACAGTGGAGATTGCACTATCAATATCAAGATTTCTACGATAATTGGAGACTCCTCGGTGTTTTAAGGTAATTTTGAGAATGGACAACGGGAGATAGGGTTGACATCGCTTTCCTACCATTTTTTCTTCTATCAATTGTTGTGCTTCTGCGTATTTTTCATCGAAAATTAGTTTTCGCGCAAGTTCTAAACTCTCCAAAGCTTCTGGTCTTGTATAATCTCTAGGAAAACCTGCCCATAAAGTATCCTCGTTAAATTGAATGAGTTCTGTAGTCGTTCGACCGAATATCATTGCACCTAATGTCCCATTACCTATCATAAGTGCATCAGTCCATTTTTTTGCCGGTTTAGCGTACCAGAGTGAAAGTTTTTGATTGTGTTCGACCAATTTCATTCAATCCAAAAAGATCCATCTTTAAATTATCGAAATTCGGAATGAATATTTGTATTCAATGTTCTTTGGAATTTGGTATTGTTTGTGAACAGGTGCACCCCAAGAATCATCTCCACCAACGCCTTCTTGTTTGTGGTCGATATTCACGGTGATAAAGTCATGCTCTGGTAACTCATTTATGTGCTTGGCACTCTCTAAATCCTCTAAACTGTATGGCCAAGCGCTGAGATTAAATGGATTTCCACCAACGAATTTGATTCCATTACCTTCTTCATTAGTAAAACTTGCCCATCTAACATCACATCGATTACTATTTTCTTGAGGACGGACATAGTTATGAATAAATTCTGAAATCGGCAGTTCATAAAGTCCTATTGCTGCACCCGTTTTCCGATCTTCATAATTTTCATGGGGACCTCGTCCAAACCATTTGACATTAGAGAAAGTAATAGGGATTTGTGCGGTCATACCCATTTTAATCATGCGTTTTTTCGGTGTATAAGAGCAACTTACTTCGATTTCCCCGTTGTTGTGAATCGTATATCTCACTTTGAACGGTGATTTCATGATGTTCCAAGATATATACACTCGAACTTTGTTTTTCAGATTTTTAACAAGCGTGAACTCCGAAAGGATTCGATTTTTAGAAGCGGTTTTCCAATATTTCGGAAGTTTGTTCCAAATGAAATATTTTCCCATACCAAGCAAGTTATCTGTTGGAGCGCGCCAAAAACTTGGTTCTAATGGTGTTTTGAGTACTTGAAGTCCATTAACAATATAGGATTCAACCGTACCTGTCTCTTTACCAATGGTTACAGAGAAATCTTCTCCTGTAATCATGATATTATTCTCATTATCGTACGTCATTAAAGATGCAGTAGGAACGGCAATTAGGTTCTGTTTATCAGTTTTAACTCTTAACGGATATTGTTCCCAAGCTACAACATAACCCTTTTCTGCCCATGCGGTATTTTCTTTTAAAATGAAGGAAATTGTGACGAAATATTCAACACTTACTTCGGGTTCTGGAATGACATATGGCAACTTTATTTTTTGGGTGTGCATCGGCAGAATATCTAGAGGTTCAATTAAACCACTAGAAATTATTATTCCGTTGGCTTCAAGTTTCCATGTACAATCAAATTCTTTTAAGGAAATAAATCGGTAAATGTTTTCAATACTAAATTCCGTTCTTTCAACCTCTACTCGATGGATTTTGATGTTTTGATAGACTTTCTTAACCTCGAATAGTCCAGGATTAGGAGTTCGGTCAGGTCGGACTATTCCATTTATACAAAAATTGCCATCATTGGGCTTATCCCCATAGTCTCCACCGTATGTCCAATATTCTTTACCGTTTTCATCCGTTTCTAGTAACCCTTGATCTACCCAATCCCAGATGAATCCTCCAATGATGTTGTCATAGTGTTCAATTACATCCCAATAATCTTGTAGGTTTCCTGTGCTATTTCCCATGGAATGAGCATATTCACAGAGCATTCGGGGTTTGTCTGCATATTTTTTTGGGGAGAGAAAGGGTTTGAAGAAATTGCTGACAACTTTTTTCTGTCCTGAACGCTCTAACATCGGAATTTTCGTATACATGGAGCTGTATACATCAGAAACTTCTAGTCCATAGTCCCCTTCATAGTGGAAGGGTCGTGTCGGATCAATAGCCAAAGCCGCTTCTTTCATCTTCACAAAATTCTCTCCAAATCCTGCTTCATTACCAAGACTCCACATAAAGATGCAAGGATGATTCTTATCCCGTTCTACCATACTCACCATCCGTTCAATTACAGAAGCAGTCCATTTTTCCTTACTAGCTGGAAGTTTAAAGCGCAACCCGTGAGACTCCAGATTGCATTCATCTAACACATAGATACCAAATTCATCACATAAATCATAAAAGCGAGGATCATTCGGATAATGACTGTTCCGAACCGCATTAATGTTATATTTCTTGAACAGCAACACATCCTGTTTCATTCTTTCATACGGCACATACCTACCGTGCTCAGGATCGTGTTCGTGTCGATTAACCCCTTTAATCAGAATAGGTTCCCCATTAATCAACATTTGAGCATTTTTTATCTCAGTTTGCCTAAACCCAATACGATTTGAAACAATTTCAATTATGTTTCCTTCACTATCATGCAGTTTCAAGACTAAAGTATACAGATTTGGGGTTTCAGCAGTCCATTTATGCGGTTTTTCAATTTTGTATTGATTACTAATGTTCACTTCGTTATAAAGCATACTCTGGAATGTGTCAAAGTGAGGTTCAAAAAGTGATTTCCCTTTAGAATTGAAAAGCTCGGTGGATATTTGTAATTTATAACTTTCCATTCCGAGATTTGCTATCTTAATTTGAACTGTTAGGGTTGCATCTTCATACTCTTGATCGAATTGTGTATGCGCAAAGAAATCCCGAATATGGACCTTTGGTGTAGAGAATAGATATACTCTTCTATAAATCCCACTAAAGCGCCACATATCTTGGTCTTCCAGATAGGAACCATCTGACCAACGATACACTTCAACGGCTAGTGTATTTAATCCTTTTTTAACGTATTTTGTAATAATAAATTCTGCAGGTGTCATTGAACCTTGAGAATATCCTACTTTCTCTCCATTTATCCAGATATAGAATGCCGATTTGACCCCTGCAAAATGAATGAACATTTCTCTACCGTCCCAATTATCAGGAATCGTGAATTCTGTCCTATATGAACCCACGGGATTATATTCGTGATCAATACTTGGACGGTCTTTCCTCCCAATAGAATAAGGATATCGGATATTTGTGTAAATTGGAATTCCATATCCTTTCCGTTGCCAATTACTCGGTACATCAATCTTTTTCCACTCAGATACATCATACTCTTGTTTATAGAATTCGATTGGTCTGTCCGCAGGTTTCTTTACCCAATGAAATTTCCATTTTCCATTTAGCGATTGAAAGTATGGAGAAGTAGATTCAACTTCATATTTCATAGCTGCTTCTAAAGATTCCTGTGGAATTGAAGTATTATGGGCTGGTTCCTTGTTTATTCCAATTACTGCGGCATTTTCCCAATCGGGTTTTTCAATTATAGGTAGATTTGGTTTTTGCATATGACATCTTTAATTCAAATTTGTTTTGGATCCTATGGATAATTGGTGGAGAATTTTCAGAATTTATCTCTATTTGTGATGGAAATTTGATAATTCCATCGTTTTTTTCGAATTCAATTTGAGATGATCCTAATGGGATAGATTGAGGAGTAGATCTCAAGAAAGGAAGACGAATTTCGTTGATAGATAGGGATCTTTGCGAAATTTTTGACTCAACACTTTCAGAATCCATAATTAACATATACTATCTTGATACCAAAGACTAGAAACTCTGAAATTTACCATCTTCAGTAATGGGATTAAACCTAATCATACTCCCAACCAAATTATATTTTTTGAAATGATCATATAAATTTCATTATAATACTCTTTAGTTCTATATTAATTTCTTTTATAACTCTTTCACAATCTGCTTGCGAGATGACTCATATACCGCATGTACTACTTCTAATGCTGCTTTTCCATCGTAAATTGTGGGAATCCATTCTTTTGGGAATCCAACATCATTATTCGAACGATCTAAGACTTGATTAATAAAACTCCTTACTTGCCGTGCATAAGACAGATTCCATGGATTCCTTGAACTTTTATACAAAATTTGAGAAGGGTGGTCAGTAATAATGTTCGTCCATAGATATTTTTCAACTCGCATTGGTTTCAGTTTTGGTTCAAAAGGTACATCAAAGGTAATTGTTCCTTTCATACCATGAATTCTCCCTTGCTCTTTCCCAGCAAACCTGCCAACAAAATTATGGGAACGTTCAAAAATAGCGGTAGTATTGCATTTTTTAAACGAAAATAACGCTGCCGTATGATCTTCATATTGATGAACATCGTGGAACTTTCTCACTTGTGCGGATACATTTTTAATATCACCAAACCACCAACGCAGGAGATCAATATAATGAGGGCCATGATCCAAAAAGTCTCCTCCTCCAGATCGAGAATCGGTTAAACGCCATGCCCCCATTTCCTTTAAGATATCAATACCTAAAGATTTGAAAAATTTTAATCCCTTCCTTATCCATTTTGATTCAAGATTCGGAATTGAATGAAACCAATACAGAGAAATATGGTAGATTTCCCCCAATGTCTCATTATCTATAAGTTCTTTGATTCTTTGAAATCCCGGGTCGAAGCGTTTTTGCGTAGCGGTTTGGAAAATTACTCCATTCTGCTCTACCACATGTATCATTTCGTTCATATCTTCAAGATTTATTGTCAATGGTTTTTCACATAAGACATGTTTTCCATTTTTTGCAGCTCGGATTACTTGTTCTTTATGTGCCCAATGTGGTGAACATATACTGACTGCATCGATTTCTGAATTTTCCAAAAGTTCCATTGGATCAGTATATTGTAATGTGGGATGATAGAGATTATTCGCTTTCTTAAGGTGAGCGGAATCGGGATCTGCAATAGCATATACATCTGCTAATGGTGATTTCGCATACCAAGGTAGATGTCCATTCTTTGCAACAATCCCACACCCAATTACTCCCACTTTAAGTTTTGATTTTGTCATCCTCATGAAGTATCTCTGGATAAGAATTCAAAAATCTTCTGTGTACGTTGTTTGAGATTTGTTCTTTGAAATCTTTATATTTTCACAAACCGACCCAGTTTTATGAAAGAAATGAATGGCGAAGAAAGATTTATTGCAGCAATGCGTTGCGAAGAAGTTGACAGAATGCCATCATGCTGGTTTAGTATTGAAAAAGCGGGTTTATTTTACAAAGAACTGCAAGAATACAAAAGAAAGAACCGATTCACATACTGGAAGGAGAGTCAAGGAAAGGTCGCATTAGGGCAAATACAGGCAAGAAATTGGTTGTCTAGAGGAACCACCGCATGGATCCCTTTTCGTGCATTGCATCCTAAGTTTCCCCATCTTAGGGCATATTACAATCCTGAAACTGATTGGTTCTATACAAAGAAGGAAGCTAGAACACTCCCACTAAGTAAGAAAAAATACAGAATAACTTATAATGGAAGTGTTTTGAGTTCAGGACACCAATTAGGAGAAAAAGGAGAACGACTTCATACATATTGGTGGTACTATAAGCCTTTTTTCAGTGGTCCAGACAACGCTGCACTAGAGAAGTTTGAAGCGTTTTTTAACGAGTTTGGTGCCCCTTGGGACAATGAATTTAATCCAAATGGCTTCTTAATTAAAGTAGCAAAAGCAGCTCGTTCTTATATGAAAAGGAAAGGATTTCCATTTGCATTATCCGGAAATGCATCAAACCATTTTGAAGCAATTTTTGGAGGATTCGGACCTGGTTCGATTGCGAAATTGGCTCGTAAGAAACCCGAAGTCTTGAAAGACATATGTAAAAAATATGAAACAATATGTTTACAGCAGGAGGAGTCAGCTCTTGAAGCGGGTTATAAAATTATCGACACTGGAGATGATCTTGGGCAAAAAGGAAGGGGTTTGATCAGTCCAAAGATGTATGAAGAATTTTTCTACCCCGCTTTAAAAAGTAGGTGTGATTTAGCACACAAGCATGGAGCGGTGATATGGATGCACTCATGCGGCTTCATCGAAGAGTTCCTTGATCTTTTCATGAAGGCTGGATTAGATGCACTCCAAAGTCTAGAAGTCCCTGCAGGGAATGATTTAGCACGAATACGAACTAAGGTTAGAGACAAAATGTGTCTTATTGGCGGTATCGATACAAGTAGAATTCTCACGTTTGGCACTCCCGATG
>SDNX01000095.1 GCA_004524545.1 Promethearchaeota archaeon
CAAATGTTGCATATTGGTCACACTGGATACATCCCAATTTTCTAAAGGCTGGTTGAACTCATAGGTGTAATAAAACATTCCGTACATATTCGTTACACTGGACACATCCCAATTTTCTAAAGGTTGGTTGAACTCATGCGTATAAGCAAACATATATTGCATATTGGTCACACTGGATACATCCCAATTTCCAATAGATTGATTGAAATCAGAAGCATAATAGAACATATATGCCATACTGGTAACTTTAGAGACATCCCAATTTTCTAAAGGTTGGTTGAACTCATGCGTATAAGCAAACATATATGTCATACTGGTAACTTTAGAGACATTCCAATTTCCGATAGATTGATTGAAATCAGAAGCAGAATAGAACATATATGTCATACTGGTAACTTTAGAGACATTCCAATTTCCGATAGGTTGATTGAAATCAGAAGCATAATGAAACATATATGCCATACTGGTAACTTTAGAGACATTCCAATTTCCGATAGGTTGATTGAAATCAGTAGCAAGATTGAACATATAACTCATGTCTGTAATATTGGAAGTATCCCAACCATTCATGTTCCCTGAGCTACCAAGATCGTAACAATATTGAAAAGCAGATCGTAAAGTAGTAGTACCTGTTAAATCCAGATTATCAGTAGCAGAGATTACTAAATTATAACAATAAGCAAAATAATTCCCTGTATTTCCCAAACGCAAGCATCCCCATTGCTGGATTTCTATTATCTTTTCCGAGTCTCCTCCAAATTTCCAACCTACTATTGTACCAGTTATATTTACGGTATATATACCCGAACTTGGGAATGTATGTGTAACTTCTGTTTGATTATACACGGTAATAGTATCGTTTGTCCCATCTCCCCAATCCACAAAAAAATTATACTCTCCACTTGCAGTTAAGGGTAATTTGATCTGGTTATTTCCACTAGAACCCCATTTTGTAGTATCCCAACGGGAGATGAATGCATTTGGATT
Organism: Promethearchaeota archaeon; assembly: GCA_004524545.1. GTDB lineage: Archaea > Asgardarchaeota > Lokiarchaeia > Sigyniarchaeales > Promethearchaeaceae > AMARA-1. The sequence goes on from SDNX01000095.1 coordinate 988, forward strand.
AGATGCTTGGGGCAAAAATGGTAAAGAATAATCCATAACTTCGGTATTTTCTTCTAGATTCAGAAAATAATTTTCTAAATTCCAATCTAATATTCCAATTTGAATTGCGACCACTAATGTAGTTAGTAATATAAAATAGACGGCTTTGGATGCTCTTAGTTTTTTCATTCTTTATTCTCCTAACTCTTATATGAAATAAACAAAATACTCACGAATCTCTCTCTAACTTTATAATACTTTCTTTATCTATTCATTGAAATAACGGAATGAGTCTTAGGGATTCCGAATCTAAGCGACTTCTTTATCCCTCACGGATCATTTGCGACTGGAAATATATCTTAAAACCGTTTATGATGGAGATAGATTTTTTTTAAAAAAGGTAATATCCATATCAATCGGTGTTTCCATGATGAATGATTGCATTATGAATGAATAATATAATTTCCTTTTGAGATTCGGATTAAATCCTTGTGTTTTCGTTTTTCAGTGAGGAAAAAAACAGGTTTGATGTGCATTTCACGAGCTAGCATGACCATTTCATAATCTTTCGATACCAAACCCCACCGCTTTTTCTTAAATAATAGAGAGTTAAACTTTTGGATTAAACGAATTAAACTTTTGGACCTCCATCGGTGATTATCCATCCATATACTGTAATTAATGAATCTCTTGCGTGTAAAGGATCTCCACTATTAGTATACTGTGAATTTCCAGCATGGAAATTTACTCCAGTTTGTAAAATCGTTAAATTTGACCAATTGATCAGCATATTATCATAGTTGAATGTCGATAAAGTAACACCTATGAACATTTCGTCCATACTTTTAACATTCGACACATTCCATTCTCCAAGAAACTGGTTGAAACTTATAGCTTCTGAGAATAATGAACCCATATTTAAAACATTAGACACGTTCCAAACTCCTATCGACTGGTTGAATGATGTAGCCCCACAAAACATGGCACCCATGTCAGTTACACCCGATACATCCCATTTTGTGATATTCCTATTAAACGAGGTTGCATCACAAAACATCCCACTCATGTCAGTTACACTAGATACGTCCCAAATGTTTAAGGATTGATTGAAGTTAGTAGCTCCAGAAAACATCCACCTCATATCCGTTACACTTGAAACGTCCCAAATATTTAAGGATTGATTGAAGTTAGTAGCTCCAGAAAACATCCCACTCATATCGGTGACACTAGATACATCCCAATTTTCTATATTCTGGTTAAAGTCTTCAGCGAACGTAAACATATTACTCATATTATTAACGCTTGATACGTTCCAATTACCGATAAACTGATTGAAATCACCTGCATACAAGAACATACTAGTCATATTCGTTGCACTGGATACATCCCAATCCCCAATATCCTGATTGAATACTCTTGCTGAATAAAACATATAATCCATAGTCACAACATTCGATACGTCCCAATCACCGATGTTTTGATTAAACAAATGAGTATTATAAAACATGAAACTCATGTCCGTAGCTGCTGAAACATTCCACAAGTTCATATTTTGAACTATATCTAAGTTATGACAATCGGCAAACATATGTTGAAAATTAGTTATTCCAGTTAAATTTAATTTGTCTAGTGCAGTAATTTCCAGATTATAGCAACCTTGAAAGTATCCTCCCGAATTTCCCAATTGTAAAGTGCCCCATTGAGAAATTTGAATTAACTTTTTACAGTCTCCTCCTCCATTAAACCTCCACCCATTTATAGTGCCGGCAATGCTTATTTTGTATGTTCCCTCGTATTTGTAAGTATGAGTTACTTCAATTTGATCCCACCTGTAAATAGTATCAGCTATACCATCCCCCCAATCAACCCGAAATAGATAGTTTCCATCTTGTTCCAAAGGTAACTTCACTTGGAAATTCCCTGTGGATCCAACTCCTCCAACCTTAGTTGTATCCCATTTAGATATAAAAGGATCATTCAGCATCACAACAAATGTAAGGGATGTAGAGCCAACATTTCCCGAAGTATCTCGTGCCCATGCACACAAAGTGTGGATTCCATCCGGAAATCTTTCCAACGTCCTTCTAGTGTATGTATGATTTGTGTTCCCGTCCCAACTGTACCAGATTTCTTCAATATCACCGTTATCTACTACATCAATCTCAATAACATGTACATCTTCTATGTAGGATGTATTTAATGGACTTAAAATCCTAACAATGGGGCCAATTGTATCGTTTAAATTTCCTCCATTATTCCCATTTATCGAAAGTAAAATATAAGTTATTCCAGCAGCTGAGAGACTCACGAATAACAGAGAGGAAATAATTAAAACAGTTTTCACCTTTTTTTTCATCTTATAAAACCTATTTTTTTTTGTAATCAGTAATCATTCAGCTTAAATCTATTATTGTGCTTCTGATCAGGAATATATTCATTTCCACCTAAGAATTGATCTTCAACGAACATATAACCAGATAATCCTAATTCACCAAGTGATATAATAGAAAGAATCACAATTGCAGCTGTTTTACCGCCATTTGCTATTTTTTTCACACACACTATAATGGTGTAGATAATGCATGAAAGTCCGAATTTTTAAGCATTTGCAGCTAAGAAAAGAACAAAAAAGTTTCCTGGAAATCAATAGATTCGCTAAAGATTACATCTCAGAGAAGACGAAAGACCCGTGGTTGATTACTATTTTTTTGGAATTGTACAATTCTGTTACGCATCCGATTTGCTTTGTAACGAATACTTGTTGAATTTCAATACTTAAACACAATGGGACCAAAGGTCTCTCAAAGGTTAATAATGCTATTGTTAGTCATACTCTCATTATATTATGGATGATGGGATCATAATGTCAAAACCACTTATTTTAGAAGCCAGAGAGGTTAAACGAACTTATATGCAGGGCAAAATTCCCGTTCATGCCCTAAGAGGAGTAAATTTGGAAATTGAAAAAGGGGAGTTTATTGCAATCGTTGGACCCTCGGGATCGGGCAAATCCACCTTATTGCATCTTATAGGTGCGTTGGACGTTCCCACAGAAGGAGAACTAATTATCGGTGGCAAGAATCTTAAAGAACAGAATCGAAATCGGCTAGCGGAGATGAGACAACAGGTGGGATTCGTCTTTCAATATTTCAATCTTATCCCCAGACTCACTGCTCTACAAAATGTTGAACTTGCCATAGCTATCTTAGGCAATATGAAAAAAAATCAAAGGCGTCAAAAAGCTCAAAAAATACTGGAAGAAGTAGGCTTGGGAGATCGATTATTTCATCGTCCCAATGAGTTAAGTGGAGGACAACAGCAGCGTGTAGCCATTGCACGAGCTTTAGCAGGAGATCCATTATTTTTATTAATGGATGAACCCACAGGGAATATTGATACAAAATCACGGGACGTTTTACTGGATTTAATAAAAAATCTGAATCGAAATCGTCATATTACTGTCATTATCGTTACTCATGATTCTTATATCGCTCAGCAGGCAGATCGGATTGTATACTTAGTAGATGGTGTATTATATGACAAAGATCCTACTCACTCATCAGGTCGCGTATTTGAATCAAATACTAATCAACCTAAGGAGGTAAACCAATGAAATCTGGTGATTTAATATCCTATTCATTTAATGCAATAAAAACTCGAAAATGGCGTACCGTTTTAACAGTATTGGGAGTAGTCATTGGAATTACTGCGATTGTAGCTCTACTTTCATTGGGTCAAGGTTTTGAAAATGAATTAGATAGACAATTTCAGCAAGGATTTTCTACCAATTCCTTATATGTCTCTAAAAAAACCGGAATAATCAATGCGGATCCAACATTCGAATTGTATTTTAACGACACCCAGACCATTGGAGGATTTGAAAATGTAGAACTAGCAACTCCCGTATTTCGGAAAACCATTTATATTGAGGGACCCTCCCAAAATTTCTCTTTAAATGTTTTTGGAATAAATTTCACTGAATATAAACAGATATTCCCTTTTATTTTTGTAGAAGAGAAAGGAAGTATAAGTTTTGGCACACCTACTTCGGGATTTGTTATTGGAAGTAGGATTCATAAACCTTTTCGGAACGATTCGATATATCTGGATGTCGGGGAAAACCTTACGATTTACTGGCTTGAACGAAATGGCACTGAAATAATATATAACAATTTAACCGCCCAAGTGGATGCAGTATTAACTGAATCAGGAAGTTTTGCTTCGGGAGTTAATGATATTGGAATATACATACCAATTGAAATGGCTATGGATTTATTTCAGACGCAACAAGTACAATCGATTATTGCTTTGACCACCGATGACGAAAGTGCAACTTTAGATCAAGTCACCACTCAAATTGAGGAGTTTTATGCCGATCAAGTTACTGTTTCGGCTCCGCAAGCTATATTGGCGCAAATTCAAAGTTCATTTAACACTATTGAAACATTTTTAGCAAGCATCGCTGGAATTTCACTCGTTGTAGCAGGGATTGGAATAATGAATATCATGATTGTATCATTATTAGAACGTACAAGAGAAATTGGTATTTTAAAATCACTCGGAACGAAAGACCATACAATTTTATTTATTTTTTTAATAGAAACGGGAATTATAGGATTATTGGGATCTGTAGTTGGAATTGGTTTAGGATATGGTTTTGGATTTGCATTTTCTTTCTTAGGAAACTTTCGGCAAGTTTCCATCCAAAATCCCGCAGCTGGGTCGATTTTTACCGGAGTGAGTCCGGTATTATCCTTCTCAATTGTATTGCAAGCTATTCTATTTGGAGTCTTAACATCACTCATTTTTGGGTTATACCCTGCTATCCGAGCAGCCAGGCTTAAACCAGTAGACGCATTACGTTTCGAATAATTTTTTTTTCTTATTTTTGAAGATTTGGAAAGTCAATATACCTGAAAATAGAAATATAAAACATTCCTCTTTCTTTATTCTATTCAAACCTAATCATAATGTTCCTTAAATATATCGGCATAATACAGATGAAATTACATTTTTTTTCGAGAATTGCCACATTGTGAGTAATTTCATGTGATTTTCGGATCCATTGTTAGTTTCATTATTGAAGGAAAAAGAGAAGAAAAACCGCTCATCTTTTAATAACTGCTAGTAGAATCATTTTGTTTTTTCTAAATCTTTTTTATATCAGACATATACTTATTTTATTGTTTTCTCATTATACTTGGTGATTTGATGAATCATAAACACAGAAAAATCTCTAAAAAATCTTCTAAAACATATCGAAAAGTGACTAAAGAAGATTTTCATCGAGCCTTCAATAATACAAAAAAATTCGATAGATTAGTGGCAAGGGGAAAATCACCACAAGATATGGTTAAAGATATACTACGGATGAATGAAGCTGATCATGGCAATTCTTGAAGATGTGATGCTTGTTGCAGAGAATTTGGGTCTTACTGCAGGTTTTATTATTGATTCGCTTTGATTATTCCCATATATCTTCTTTTTGATGAAAATAAACTTGATATCAACACCGATTTTTTCTTTGAAAATAGATAATTATATACTCATGGCGGTGCTCTCGAGTGGAATGCATCCTACTTGATTCGGTATTCACTTTGGATCTAGTATGATTTTTTCATAATATCCTTTTTTCTTAAAACCATAAATACCCCCGATAGCGCTATCAGCCCAATAATAAGCGAAACATTAAAACCGAGTATCGCATCCGAATATATTTCAAAGTATTCACTAAATGCAAATGTGTCGGGATCTGCAGCATCACTAATTTTAATTCGGTATTCCGTAGATTCCCCAAGTTCTGTTGGAACCAACCATCCATACATTCCCGAATTGGATGTATTCGCAACAATTTCCATAATAAATCTGTTTCCATCATACAGTTCAAGTTTTATATATTCAATGTTCCCAGTAGAATTCCACTGGATAAAGATGGCTTTTCCTTGCAATAATTTTGCAGATGAGTCAGGATACGTAATATTTAAAGTATTGGAATAATCTACAACTACTTGGAGGCAATTAGAGAGCTCTGGACCGTATGGAGTATTCGCAACGACTATGAAGAAATAAGTTCCAGGAGAATATTCAATAATCGGTAAACTTAGATCGATTATTTGTGATGCTATCGATAGAAGAGTGGTATTGAATTCTGTGATATATCCCGTATGCTGATACACAGAATAGTTCGACGCCTCATAACACTCAGACCAAGATAATAGAAAACTTCCATCTTCATCGGGAGCACCCGCATCACTCGTCAAAATGAATGAATCCGTTAAAGAACCACCATCTATTATGGTCCATCCATAGGTATCGAGAATATATTGCCGTGCATCTGCTGAATTGCTGCTATATCGAGAGTTTCCCCCGCTGAATTGCACCCCGTTTTGTAACTGTAGTTGAGACCATCCTATTAATAATGCATCGTAATTCTGGGTCGATAACTTGACTGATTCAAACATGTCATACATGGTTGAAACACTAGATACATTCCAATCCCCAATTGACTGATCGAAAGAGATTGCTCCCTCAAACATATACGTCATCCAAATGACATTAGAGACCTCCCAATTATTTAGGGGCTGGTTGAATGATGCTGCATCCGTAAACATGGCATTCATTCGTGTTACTTTTGAGACATTCCAATTATTGAGGGGTTGGTTGAATGAGATTGCTCCACAAAACATCGCTGTCATCTCAGTTACGTTACAAACTTCCCAATTTCCTATTTCTTGATTGAATTTTTCAGCGCTTGCAAACATATAATTCATTTTCTCTACATTGGACACATCCCAGTTGAAAAGAGGTTGATTAAACACTCGTGCAAGTGCAAACATGTTTGTCATATCATGGACATTTGATACATCCCAAGAATTAAGCGGCTGATTGAAATTCTCTGCATGTAAGAACATACGGTTCATATCGGTCACACAAGAAACATCCCAATTCGATAAAGAATGATTAAAAGAAGAAGCTCCATTAAACATGTAACTCATATCTGTAACTCTGGAAACATTCCACGTATCTAGTGGCTGGTTGAAACTGGTAGCCCAATAGAATAAATATGACATATCTGTCACACTTGACACATTCCAATTGTTTAAGGGTTGATTAAAATCCAGATTATAATAAAACATATAACTTATGTCTGTAGCGTTTGACATTTCCCAAGATTCGAGCGATTGATTGAATGATTCGCAATAATAGAATGTTTGGTAAAAATTTGTGACGCTGGAAACATCCCAACTACTTAGATCTTGGTTGAATGCATTTGCTCCCCAAAACATCCCATGGAGATCCGTAATACCCGTAATATCCCACGTATCAAGAGGTTGATTAAAAACATCTGCATCACTGAGCATCCCATAAATTTGAGTTACACTCGATACGTCCCACGCGTTAAGAGGATGATTAAATGAACGCGCTTTATTGAATAAATATCGCATATCGGATACTGCCGATGTATCCCAATCCATTAATGTTTGGTTAAAATTTGTAGCAAAACTAAATGTTCCGTACATATCTGTTACACTAGATACATCCCAATCATTGAGTGGTTGATTAAAATTCTCGGCAAAACAAAATGTATTATGTAAATTTACGACTTTAGACACATCCCACCCATTTAAAGGGTGATTAAAGGAACTCGCATTCCAAAACATATAATACAAAGTAGTTGCACTGGATACATTCCAATTTTCAAGGGGTTGATTGAAATTGATTGCCCATGCAAATACATACGCAAAATTACTTACTCTAGACACATCCCAATCATTTAATGGTTGGTTGAATGCTGCTGCTGCACGAAAAACCCCTGTTAATGAGACTAAATTCTTTAATTTCCAAGAACCAATCGGTTGATTAAATGCCGCTGCTTCGTAAAACATCATGGAAATATCCCCCACATTGGACATATTCCAATTCCCGATTGGTTGATTAAAAGATGTTGCTCCGTAAAACATATACGACGTGCTGGTTACCCCGGATACATTCCATCCATTCATATCTCCTTTGGAACCGAGATTTGTGCATCCTCGAAATGCCTGGTTTAAAGTTGTAGTACCCGTTAAATCCAAACTGTCTATTGCTGTTAATTCTAAATTGCCACATCCGTAAAAGTATCCTCCTAAGTTTCCTAATCGTAGACAGCCCCACTGTTGAATCTCAATGAGTTTTTCCTTATCTCCTGCATCATTAAATCTCCAACCCTCAATTGTCCCCGTAATATTTATTGTATAGATTCCTGCCGATGTATAATAATGCGTTGCAGCTGATGAAGACCCTGAGGTTATAGCGGTTTGTTCTCCATCCCCCCATTTCACCAAACAGTTATAATTACCACTTAAATATATCGGCAACTCGATTTGGTCTGCTCCATCACCCAGAGTAGTATCCCATCGGGAAATAAATGCATTTGGATCCGAAGTCTTTGGAGAAAACGGCAAAGAATAATCCGTTCTCTTGAAACTACCTTCTTTTTGAGAATCTGGTAGAAATTGACTGAAAAATACGCATCCCAGAATAAATACGCTTAATAAGATCCCTAATCTTGACTTTCGAGTTAGAATTGATTTGTGTTTCATTCCATTCATTCCTCGTTCCATAAGTAAATTTACCTTATCTTTCCAACCTTGTTTAAGTTTATAATTGTTTGGGATGCAAAAAGAAGAAACAGAATAAGAAGAAGAAATCACCAGTCGATTGGTTTTAAATGGAATTTTGCACTCACTGAACGATTTTCTGCACTCTAAAACTGAAATTCATTTGATAATTGAATAA
>SDNX01000096.1 GCA_004524545.1 Promethearchaeota archaeon
CGAAATAATACTGGGTTGGAATCCCAAAGTGACCTGCAGGATTCGATGTGAGATTGGATTGTAACCGAATTCTTAAATCCATATCAGTCATTCCTGACAAAAACGTGCTTATCTCTTCATCGGGTAATTTTTCTGTGATATTGACTGCAAAGTGAATGTCAACGAAATCTCCAGCTAACCAAACTCCACTGGACTCATAATGCATTGAGTTAGCTATTAAATTCTTAGAATCATACTCGACCCAAAAATCATAGTGATCTCCACTGACATCTCCACGAAGAATTGTCATAGTATCGATTTCAGGAACAATTGGAATATCATAGTAGCTAGTTGCCCCAATACCAGGTTCATATTGATGGCTGAAAACCGTGTCATCACTAACATTATAGAATAAATATTCATATCCTATATCTTCGAGGGATTGGAATGCTAATTTGGAACCTGTCGTGTCTGGTAGTCGATTTGCCAATTGGAACGAAATCCACTCTCCTTCCTTGTTGTTAGTGCGATCTGAGCATAAATCTAAACCTATATAGTAGTTATTAGCATCCTCAGTGACGTACATATAATTCCATCCATCAATATTAGGTTTCCCAACAGTTGAATCTACAGTATTATCCACATCTAAATAGAATGGAATTGTGTAGGCAGCGCGTGCCCATTCCCGTTTTTCAATTACACCATCGAGATTAGGTGTAGATTGCTTTGGATTGCTCGAGAACATCCAATCATTTCCCCACAACCAACCAATAAAACCGGCAGCACCCACTAACAAAATTACTCCAACAACGGCTAACGCTTTACTATTCTTACCATTATTACTTTTTTTAGACATTGTGTAACCTCCAAAAATTAGAGTAAGATCCTTTAAAACTTTGAAAATATAATTTTATCTGATCAGGAGAAAAGAAACTCACTCGATAGCTAACGCTATCTCGGAGAATATCAATTTTTTCTAATCACCGAACCTTCGCTCCGCTACCCCGTCTTACGTGTTTGAGGTAGAGACTCGAACTCGTATCTCTTGTAGTGAATGGGACATCTGGGAACCTTAGGGGTCCAATAGTGGAATCTTCTTTGTTTGGAAAGAGATTGGAGGTTTGGAATGAGCACCTGCATCCGGTGGATCGTGTCCCAACAAGGACTCCAAGTTTTATCAGTAGGATCACCGCGTAGGTGTCTCTAATTCTCCATGAGATGGACGCGATAGACGTAACGGGCTTCGTCCACTATACCAGTGCCGACCAAGTTTTTTTATTTGGATCTAATGTATCAGTTTCTAATTAGTGCCAAAAATTAATGAATGGTTCGTCATTCCGTTTTTGTCGGTCGTTTCGCCTATCGGCTCCACTTATCATGGACGCTCAAAAAAGAAAAAATGATAAAAAAATAAGGGGAATAAAAAGTAGGAAGATGGTTGTCTTAGCTGATATAATCCGTTTTTGTAGGTTCATCCGTTTTTACATTGTCGGATTCAACATCAGGATTTTCTTCAGAATGCGCTTCTTTATCGTTCTCTGCAATTTCTTTAACATCAACATCTTCAGCTTCCACTAGGATCGCATCCTTGGGTTTGTCTTTCTTCTTGGATACAATTACTTTAGCGGGTCGTAATACGTTTTCTCCGAGATAATATCCCTTTTGAGCAATCTTGATAACGGTGTCTTCGGGTTGTCCTTCATCCACAAGTTTCATAAACACATCATGTTCTTTGTAATTAAAAGGTACATATAACTGTTCAATCGGTTTGATTCCTAATCCCTTTAATACTTGAAGGAATTGCTTTTCAAGTGATTTTATCCCATCTAATAATTGGTCATAATCCTTTTTTGAGGATGCTTGGTATTTACTTATCGCCGCTTCAAAAGAATCGACTATGGGCAGGAAATTTCGAATTACATTAACTTTTATATCATATTTACTATTTTCAATTCGTTTCAGTGCAATTTTCTGACTATTTTCCATTTCTGCTTGAAGATACATTCGATTTTTCTTCAATTCATCAATTTCTTTTAATGAATCTTGATATTTCTCTTCAATAGTCTTTGGTTTAGGTTTTGGTTTTTCCGGCTCTTCTTTCTTCTCTTGCGGTTTTTTCTTTTCTTCCATGCTATTGTTCTCTTTTTTCTCTCTTTTTTTCATCTATAACACCTTCCTTATTATTTCGAAGGGAACTCCTTGTATTTTTTAGGAAGATTATCATCCAATTGGTTAATCAACGACTGGGTTTCTTTATCTAATTTTTTATAATCGGGAATGATTACTTGAACCGTTACAATATGGTCTCCACGGCTTTCCAACCTGTTTAAACGAGTAAATCCTTTTCCCCTCACTCGAAATTCTGTACCACTTTGAGTCCCTGGAGGGATTCGTATTTTACCAAATCCATCAATTGTTTCTACTCGAATTTGAGCACCTTTCATAGCTTGGACGATTGAAATACTTTGAGTACTACGAATGTCTAAGTTATCACGTTCAAATTGGGGATCTTGTTTTACTCGGATAGTTATGTAAAGGTCTCCTGGGATTGCATCCGAAGTGGGAATATGACCCATTCCTTGAACCTTCATAGACATACCCGATTCAACTCCTGGTGGAATAGTTACATTTATTTTTTTTGTTGATCGAATAACCTTTTCTCCTCTGCAAGTGGGACATTTGTTTTTTATGATTTTTCCTTCTCCCCTGCATTGAGGACATGAGGTTACTTGGACTACTCGACCAAATAAAGAGGAACGTACTTCTTGTACTTCACCACGTCCATGACATCTGTCACAAGTGGTAGTTGAATTTGAACCACCGGCTGCTCCACTTCCGTGGCAATCTCCACATGGTTCGTATCGTCTTAATTGAACATCTATTTTAACACCAAACACAGCTTCTTTGAATTCAATTTCAACTCTTTGTTCGATATCTTCACCATATTGTTGTCTTCTTCTTCGAGAACTCCCAGAATCGCGAGAAGATCCAAATGGGCTATTTCCTCTACCAAAAAACATATCGAAAATATCAGACATGCCAGAAAAACCTTCGCCTCCAAAACCTCCCATTTCAGGAGCATTAAATCCGAATTGATCGTAGGTTCGTCTTCTTTCATCATCACTTAATACAGAATAAGCCTCTTGAATTTCCATGAATTTCTCTTTTGCTTCCGCTTTATTCTCTTTAACACGATCTGGGTGGTGTGTTAATGCCAATCTTCGGTAGGCATGTTTGATTTCATCTTTACTGGCATCTTTCCTGACTCCTAGTACTTCATAGTAGTCTCGTTTATTTTTCTTGCTCATTCTTGTAACCTATGGTTGATGTAATTAAAGGGAGTAAAAAAAGTTTGGGAAATTGATTGGAGAGGATTTATTTTATTCTTCTTCTTCCCAATCTACGTCCACTGACTTGCGTTTCTTCTTCTTCTTTGGATCATCTTCATATGTGGCTCCACCGGCTCCTTGTGACTTTGCGGCTTCTTGAGCAGCTCTGGCAAAATCTTCCGGATTCATTCCTCCCATACCGCCCATAGGGCCTCCAGGACCTCCGGGACCACCTTGTTGTCCGTAGATTTTGGTTCCAAACTTCTGAAGGGATTCGTTAAGGGTTTCGAAAGTAGATTTAATCCGAGTATTGTCATCAGATTTTAACGCATCTTTGACATCATCTATTCCACGTAATAACTCATTTTTCAAATCGTCATCCAATTTATCTGCATGTTCCTTCATCAATTTCTCGGCTTGATATACCATAGATTCGGCGTTATTTCGAGTTTCTACCTGTTCTTGTTTTTCTTTATCTTGGGACTCGAACTTTTTCGCTTCGTCCACCATCTTTTGTACTTCTTCATCGCTAAGACCTGTACCTTTATTTCGTTCAATGGTGATTTTTTGCTCTTTACCCGTTCCCATGTCTTTAGCGGTAACATTTACGATACCATTTTCATCAATTTCGAATTTAACTTCAATCTGAGGAATTCCTCGTGGTGCTGGGGGGATCCCTTCTAATCTAAATCGACCGAGTGTAAGGTTATCTGCTGCCATTGGACGCTCTCCTTGCAATACATTAATTTCTACGGCTGGTTGGTTGTCTGCGGCAGTTGAAAATACTTTTGCTCGTTCACATGGTATTGTGGTGTTACGCTCAATAAGAGGGGTTCGTACTCCACCTAAAGTTTCAATTCCTAAAGTTAAAGGTGTTACATCTAATAGTAGCAGTTCATCAACTTCTCCGGCCATTACAGCCCCTTGGATTGCTGCACCAATAGCCACACATTCCATAGGATCGACACTTCTCTCAGGCTCCTTGCCGAAGAATTTTTTAAACGCATCACGTACCGATGGCATGCGTGTAGGTCCCCCGACGAGTATTACTTTATCCACTCCACTTGGTGGGAATCCTGCATCGTCAATTGCCCTTTGCATAGGAGATTCTAATCGTCTTAACACAGGAGCGATTAGTTCTTCTAATTTTGCCCGTGTCATTTCGATATCCAAATGCAATGGTCCATCCTCGTTCTGAGATAAAAATGGTAGGTTGATTCGGGTTGAATATGCAGTAGATAGTTCAATTTTTGCCTTTTCACCAGCATCGAGTACTCGAGCCATCGCAGTTGAGTCTTCTCGCAGTGAAACATTATTCTTCTTTTTGAATTCTGAAACTACCCAATCTACGATTATCTTATCCATATCTGTTCCACCTAATTTTGTATCTCCACTAGTAGAAACGACTTCAAAGACACCTTTTCCATCCACTGCGCCCATTTCCATAATGGTTACGTCGAATGTACCTCCACCAAGGTCCAGAACACAAATTTTAAGGGTTTTCGCCTTACTTTTATCTAGACCATACGCTAAACAGGCCGCTGTGGGCTCGTTTATAATACGTACCACTTCAAGACCCGCAATAGTACCTGCGTCCTTAGTAGCGGTTCTCTGAGCATCATTAAAATAAGCAGGGACTGTAATTACAGCCTTTTTCACAGGTTCACCTATGTACGCTTCTGCATCTTGCTTGATTTTTTGTAAAATCATTGCTGAAATCTCTTGCGGGGTGAATTTTTTATCATCAATGGTTACGGTGTAATTTTCTCCCATTTTTCGCTTGATTGCGGCAATTGTTCTATCTGGGTTAGATACCGCTTGTCTTCTAGCGGGTTCTCCAATAAGTCGGGTTCCGTCCTTGGTAAATGCTACGTAAGAGGGGAATGCTTTTCCTCCTAAGGAAACGCCTTCTGCAGATGGAATTACTTCTGGTTTTCCAGCAACAATTATTGCTGCAGCTGAGTTAGAAGTCCCCAGGTCTATTCCAATGATCTTTTCTTTTTTTGTCTTTGTATCTGACATTTTTTTCATCACTTATTTTGTTAACTTTTTGTTAATTAATATAGTGTAATATGTTCTTCCTTAAAAACATACCGTTTTTGGAAACTAAAGATTAACTAAAAATAATCTTTCGAAAAATTCAAGGGATCTGGAAAACCAAGCAATAATGATGGTGGACGTTACTAATATATGTGTTAGGATACCCCCATATTCCTAATTTTTTGTCGCTTTGACACCAAATAAATTCTTGTCGCAAATTCCACCCATGGTCCCGCATTTTCAACGCGAATTCCCAAGCCAATGGATAAAATTCTTGTTTTGCCTTTAAGGTATTTTGCATTATTACCACACAGTATGCTCCTTGTTTCATCTTTAATCGAATGTTATCATATATAAGCAATAGCGTTTCCATAAATTTGTCATACTTTATTATATTCCCAAGGTCGTCTTCAAGCGAGCTGAATGTTGCATCGTATCCTTTCTTTATTCTATCTTTTTGTGTTGATTCTGATCCTCCACGAGAATGTCCTAACATGTCCCAATAGGGAGGAGATGAGATGCAAAAATCAAATTTCGGTAAATGAGAAATTGAGCTAATTTGTTGCACATTACCTAATATTACATACTGGTTGGTTCGTTTTGCTCCGATTTTTGCCCATTTTTCCGATATTTCGAAGCCAATTGCATTTCTTTCTACCGATTCTGCTGCAACTAAAGTGGAAGCCGTTCCCGAGAAGGGATCAAGTACCCAAGCTCCTTTTTTCGTAAAAAATTCAATGAATCGTGAGATAAGATCCTCAGGATATTTTGCAGGATGTAAATCTTCTCCTTTCTTCTTATCTCTTGGTTTAGGTTTATGTACAAACCAACTCCGAGAAAATTGAATCCATTCTTTGCCCGTTAAATGATTCAATGAATTTCGTGGATGGTAGGTGCCTTTCTCTGAAAAAATTTTTGTTTCTGGTTCCACAGGTTGAGAAAATCGTGCTGAAAATGAAAAATTTGAAACATCCTCGATATGGACTAAATTTGGTAGTACCATCCTAAGAGGTGTAACTTATCATGTAAAATAAATTTTAAGCCATATTGATATAATGGAATTTTCATATCGTTTTGGATAACAAATGTCAAACATATTAATCTGGACAAATTACACAGTAACCCTGCCGCGTTCACAAACATTGTAACAGAGTAATTTCTTCATACAATTTTGTATATAGGAGGGTAAAATTGCATTACCAGTGATGGTAAAATCATTGGAAAACGCAATATTGTGGAATAGTCCCGACAAACTCTACAAAAAATAAAACATCATAAAATGGACAGTTTATGTTGAAGCAGGTCAAAAAATCGAACATAACCATGCGTCCTTTAAAGAGTTTCTCAAGATTTGGGGAACGGAAAGTCTACCACCCTTGATCTCATTGATTTATGTTGTAGGTTTAATTCATCCAGATTTCCTCGTTGAAGTAGATGCTATTGCAATCATCTAGCTTTTATGAATCCCATGGATATTTAGAGTGTTGCTGATTGATTATGGTCAAGAGAACGTCTAATTACGAGTTGACCCAAAAATAAAAAATTAGGATTTTACTGCTTGAGTAATACTTTTGGCTTCTAGTGCTTTCAGTTTCATTTCCATTAGTTCATCTATCTCTTTACGCACATTTGTATGGTCTAACCCTACTTTATTATAATATTGCGCACGTTTTGAATCTTCTTTGGTAGGCACACCAAATCCCCGAGCAACCCAATAGATGAAATTCACGAATAATTTTGATGGTCCAGAGATTTCCTTTGCTTTGCGAAGGGTTTCAATGGTTTCTAAGTCCCATCCGCCCATTAGTGCATGCAATGGGAAAAAGATAAGGAACGGTCCTACAATTAATCCTGCAATAATTAAGATAATGGATGCTAAGATAGGGTGCATATTTACACTCAACCAAGGCAATAGGTAATATTCTCCCATCACTAACAAGAATATCTCAACAATTGCGGCCCCTACAGGAAAAACTACTGCTTGCCATTGATTGATTTTCAATCCGGGAATCCGTTTTCTCATGAGTAGGAAACTGACAAACCATTTTACAGTCCATCCCAGTCCCATAGAAATCACAAATGATAATCCCGCTAAATTTGGCATCCAATTCAGCATTGTGAATAAAGAACCAATCCTTATTGTTTGCTCTGCTAAATTTCCTAAAATGGTATATTCGGGTTTCCCAGAAGCTATCAATACTGTATCATTAACACTCGCAAGGACTTCAATAAATCGGAATCCCACCATAATTTGAATCATGATAATAGCGTTGGCGTAGTAAGAACCCGCAATGTTCGCTAATAATGGAGCAATGGCGATAATGAACGCGCCTAAAAAGCCATTTACCATGCTCGACCAGCGATATTGACGGTTAATATAGTTTTTAGTTAGGGCAAACTTACCATTATGATATGCCTCGGCTAAACTGGCAGTAGTGGGGAATGAAAACGTGGAAAGTGCGCCCGATATTAACTGAGCGACATAGAATAATCCAATAATGGTTGAGTAGTTGGGTAAATATTGCGTATAAATTAACACTACGACTAGATTGGCAGCAGGAGCGATTAGTCCTGGTAGCATAGATCGCAGTCCAAACCAAAGCGATTTTCTAACAACATCTTTATCAAATCTGGGTACAAAAACATCGATTAGTTCAATGTCGGGATCTATCTTCTTCAAAACGGGGAGTGTCCACTTCGCAGCAATAGCAGCTGCAATGAAATCATCTGCATATGCACCAATAATACTTCCAATCGTAATACCCATCAATTCTCCAACACCGGGTAAGGCTCGTCCAAGGAATTTTCCTGCAAAAACAAATGCAATTCTGGTAGTCGATTCGAGCACTACCCCCTGGAAAAACCGAATCATGGAACTTTTAGCAAATTGCTGGTAACTCTCTAAAGTCGCACGAAAAACACCCAAAAATCCAGGATATTGAATAGTAGAGTGGAGTAATAAGAACCAAGATGCGTAGGCAAGATCTCCGTCAGTGACGCCGCCATACAATACCCATATCGCAATCCCTGTAATTTGAATCAGTCCTGTGAACATTTGAAACCAGATGAAAAACCTGATGTAATGTAAAGATTTTCGTGGTTCTCTAATCGCAATTTCTCCAATGAACCTTTGCAGAGCAGCACCGATTCCGAGATCGGCAACTACAAATGTAAAATAAAACAATTGATTTGTCATATCTTGCCAACCAAGAGTTTCAGGAAAAGGATACACATATTTTGGTAATATGTAGAGATTGATGACAACACCGAATAAAATCGTGAGAACTATAAGCGTTAGGTTGTACAGCAAGCCTCCTAAGGGACGATGAAAACCAATTTCGTCCCAGAGACACTCTTCGGTTTCACACTTCTCTGAATTAACTTTTTTGGATTTATCCAGTCCACAATCTACTTGTACAGCTTTACTCTTAGCCATCATGGGTCGTCGCCTAATAACGGTGTAGGAAATTAGTATAACAGTTTGTTTGTTTGTTTAGATAGATATCTAATGTATTATCTAAAGTGATCTTTACCTAATAAAATTATGCGCGTGTTATAATCAAATACTGTTGTTATATTTCCAATAATTTGTTGTAATATGCACGTGTTATATTCTGTCGAGTACACATCGTTCTCATTTCAAGATCTATCTCATTTTTATCTAAGTATTTTTTTCTAAACAGAAGTTTAAAAACTTCGCAAAAAGATTCCAATGTATGGATCATTATCATTATTCTACAGTTGAAAAGAAAGATGTAACGGACTACGGCAGTACACACACAACCATCCAAGTTTTAATAAAGCCTGAAATCGCTCCAAATTTTATTATGAGAAGGTTTGAAATTGGACCCGGAGGAAATATCGGAGTTCATGGACATTGGAATGAACACGAAATTTACGTAATAGAGGGAGAAATGGATCTCGTTGATAAAGATGGAAAAAAGACGCATGTGACAAACGATCAGTTCATCTTCATGCCGGGTGATGAACCTCGTGGCTACGAAAACAACTCGGATAAGCCTGTCGTGTTTCTCTGCGTTGTTCCGAAGAAAAAGGAATAGGAGAGAGTTTTTTATGAAAGAAATGACTTTCTCTAATGGGCTTACACTATATTATGTTGATAAATTCACCGCTGAATACATTTACAAAGAGATATTTGAGGACAAGGTGTATTTACAGCGATATATTTCTCTCAAAGATGGAGATGTAATTTTTGATGTGGGTGCAAATACAGGATTTTCCTCATACTTCTTTGCACA